>CAVAUJ010000010.1:0-51280 GCA_963591995.1 Succinivibrio sp.
ACCCTCAGAAAAAAGTTCTGCGTTATTTGGCTAGTTATTTTGCAAACGATGTACCAGGGACCGGGAATGGCCGCAGGGAGTCTGCGGTCATTCCCGGCGTGCTATCACGACGAAACGGTCCTTAAAGGTGGTGAGCTCATATTCCTGCGGATCCGGATTCATCTTCTGAGCTTCTTCCCTGGTTAATACGAAAACGTCCTGCCGGTATTGCTCCTTCGTCAGTGAGGAAAGCTGATCGGAGCTTTCCGGCAGTCCGAAGACAAAATGTCCGAAGGAGGCTGCCACGCGGAACTCGGCCTCCGGGTCCTTGTAGACAACGGTGTCCCGGAATTCCTGCGGATCATAGCAGGTGTAGTAGAGGGTCAGCATGAACGGGGAGGCTACCAGATCATAGGTGGAGTAAACCGTGGCGTCTTCTCCTTTTTCCGTTGCCAGCTGATCGGCATAACACATCGCATCACCGTAACCGGGCATAAAATCCGTAGCGGCGATGCGATTATAGGTTCCGCCGTAGTAATCCTTTGCAAAGGAGGCAAAGCCAAGGAGGAGCAGGAGGAGAGAGAGCAGCATCGGAAGCTTTGTCCTTGCGCCGGCCAGCCAGAGCAGCCCCTTGACGAACCAGTAGATCAGAGGCAGAAAGAGCAGCACCTCCCGGTTGATGTCCTGCTGGATGAACAGGGAGAAGATCAGTGCCGCACCAAGGGAAGAGAGGAGAACCGCGTCGGTAATTTCCGCTATGGAGGGAGCATCGCTATGCGGCGTCCTTCCAAAGAGAATACCGGCGAACGTTACCGGCCAGGTGAAGCAATACAGCGTCCAGTAGCCGGGCATGGCATTCCATGAAACCTCATCGGAGAGCCCGAAGGTCAGGGTGCGGATCAGGCTCTTCAGGTTGCCAAGGAGTGCGGACGGAAGGTTCGCATTGAAGGCCAGAAAGACGGAGCCGAAATGGCTGGATGTAAATTTGGGAAAGGAAATCCAGCACAGAGATATTTCCGGGAGTCCCAGGAAATTTATGCCGTAGAAGACGGCCAGCGGGAGGCAGACCCCGAGGAAAACGAGAAGGCACAGCCCCAG
This sequence comes from Succinivibrio sp., assembly GCA_963591995.1. Classification (GTDB taxonomy): domain Bacteria; phylum Bacillota; class Clostridia; order Lachnospirales; family Lachnospiraceae; genus CAG-791. Next base: position 1,078 of record CAVAUJ010000010.1, read on the forward strand.
CTGCCGCCAGGTCAGAAGGCCGCGGCGCAGCAAAAAGATGCAGGCGAACAGGATGGTCAGCGGGATGACCACATTGGCGGAGCCATAGGAATACAGGCAGACGGCAAAGGCAAAGGCCGCCAGCAGATAACGCCCGGTCCGATGCTCGCGGGAGGAGGCCGCACGCACCATGAGCAGCAGCGCCAGAAGCTGCCAGAAGGGGGTGGTGTTGGAATCCAGGCTCCAGCGGGAGAGGATGATGTGCCAGGGCATGACAGCAAGGACCAGAAGTCCGAGAAGCGCTGCTTTTCTTCCAAAGGCGCGATACAAAAGGCAGAAGAACAGAAGGAGCGTCAGGGTGCCGAGAAAAGCGGGCACAATGCGGATGGAACGGATGCCGGGACCGAACAGCCGGGTTGTGAGCACATTGAGATAGATCATCAGGGGACTGCCGCCCCCGGAACCCCAGGTAATGGGGTAAACCGGCCAATGGTAGCCGTTGCGGTCCATGCCGGTTGTCACAAGGCAGAAGGCTTCGTAGCCGATGGAGGCCTCGTCCTGCTGCAGTCCGTCGGGGAGACCGGTGAGGTTCCACATGCGAAGAGCCGCACCGCCCGCCAGAAGGAGGACCGCGAGGATGGGGAACAGCACGTCTGCGGTTGCCCCCTTGAACGGAATGCGGGCGCACAGCAGCCGATCCTCCCTGCCGGCTTTCGATGCCTTGTTATGACGGACCGCCCATACCGTCAGGACCAGGGCCGCCTCGGCAAATACAGCTGCAATGTTGTAGTAGTCGATCATTCTCATCGTCATTTTTCCCTTCTGTGTTCAGAACAGTACCAGTTTATCACATTCATTTATGAACGGCCTTATGCTATAATACGAACTCAGTGGTTTTAAGAGCAGCAAAAGAGCAGCAAAAACGGCAGGAAAAGCGCCCGTCATGACGGCGGGTGAGAGAACAGCAGCACCAAAAGCGGCAGCATCTGCCGATAGGATACGGAGTACATGTCAAAGAGAAAGAACAAACCCATCGTTGCCATAGTAGGCAGACCCAATGTCGGAAAATCCACGCTTTTCAATGCAATTGCGGGGGAGAGGATCTCCATTGTAGAAGATACGCCCGGCGTTACCAGGGACAGAATTTACGCAGATGCCACGTGGCTGAATCACAGCTTTACCATGATAGACACCGGCGGCATCGAGCCGGAATCCAAGGATGTCATTCTCTCCCAGATGCGGGAGCAGGCGCAGATCGCCATGGAGATGGCGGATGTCATTTTGTTCCTGGTGGATATTCAGTCCGGGGTGCAGGAGGCGGATGCCAAGGTGGCGGATTTGCTGCGGCGATCCGGAAAGCCCGTTGTTCTGACCGTCAACAAGGTGGATAAGCCTACGAAAATGCAGGCCGATGTCTATGAGTTTTATAATCTGGGCATTGGAGATCCGATCCCGGTTTCGGCTGCCGGAAAGACCGGCATCGGGGATCTGCTGGAGGAAGTTGTACGACATTTCCCGGAGGGAAGCGAGGAGGATGCCGAGGATGATGCCGTCCGGGTTGCCATCATCGGCAAGCCGAACGTAGGCAAATCCTCCATCGTAAATCGTCTGATCGGCGAGAACCGCGTGATTGTATCGGATGTTGCGGGGACAACGAGAGATGCGATCGACACCCGTGTCCGGCACAAGGGGAAGGAATATGTCTTCATAGACACGGCGGGGCTGCGGCGCAAGAACAAGATCTCCGAGGAGCTGGAGCATTATATGGTCCTGCGGGCGGTGGCAGCCGTGGAACGGGCCGACATAGCACTCCTCGTGATTTCCGCGGAGGACGGCGTGACGGAGCAGGATGCCAAGATCGCGGGAATTGCACACGAACGGGGAAAGGCGGTCATCATCGCCGTGAACAAGTGGGATGCCCTGCAGAAGGACAATTCCACCATGAAGAAATTCACGGCAAAGATCCGGCAGACCCTCTCCTTCATGCCTTATGCGGAGATTCTCTATATTTCCGCAAAGACGGGACAGCGGATGAACCATATTTACGATGAGGTGGATATGGTTTCCGACAGTCAGAACCTGCGGATTCAGACCGGTGTGTTGAACGAGATCATAACCGAGGCCGCTGTCATGCAGCAGCCGCCGTCGGACAAGGGCAGGATGCTGCGTATTTTCTATGCGACACAGGCGGGAGTAAAGCCGCCTACGTTCGTTCTGTTCGTAAATTATAAATACCTGATGCATTTCTCCTATCTGCGTTACCTTGAGAATCAGATCCGTTCCACCTTCGGATTCGTGGGAACGCCGATGAAGTTCATCATCCGCGAACGGAGCGAGGACGGGAAGAACCGCTAAAGGGAGTCTGCAGGCGATGTGCGCCGGAGCGATCGCAGGCGAACGAAAGAGAGGAGCGTTGCAGAGCGGGCAGCATCTGCGAGGGTGAGGCATGGATTTCGGATTACGTATTATATGTCTTCTGATCGGCTATGGATTTGGCTGCATTCAATGGGCCTTTCTCATCGGAAAGAGCAGAGGAATTGACATTCGGAGCTACGGAAGCGGGAATTCCGGAACGACCAACGCCATGCGCGTGATGGGGAAGAATACAGGCTTGAAGGTATTCTTTCTGGATCTCGGAAAGGGCCTTCTGTGTCTTCTTCTGATCGGCGTTCTGTTCGGGGAGAGCTGTGCGGATCAGATCTATCTGCTGAAAATGTGGGCATTTGCCGGCGTGGTGCTGGGACATGACTATCCCTTCTACATGGGCTTTCGCGGCGGGAAGGGAGTTGCGGTTATGGCCGGCTTCGCCTTTGGCTTTTACATAGGGATTCTGCCGGTCGCGGTGGCGGCCTTTTTCATCCCGTTTCTGCTGACGCATTATGTGTCTCTGGGGTCCCTGTGCGTCTATGCGGCATGCTTCGTCGCCGTTGTTGCGGAGGGAGCTGCCGGCTGGTACCCGGCGGGAGGGCCGGCGGCCCTTGCGGAGATTTCCGTGATCATGGGCCTTTTGACGGTTCTGGCATATTACCGTCACAGGAGCAATATTGCAAAGCTGCGAAGCGGCAGTGAGAGCAGAACGTACCTGTTCCGGAAGGAAAACAAAGGGTGAGAGGTCGCGCTTCCCGGGCTGCGGGGAGCAGAAAGGATGGATTGTGGCACGAATCGGAATGCTGGGGGCCGGCAGCTGGGGAACCGCGCTGACCTATGAATTATCTGCCAACGGGCACAGGGTCACGGTCTGGTCGGTCTCACAGGAAGAGGTGGACCAGCTGAACACAGAGCATGAGCAGAAGGTCAAGCTTCCCGGTGTGAAGCTGCCGGCTGAGGTACAGGCGACAACGGACCTGCAGAAGGCCATCGACGGCATGGATTTGCTCGTGCTGGCGGTTCCGTCGCCCTTTACCCGCAGTACGGCGCGGCGCATGCGCCCGTATGTGAAAGAGGGACAGCTGATCGTGTCCGTTGCCAAGGGAATCGAAGAGGATACCCTTCTGACGCTGACACAGATCATCGAGGAGGAAATCCCGCAATGCCGCACGGCGGTTCTGTGCGGACCGACCCATGCAGAGGAGGTCGGAAGGGGCCTTCCCACCGCAATTGTGGCAGGAGGGGTCAGACGGGAGGATGCCCTGTACGTGCAGGACATCTTCATGAGCGATGTGTTCCGCGTATATACCAGTCCGGATGTGCTGGGCATGCAGGTCGGGGCGGCCTTGAAGAATGTCGTGGCGCTTGCGGCGGGAATTGCGGACGGCCTCGGATACGGCGACAATACGAAGGCGGCATTGATCACCAGAGGCATTGCGGAGATTGCAAGACTCGGAATGGCAATGGGAGGCCGGCAGGAATCCTTTACCGGACTCACCGGAATCGGCGATTTGATTGTGACCTGTGCCTCGATGCACTCGAGAAATCGAAGAGCGGGCATACTCATCGGCCGGGGGAAAACGGCGGAGGAGGCCATGGCCGAGGTGCAGCAGGTGGTGGAGGGCGTGTACAGCGCCAGAGCGGCGCATCAGCTCGCGCTTCGCTATCAGCAGGAAACACCGATCATTGACCAGGTTTACCGTGTGCTCGAGGAAGGCCGGAATCCGGCGGATGCCGTGCGGGAATTGATGCTGCGGGACAAGAAGATTGAATCCGGTGCATTGAACTGGGAGTAGGCGCGTTCGGAGAGGTTGTCTTCGGACAGAGGCTGTTGGGGTATTCTGCCAACGGCTGCGGGAAGAGGCAGATCAGGCTGTCGGGAACAGCCGGGAGGATATATGCAGAGCAATATGAAATTATCGGAGGAACTCAAGGCCAGAGGACTTCTGGCACAGCTCACGGATGAGAAGGAGATTGCGGAGCTGATCGATAACGGCAAGGCCACCTTTTACATCGGCTTTGATCCGACGGCGGATTCGCTGCACGTCGGACATTTTATGGCATTGCTTCTCATGAAGAGAATGCAGGAACGGGGCAATAAGCCCATCGCATTGGTGGGGGGCGGCACAGCCATGATCGGCGATCCGTCCGGGCGCAGTGATCTTCGGAAGATGATGACCGTCGAGACCATTGATCACAACTGTGAGTGCTTCAAGGAGCAGATGAGCAAATTCATTGAGTTCGGACCCGGCAAGGCCCGGATGGTCAACAATGCGGACTGGCTGCGGGATCTTAATTTCCTGGAATTCATGCGGGACATCGGTGCAGAATTCAATGTCAATGAGATGCTCCGGGCACGATGCTATGTGAACCGCATGGAGAGCGGCCTGTCCTTCCTGGAGTTTTCGTACATGCTGATGCAGAGCTATGATTTCTATCGCCTGTATCAGGATTACGGCTGCCAGATGCAGTTCGGCGGTGACGATCAGTGGTCCAACATGCTCGGCGGCGCGAACCTGATCCGCAAGAAGCTGCAGAAGGATGCCTATGCCATGACCATCACGCTTCTTCTGAAGCATGACGGGACCAAGATGGGCAAGACGGCCGGCGGTGCGGTCTGGCTGAATCCGGACAAAACCAGCCCCTATGATTTTTATCAATACTGGCGGAACGTGGACGATGCGGATGTGTTGAAATTTCTCCGCATGATGACCTTCCTTCCGCTGGAGCAGATCGACGAAATGGACAGCTGGGAAGGAGCCCAGCTTAACGAGGCCAAGAAGATCCTGGCGCATGAGCTCACCACACTGGTTCACGGCGAGGACGAGGCAAGGAAGGCAGAGGCCGGTGCCAACGCCCTGTTCGGCGGAGCAGGACCGGCAGATGCGGCGAACATTCCGGAGGCCGTGCTGCAGGATGAGGATTTTCAGGAGGACGGCACCATCGACATCCTCAGCATTCTGGTAAAGGGCGGCTTTGAGAAATCCCGCAACAATGCCCGCACCTCTCTTCAGCAGGGCGGCGTGTCCGTGAACGAAGCCAAGGTGACGGATATGAAGCGCAGCTTTACCAAGGAAGAGCTGAAGGAAGGCATTCTGGTAAAGAGGGGCAAGAAGACCTTCAAAAAGGTTGTATATTGCGGAAAATGATGCATTTACCATCTGACGGCGGCAATCCGGCTGCCGGACGCGGGAAGCGGACAATGAGAAGGATCGGGACGGAGGGCCTCGTGCTGGCCCTCCTTGTCCTGATGACCTTGACAGGCTGCGGCAGTCGCAGGGAAGAGGTCTCGCGCCTGAAGGATTATACGGAAGAGATGCGGTCCTTCTGTAGTACGGTGGCGGACTGTCAGGAACGAATGGATGCCGCGGATGCAGAGGCGGAGGATGCAAAGGAGCAGATCCTGCTGGCCGTGGATGAGATGGCGGCCGCGGCGGTGCTGGCGGCGCAGACGGATGTGCCGGACGGATATGAAAGTGCGGGGGAGCTCTGCCGAAGCGCTTCGGATTATCTTCAGGAGGCAAAGGGAGAGTACCATGCGGCCTTTGACGGTGCTGTCGTGGATCAGGCAGCTCTTGAAGAGGGGAATGCGGCCTATCAGTCGGCCGGGCGCTGCATCAGCCTGATGCTGGAGGCCCTTCGGACGGAATGAGGCAGCGACAGATACAGATGAACAGAGCAAGGGAGTTTGCAGGGGTATGAACGGAGCGGATATATTGGTGCGTTGTCTGGAAAAGGAGCAGGTGGAGTATGTATTCGGGTACCCCGGCGTAGCCATTGCACCCTTCTATGACAGCATTTTGAATACAAAGATTCATACCATTCTGGTGCGGCAGGAACAGAATGCGGCGCATGCCGCCAGCGGATACACGCGTCTTACCGGCAGAACCGGTGTGGTGGCCGTGACCAGCGGTCCCGGAGCGGAGAATCTGATCACCGGAATCGCCACGGCTTTCGCGGACAGCATTCCGATGATCTGCATCACCGGTCAGGTGAATTCCAACGAAGTGGGCGGAGATGTCTTTCAGGAGGCCGACATTTCCGGAGCCGTGGAGTCTTTTGTAAAGTACAGCTACATCGTGCGCAGGGCGGAGGATATCCCGCGCGTGGTAAAGGAGGCATTTTACATTGCGGGAACCGGGAGACCCGGGCCGGTGCTCATTGATCTGCCCTGCGATGTTCAATTGCAGGCCGTGCGGCACTTCGAGTATCCGGACACGGTTTCCATGCGGACCTATAAGCCGACCGTAGAGGGGCATGCGGTACAGATCCGGAAGGTGATGCATGAGCTGACGCGTGCGAGGAAGCCGATTCTGTGCGTCGGCGGCGGCGTACATCTTTCGCATGCCGAAAAAGAGGTATGCACCTTTGCGAAAATGTTCGGCATCCCGGCCGTCTGCACAATGATGGGACTGGGGGTGTTCGCAACGGAAGACCCCATGTTCTACGGCATGGTCGGCAACAACGGGCAGAAATTCGGAAACCGCGCAATGAATGAGGCGGATCTGATCCTCATGGTCGGCGCAAGAGTTGCGGATCGCTCCATTTCGCAGCCGGATCTGATCACAGAGAACAAGATTCTGGTCCACATTGATGTGGATCCTGCGGAAATCGGCAAGAATGCCGGTGCTTCCATCCCGCTGGTGGGTGACATCCGGCACATCTTTGATAAATTTCTGGAAAAGGGCACCGGTCTTCCCGAGGAGCGCGAGGACAGGTTTGCTCCCTGGCGCGAGACACTGGACGGCTGGCGTCTGGAGGCGGCGAAGGAGTGGGAGACCCGTCATCCCGAGAAAACCGTCGGAGATTTTGTGGACCCTGCGAGATTTCTGCGAATGCTCTCGCTGGCCATGGAGGAGGACGGCGTATATGTCGCCGATGTGGGACAGAATCAGCTCTGGAGCTGTGCCAATGTAATCATTCGGAAGGGACGCTTCTTTACCAGCGGCGGAATGGGAACGATGGGCTATGCCGTCCCCGCCGCAATGGGTGCGCAGCTGGCTTCCTCGTCGCGGCAGGTGGTCGCGGTCTGCGGCGACGGCGGCTTCCAGATGACGATGATGGAGCTGGCCACCATGAAGCAGTACGGCATTCGTGCGAAGGTGGTTGTTTTGAAGAACGGTACGCTGGGGCTGGTGCGGCAGTACCAGCATCTGCAGCTGGAGGATCGCTTCAGCGTTGTGGATCTGGGAGAGTACCCGCATCTGGAGGAGCTCACAAAGGCCTATGACATGCATTTTATCCGTGTCGCAGCGATGACGCAGGCACAGGATGCGATCCGGCAGTTCCTGGCCGATCCGGAATCCGTTCTGATGGAAGTTGACGTGAATCCGGATGTGCTGGCCTGATCCGACGGCGGCGAAAAGGAAGAGAAGCCATGAAACGAATTTATTCCGTATTGGTGGAGAACAGGGCAGGAGTGCTGTGCAAGGTGGCCGGTTTGTTCTGGCGCAGATGCTTTAACATCGATTCCCTTGCCGTCGGTGAGACGGACGATCCTGCCGTTTCCCACATGATCATTGTTTCCAGCGGCGAGAAAAGAACGCTGGAGCAGATTGAAAAGCAGCTGAACAAAAAGCTGGATGTCATTAAGGTGAAGACCTTTGATGAGCATGAGGCCGTGGCCCGGGAGCTGATGCTCATCAAGGTAAAATACAATCGCAGCAACCGGCGGGATATTATGGAGAATTGCTCGATCATGGGGGCAGAGATTGTTGACCTCTCCAAGAGCATGATGACGATTCAGATCTGCGACACACCGGAACGCGTTGCCATGTTCCTGGAAATGTTCCGGACCATTTCGATTGTGGAAATCACGCGGACGGGAACGCTGGCCGTCGGAAAGTGCAGCGAAACAGCCTGAGAGAGTGCTCTTTCAACGGGCGATGATACGGAAAAGATATCTTCATACTTCTTTTGTAGGTTTGCCCTTCGCAGGTTGTATTTTAAAAAACCGGAGCCTATAATAAAGGTCAATTCGCGGATCATACAGAAAATGTATGGTTAACCAAATGCATTACGTATGGTTCGAAGAATACAAAGAGATAAGGATCATGATGCAGGAAGAACTACACAAAAAAGCGTTTCAGCTGCTGGTAGACAATACGTCCGGTGTTCTCTCGAGAATTTCCGGTCTGTTCTCCCGCCGCGGCTACAACATTGAGTCCATCACAGCCGGCCGCACGGCGGATCCCCGTTATACGAGAATCACCATTGTCGCATCGGGGGATGATGACGTTCTGGACCAGATTGAGAAGCAGGTGCGCAAGCTGGTGGACGTTCGGGAGATCCATGAGCTCCCGCCCCAGGATTCGGTATATCGTGAGCTGGCACTGGTCAAGGTGCGCGTGGATGATGTGAAGCGGGAGAGTATCATCGCGATCACGAATATTTTCCGCGGCAGCATCGTGGACGTTGCGCCGGATTCCCTGATCATTGAGATCACGGGCAATCAGGGGAAGATCGATGCGTTCCTGCGTTTGCTGGGAGGCTATGAGATTCTGGAGCTTGCACGTACCGGTATCGCGGGTCTTGCAAGAGGGACAGAGTCCGTGATCTATCTGGACGAAAACGGGAACGTGGTACCGCCCGCCAAACAGTTATCCACTCGAACAGAGATGCACCAGTGATGCCTTCTCTGATCCGATGCAGATAAACGTTGCAAACAACGTAATCATTCATGTTACAGGAGGAACAAAAAATGGCAGAAGCAAGAATTTTTTACCAGGAGGATTGCGATCTCTCTCTTCTGGAGGGCAAGAAGGTATGTATCATCGGCTACGGCTCGCAGGGACATGCGCATGCACTGAATCTGAAGGATTCCGGTGTGGATGTAGTGGTCGGACTGTATGAGGGCTCCAAGTCGAAGGCAAAGGCAGAGGCGCAGGGTCTGACGGTTCTGCCTACGGCAGAGGCAGTGAAGCAGTCGGATGTGATCATGATCCTGATCAACGATGAGCTGCAGGCAGACATGTACCAGAAGGACGTGGCGCCGAACCTCAAGGCCGGCGATATGCTGATGTTCGCTCACGGCTTCAACATCAACTATAAGCTGATCGTTCCTCCCGCAGATGTGGATGTTACCATGATTGCTCCCAAGGCACCCGGACATACGGTTCGTTCCGAGTATGAGGCCGGCAAGGGAACCCCGATGCTGGTAGCCGTGGAGCAGGACGCTACCGGAAAGGCACTGGACAAGGCACTGGCCTATGGCGCAGCCATCGGCGGAGCCCGTGCAGGCATTCTGGAGACGACCTTCAAGACCGAGACCGAGACCGACCTGTTCGGTGAGCAGGCTGTTCTGTGCGGCGGTGTCTGCGCTTTGATGCAGGCCGGCTTTGAGACGCTGTGCGAGGCAGGCTATGATCCGAGAAATGCATATTTCGAGTGCATCCATGAGATGAAGCTGATCGTTGACCTGATTTATCAGTCCGGCTTTGCAGGCATGCGTTATTCCATTTCCAATACCGCAGAGTACGGCGACTATGTGACCGGCCCGAAGATCGTTACACCGGAGGTAAAGGCTGCCATGAAGCAGATCCTTTCGGATATTCAGGACGGTACCTTTGCATCCGAGTTTATTCAGGATATGAAGAACGGCAAGATTCATTTCCAGGCAATGCGCAAGAAGGCTTCCGAGCATCCGTCTGAAGTTGTGGGTGCCGAGATCCGCAAGCTTTACAGCTGGAACAACGAGAAGGATATGCTGATCAACAACTGATAAAAAAAGGCTGACATGGAAGGGGCAGAGGAGCAGAGCTCCTCTGCCTCTTTTCGTATTCTTGCCGCACGGTGAAATGCGGCATGCAGCAGAAAGAGGTAGAGCAGATGGGAATGACCATGACACAGAAGATCCTTGCCAGAAGGGCGGGACTTCCGGAAGTAAAGGCCGGACAGCTCATTGAAGCGGATCTGGATCTGGTGCTGGGAAATGACATTACGGCACCGGTTGCCATCAAGGAGATGAGCCGGTTCCGCAAAGAGGGCGTATTCGACAAGGATAAGATTGCGCTGGTGCCGGACCACTTTGTTCCGGCCAAGGACATCAAGTCGGCAGAAAACTGCAAGTGTGTCCGGGAATTTGCACACCGCAATGCAATCACGAATTATTTTGAGGTCGGCCAGATGGGAATTGAACATGCCCTTCTGCCGGAGCAGGGACTGGTGGCACCCGGTGATGTGATCATCGGCGCAGACTCGCATACCTGCACCTACGGAGCACTGGGTGCATTCTCTACCGGCGTCGGTTCCACGGACATGGCTGCCGGCATGGCAACCGGAAAGGCGTGGTTCAAGGTTCCGTCTGCCATTCGGTTTTATCTGACCGGAGAGCTTTCCCCCTTTGTCAGCGGCAAAGACGTCATCCTGCACATCATCGGGATGATCGGGGTGGACGGTGCATTGTATCAATCCATGGAATTTACCGGTCCCGGCGTGGCCTCTCTGTCGATGGATGATCGCTTCACCATTTCCAACATGGCAATAGAGGCCGGCGGGAAGAACGGCATATTCCCGGTGGACGAGAAGACCCTTGCCTATGAAAAGGAGCACGGAGCGGGAGAGGGCGTTGTCTTCACCGCCGATGAGGATGCCGTTTACGAGAGAACCATTGAAATCAACCTGTCCGAAATTCAGCCGACGGTTTCCTTCCCGCATCTTCCGGAAAATGCAAGAACCTTTGATGAGATCCCGGAGATTCGGATCGATCAGGTTGTCATCGGATCCTGCACCAACGGACGCATCAGCGATCTTCGCGCCGCGGCCGAGATCCTCAAAGGCCATCACGTTGCAGACGGTATGCGGTGCATTATCATTCCTGCAACCAACCGGATCTATCTGCAGGCCATGAAGGAGGGGCTCCTGGAGATCTTTCTTGAGGCGGGAGCGGTTGTTTCCACGCCTACGTGCGGGCCATGTCTTGGCGGCTACATGGGCATTCTGGCTGCCGGCGAGAAATGTGTTTCCACCACGAACCGCAACTTTGTAGGACGCATGGGCGATACCACCTCGGAAATTTATCTGGCAAGCCCCGCAACGGCGGCGGCTTCCGCCATCGCCGGCGTGATTGCAGATCCCCGGAACGGAAAGGAGTGAGAAGGAGTCCATGGAAGCAGCAAAAGGCAGTGTATTCAGATTTGGCGACAACGTAGATACGGATGTTATCATTCCGGCAAGATATCTGGCCACCTCGGAACCCTCGGAGCTGGCGGCTCATTGCATGGAGGACATCGACAAGAGCTTCATACAGAATGTACGGCAGGGCGACATCATCGTTGCGGGAAAGAATTTCGGCTGCGGATCCTCCCGTGAGCATGCGCCGATTGCCATTAAGGCGGCGGGAATTTCCTGTGTGATTGCAGAGACCTTTGCCCGGATCTTCTACCGCAATGCCATCAACATCGGTCTTCCCATCATCGAGTGCAAGGAGGCCGCTGCAGAGATTCAGAAGGAAGATGCGGTTTCCGTTAATTTTGACACGGGCATCATCACGGATGAGACCACCGGCAGAACTTACGAGGGACAGGCGTTCCCTCCCTTCATGCAGGGCCTGATCGACGCAGGCGGACTGGTCAACTATGTGAACAGCAAGGAAGCCTGACCAGTACATCGTTTGGCTGGCTATTTGAAAATCGATGTACCAGGTAGGATACCGTAAGAGAAAGAGCCGCCGGCATTTGCCGACGGCTCTTTGCCTGCAGGTGGTACATTGAGGTACCGGTTATCCGTGCGCCCGTTCTATGCGTTGAAGACCTTGGCGAAGGAACCGGATTCCGAAATGGGCTGTCCTGCCTGCAGCAGGTGGGAGACGTCTCCCAGAACCTGTGCGCGGAACATGGCAATTGCGGGCACATTGTCCGGAATGCTGCCGCTTTGGCGCTTTTCCGTGTTGAGAATGCAAAGGGAAGTGGGTGCCAGATAGATGCTCTGCTGCAGGACAACGGGGGAGATGCCCAGAAGATATCCCACCGCCTCGAGGTTGGCACCCAAATGCGCGAAAATGACAATGGTCACATCGTCATCGCCGCGCGTTTTCTCCTCCTCCGCCTCATAGTAACCGTCCTTTCTGTGGTAGCCGTATTCCGCGAGCAGAGAATCCAGACCGTTTCGCAGCTGCAGGACGGCTCTTTCGTAGTCGGGATTGCTCTGCAGAAGAGGATGAAGATAGAAGCTGTCTTTGTCGTAAAGCTGCGGCTCCTTTGTCCAATATTGCGGCATGAAATCCCACGGAACCTGCTCCCTGCCGGTGGTGGGATCTGTGACGGCGTAGGAGAATTCCTGCATCCAGTCAAGGATTTCCGCGGTTCGTCCCATGATGCGCAGAGAGGGCTGCGCGGTCAGCTTGGCCCGGGCCAGAGGGGAAGAGTAAAACCGATCCACCTTCCAGTGCGGGATGCGGTCCGCAAGAAGAGCAGCCTCCTGAAATCCCCGCTGTGTCAGGGTGTTGTGTTCATAATCCGGTTCCGCGTGACGAATGAAAATAATGCGCATTTGCAGCTCCTTTACAGGGTACGTTCCAAAGGTATGGAAACAGGGTTTCGAAATTGCTGTGATTTATGATAAACTTTCAAGGATCGAACGTAATTTCGAACAACGGAGAGAGTGTAATCTATGATAGCATCTTTGACGGGAACGATCGAGTCCTGTGATGAGAACGGTGTGGTCCTGAATGTGAACGGCATCGGCTTCGATGTATGGATGAGTGCGGAGGGAATTCGTGCGCTGACGGCCCGCGGCGGGGAAACGGTGCATGTCCACACGTATACGAGCTTTGGCCGGGAGGGGGATGTGACCCTGTTCGGCTTTTTGAGTGCGGATGAGCTGGGCCTGTTCCGGAAGCTGATCACGGTCAGCGGCATCGGACCCAAGGGCGGCCTGTCTCTTTTGTCGGCCATGAGTGCGGATGAGCTGATTTTCGCCATTCTGGCCGGCGACGCCAAGACGATTTCCCGGGCGCCCGGCATCGGAAAGAAAACAGCCGAACGGCTGGTGCTGGATCTGCATGACAAGCTCGCGCTCTCGGGAGATGCCGGCATCGGAGAAGCAGGCGGTGCACCCGCGGCAGGGAGCTTTGCAACGGCAGCGGACGCCGGAGCGGCCGGGGAAGCGGTGGAGGCCCTGACGGCGCTCGGTTATTCCGGCCAGGAGGCGACAAAGGCCGTCCGTACGGCGGCAGCGGAGGACGGAATGGAGACTGCGGATACGCAGACACTTCTGAGCAGAGCACTTCGGTATCTGTAGCACGGGCAGGAGACAGGCGTGGAGAAGCGAATGATTGAAACCAGCTTTACGCGGGAGGACGAGAAAATTGAAGGAACTCTTCGCCCGCAGAAGCTGCAGGATTACATCGGACAAACGAAAATCAAGGACAGCGTCAGTGTTGCCATCGCAGCGGCAAAGCTGCGCGGAGAGCCCCTTGATCACATTCTGTTCTACGGGCCTCCCGGCCTTGGCAAGACAACGCTTGCACAGATTCTGGCCAATGAGATGGGCGTTCACATCAAGATCACGAGCGGCCCGGCGATCGAGAAGCCGGGGGAAATGGCGGCGATTCTCAACGGACTGAAGGCGGGGGACATTCTCTTCGTCGATGAAATTCACCGTTTGAACAAGCAGGTGGAGGAGGTGCTCTATCCTGCCATGGAGGATTTCGCCATTGATATCATGATCGGAAAAGGCGCGGCGGCGAAGTCCATCCGGCTGGAATTGCCGAAGTTCACGCTGGTAGGGGCTACAACGAGGGCAGGACTGCTGTCCGCTCCCCTGCGGGACCGTTTCGGCATGATCCAGCGGCTGGAATTTTACCAGGTTCCGGAGCTGGAGGAAATCATCCTGCATTCCGCCGTGAAGCTGGATGTGAAGATCGAGAAAGCCGGCGCATTGGAGATGGCGAAACGATCCCGCGGTACTCCGCGGCTGGCCAACCGGATTCTGAAGCGGGTACGGGATTATGCGCAGGTGCGCTTCGACGGCATCATAACCGAAGAGGTTGCACGGACAGCCCTGGATCTGATGGATGTGGATCCCATGGGACTGGACCGGAGCGATCGCCGGATTCTGCGGACATTGATCGAGAGCTTCGGCGGAGGTCCGGCCGGACTGGAAACCCTGGCGGCTTCCATCGGAGAAGATGCCGGGACCATCGAAGATGTGGTGGAGCCGTATCTGCTGCAGCACGGCCTTTTGAACCGTACGCCGCGGGGGCGGGTGGCAACGAAGGCGGCCTACGAACACCTGGGACTTGAATTCCCGAAGAACGGGGAATTATAATGTCGGTAATACCAAGAATGAGAGGATGACAGGAGCCATGGCAGCGAACGCAGCGAAAACTGACGCAGAGGTCATTATTGACGGAAAGGTATATACCATTTCGGGATTTGAGAGCGAGGAATATATCCAGAAGGTGGCCTCTTATCTCAACGGGAAGCTGGCGGAGCTGCGCAAGGGCGATAGCTACATGCGGCTCAGTCCGGATTTTCGCAATGTTCTGCTGCAGCTGAATATCGCGGATGATTATTTTCGAATGCAGCAGGAGAAGGAAGAGATCCGGCAGGACAGCGCAGATCGGGAAAAGGATCTGTATGATCTGAAGCACGAGCTGATTGCAACGCAGATGAAGCTTGAAAAGGCGGAAAAGGAGCTGAAGACTCTTCGCGAGAAGAACGAGGAGAATGAGAAGAGCGTCATTCGTCTGGAAACGGAATTGAAGACACGCAAGGACGACCGGAAGATGTGACGGCCCGCGGCAGTGAGCAATCGGTTAATAGCAAAAAGCTTTAAAAGGACACATGGTGGCATCGGAGTCAGTCCGGTGCCACCATGTTTTATGGGGATTACGATGGTGGAGAGAGCAGTGGAATTGCTGGCACCGGCCGGCAGCATGGAAGCTTTTCGCGGCGCGGTGAATGCGGGCGCAGATGCCGTATACCTTGCCGGTCGACGGTTCGGTGCCAGGGCCTATGCGGACAATTTTGATGAGGAAGAGCTGACAGAGGCCATTGACCGGGCCCACCTTCTGGGCGTGCGCGTCTATCTGACGGTCAATGTGCTGACAAGGCAGGATGAGCTGGAGGACCTTGGACGCTTCGTTTCCGCGATGTACCGGGTGGGACTGGACGGCGTGATCGTGCAGGACCTTGGGACAGCGGCGCATCTGCACCGGCTCTGCCCGGAGCTGGAGCTGCATGCCAGTACGCAGATGTCCGTGACCGGTCCGGAGGCGGTGCGCTTTCTGAAAAAACAGGGGTTTGTCCGCGTGGTGCCGGCAAGAGAGCTGTCCCTGCAGGAAATCGTCCTCCTCAAAAAAGAAGGAATCGAGATCGAAAGCTTTGTCCACGGTGCCATGTGCTATTCCTACTCCGGCCGCTGTCTGATGTCGAGCTTTCTGGGCGGACGAAGCGGCAATCGCGGAAGGTGCGCAGGCACGTGCCGGCTGCCGTATCGGATTGTGGACGGAAACGGGCAGCCTCTCGGTACGGACGGGACCTGCTATCCGATCTCGATGCGCGACATGTGCGTTCTGCCGATTCTGCCGGAGCTGATGGACGCAGGAATAGATTCCTTTAAGATAGAAGGAAGAATGAAAAAGCCGGAATATGCCGCGGGGACAACGGCGATCTACCGCAAATACATCGACCGCTTTTACGCATGGGATAAGAGCGGCCGTCCGGGCAGGTGGCAGATTGAAAAGGAGGATTTGGAGAAGCTGTATCAGCTGTATATACGAACGGAGCTGTGCCGGGGATATTATCATGTCCGAAACGGAAGGGAGATGGTGACCGTTCGGGAACCCGGATACAAGGGAGCAGATCCGGAGCAGCTGGAGCGGATTCGGAGCACCTATCTTCAGAAGGACAGGAAAAGAGAAATCTGCGGCGAGGCAGAGATCTGCGCAGGGAAGCCGGCAACGCTTCGGGTGTGGACGGCGGAAGAGACCGGACGCAGGGAAGGCAGCGAACGTAAGGAAGCCGGCAGACCGGTGCCGGAAACAGGAGGAAAAGGGAGCCCCTGCGCCGAGGGCAGGGCAGCAACGGAGCTTCCGGTGCAGGAGGCGAGGAGCCGGGCCTTGACCCGTGAGGAGATTTACGAAAAGCTGTCCAGAACAGGAGCTTCGCCGTTTTCCTTTCGAGATCTGCAGGTAACCACCGACGGGCATGCTTTTTTGCCGGTATCGGCGTTGGGGGAGCTGCGCAGAAAGGCGCTGGAGGAATTGACGGAGGCATGCCGCGCGGAATGGAGAAAGGGAGGGGATGCTTCCCTGCGGGACGGCAGTAAGGCCGCAAAGTGCACTCCTTTGGCGGAAGTCAGCAGGGCTGCAGAGCGCGCTTCCTTGGCGGAAGCGTCCCCTTATTTGATGATCATGGTGCAATCCCTCGGGCAGGCGGAGGCGGTTCTTGCCTGGAGCAGAGAGTATGCAGGGAGAATCGAGCTGATTCTGGATGGAGAAGCCGGAGAGTGCGGTGCACAGATTCGGGATTTCATCCGGCGTGAGAACAGAGAGATCCCCGTCCTGGCGGCGCTCCCCTATGTATTGCGGGAGACGGATCGCGAATGGCTGCGCAGGTTTTATGATCAAAATTATGATATTTTTTACGGATTTGTTACAAGATCGCTGGAAGAACTGGAATTTTTAATCGAAGAAGAGTATGATAACAAAGTTATTGTGGACAGTGGACTCTACGTGTGGAATCGGGAGAGCGAGGCTGTCCTTCGGAATTCGGTGCGGCGGCCGGAAAAAATGCAGATCGTTCTGCCGATGGAGCTGGATCGGAAGGAGCTGTATCGCACCTTTGCCGGAGATGAGGGCAAAGGAGAGCAGGGTGGGCTTTCCGACAAGATTCTTCCGGTCTACGGAAGAATCCCTTTGATGATCACCGCCAACTGCGTTCGGAAGACCGGCGGTCAATGCACCGGCAGGAGACAGCCGGAGGGAGCGCAGGGCGCTTATTGCGGACTGTCGGATCGGAAGGGAACGGTGTTCCCTGTCCGGACGGACTGCAGACACTGTCAGAACGTGGTATACAACAGCGTGCCGCTGTCTCTTCACAAATTTGCGGAGGACCCGCTTTGGCGCGGGGTACGTGCTCTGCTTGTAAGCTTCACAACGGAAAATCGGCAGAAAATCTTCGAGGTGCTGAACGTTTACAGCAGTCTTCCGGCACCGGAGTACAGCCCCGAAGGCGGGCAGCAGCGGTCATCCGAGCTTCGGTGGAAGGATGAATTCACAAACGGTCACTTTAAAAAGGGCGCCGAGTAAGGGCGTCGTCTCATTTACTGCATGCGGACATATATCCTGGCTTTGACCAAATACGGCATTGTGGCCGTCATGATTGCTTATACGGTGCTGGCCTTTTACCTGCTGGTACAGAAGGAGGAGAACGAGGTTCGGCGGCTGACATTGGTGCAGAATGTCCTGATTCTGGTGTTCCAGCTGATCAGCTATTTTACCTTGTACATCGCCCTGGGAGACGGCCGTTACCTGCTCTTTGCATTTCTGGTAATGGGCGCATTTTTCGCCATTTTCTTTCTGTACCGCACGTTGTACCGACATGCCAATATGCCGTTGTTCGACAACATGTGCATGCTGCTGTCCGTGGGACTGGTCATACAGTCGAGGCTGTCCTTTGACAATGCGGTGCATCAGATGATCATTGCTTCCGCAGGTCTGGTGATCACCTTCTGCCTGCCGATTCTGCGCAGACAGCTGGCACTTATGAAGTCGGCGGGATATGTCTGCGGTGTGGTGGGCATTGCGATTCTGGCGGTCGTCATGCTCCTTGGCGCCACAACGCTTGGAGCCAACATCACCTACACGATTGCGGGCGTCACCTTCCAGCCGTCGGAATTTGTCAAAATTCTTTACATTTTCTTCCTGGCCGCTACCTTAAAGGATGTGCGCGATCTGAAGGATCTGGCAATTGTTACCGCATTTGCGGCAGCGCACGTTCTCGTGCTGGTCGGCTCAAAGGACCTGGGCTCCGGCCTGATTTTCTTTGTGGTTTTTCTTTTCATGGCATTTCTTGCCACCGGGGAGTGGCTGGTTCTGGCCGGAGGCTTCGGCTTTGGCGGCATCGGTGCCGTAGCCTGCTATTTCATGTTCTCACACATCCGTGAAAGAGTGCAGGCGTTCGTGGATCCCTGGAGCCTCATTGATTCCATCGGTTATCAGATCACGCAATCCCTTTTTGCCATCGGGGCGGGCGGTCTTTTCGGCGTGGGCCTCGGGCAGGGGACGCCGTCGGATGTTCCCTTTGTGGAATCGGACTTTGTATTTGCCGCGGTCTGCGAAGAGCTCGGACAGGTGGTCGGCATCTGCGTCATTCTGGTGGGCATCAGCTGTTTTCTGGTGATGCTCGAGCTGGCGGCGGGCTTTGCGGACCGTTTCTATCGTCTCATGGCCTACGGCGCGGCAATCTGCTATGTGTTCCAGATGTTCCTGACATTGGGGGGACAGACCAAATTCATCCCCCTTACCGGTGTCACCCTTCCGTTTATCAGCTACGGAGGCAGCTCCATCCTCTCCACGCTCATCATTTTCACGCTTGTGGAGGCAATGTGCATTCTGCGGGGAGAGCGGATTGAGGAGATCCGCAGGAAGCGTGCCCGCGCGCTGCAGCTGCAGAGAAGGAACAGCGACCGATATCGCGAACAGCGCAGCTACCGCAATTACAGCAGGCGTGAGCTGCCGCAGAGGGATCGCCGGGACGGCGGAGCGGAAATGGGACAGACAAGGGATCTTCGTCCGCGCACAGGATCGGTGACACAGCGCGCGGTACACATTACGGACGATGAGGGATTCTACGATGACTGAGAGACGGATGAGAACCGGGGGGCGGAATGTGGAACGGGACACCCGCGAGGCATCGCCCAGGACAGCCGGCGCCAGGAAGCGGGCCGCTCTTGCCAGAGAAAAGGCGAGGGTCCGGCGGCAGGTATTCATCACGGGTGCGATGGTCTCTTCCCTCTTTTGCGTGATGATCGTCTATCTCGTGACCTATGCGAATTCCAATTCAAAGACCCTGTTCGAAAACGATTACAACAAGCGCGAGGAGGCTCTGCTGGAGCAGAATGTCCGCGGAAAGATTTATACGGCGGACGGCGAGGTTCTGGCGGAAACCGTCCTGGATCAGGACGGAAATGAGGTTCGCTCCTATCCGTATGCCAATCTTTTTTCTCACATCATCGGATATACCTACAAGGGCGGCAGCGGGGTAGAACAGCTCAAGGATTATGAACTGACACATTCGGACATTTCGCTTTCCGATAAGGCTTCCTACGACGCGGCCGGAGAAAAATATCCGGGCAATGACGTCTATACGACTCTGGATCTCAGTCTGCAGCAGGCGGCCTACGACGCGCTGGGAGACAACAACGGTGCGGTGATTGTCACGGAGGTGAATACAGGGAACATTCTGTGCATGGTATCCAAACCGGATTTTGATCCGAATTCGATTGAGGAGGACTGGGAAAGCCTTGGAGCGGATGCGGATTCCGGTACTTTGGTGAATCGTGTGACGCAGGGTCTGTATGCACCGGGCTCCACCTTTAAGATCTTCGATGCCATCGAGCTGATGGATGAGAATATGGCGAATGCCAACAGCTTTTCTTATGACTGCATCGGCTACAACAACGATTACACGCTGGCGGACGGACAGCCGATTCATTGCTATCATTGGACGGCGCACGGACAGGTGGATCTGGAAAAGGCTTTTGCAAAGTCGTGCAACAGCGCCTTTGTCAGCATCGGCAACAGTCTGAATCGTACCTCCTTTGCGAGTCTTCTGACGGAAATGATGTTCGGAGAATCCCTGCCGTATGATTTGCCCACCGGCGTGAGCTCCTTTTCCCTGACCGATGCGACGACAACGGAGGATGTTACGCAGCTTTCCATCGGACAGGGCTCCACCCTGATGACGCCGATGCATCTGAATATGGTGACGGCGGCCATTGCAAACGGCGGCACCATTCACCGGGATCAGATCATTGCCTCGGTCAAAACAGGAACAGGATCGAACATTTCCACCGTCAAGACAGAAGAGTACCGCACCGTCATGACCACGGAGGTCGCAGCCAAAATGCGGGAGATGATGCGGGATGTTGTCCTGGAGGGCACGGCGACGAAGCTGAGCTCCCGCACGTATCATCCGTGCGGCAAGACAGGATCTGCAGAGATTGTGACGGGCCAGAGCACCTCCCACGCATGGTTCACCGGATTTGCTCCGCTGGAGAGTCCGGAGATTGCGATCACGGTCATTGTGGAGGGAGCAGGAAGCGGCGGCGTATCGGCGGTTCCGGTTGCCAGAAGTGTCATGGACGAGTATTTTGGCTATACACCGGCGGCCGGTGAGGACGACGATGCCAATTATGTGATGGTCGGCACGGACGGGACCACGACAACCGTGTCGGATCCTTCGGAATCCACAGGCACTACCGTTACATTGAATATGGACACCGACGGGGACGGCATCATGGATGCGTTTGATGCCAACGGAGACGGGATTGCCGACGCTTATGATCTGGACGGGGACGGCATTCCGGAGTCCGCAACGCGCACCTCGGAGACGGTGTCGTCTGCGACGACAGGAGGCACGACAGCGGAAACGGAAGCATCTGCGACGCAGCAGACGCCTACCGGGGAAAATGCAGCTGCTGCAGGCGGTGACGCCGCGGCAGCCGGAGGAGCTGTTGCAGGTGGTGACGCCGCGGCGGCCGGAGGCGCTGCCGCGCAGGGCACGGCGGGAGCCGGAACAACAGACGGAACAACAGACGCAGCGCAAACCCCCGGAACGGGAGAGGCGGCAGCCCCTGCACCGACAACAACGGATCCTGCAGCCGTTCCGGAGCTGACCGCACCATAGAATCACCATAGGACACAGAATAAGGTCAGACATGGAATTCTATCGCGACATGTACATCGGACCGGAAATCAAACATCCGGGCAATATCAAATGGAGGCTTCAGCATAATGCGGGAGGCCTCTCTTTGTATGTCATCACCTTGTGTGAGGATGTTCCGGGACAGCTGCAGTTCTTCCCCGCCACCTATTTGCGGCAAGACCATCTGCGGCGGCATTGTCCCATGGTGATCGGGGCAGCCGAAGGAAGAGAGGCTGCGATTCGTCTCGTAACGGCAATGTTCGAGGAGTGCTATGCGAAGACAGGAGGCGCCGATCTTCTTCCCTTCCTTGCAAAGCGGGATGCGAGGCTTGCCGAACGCATCGGTGCCGGGAAGTGAAAGGAGCGTGCGGGTGAACGGAGGCTGCATATGATTTTTCTGAACGGCATTCTTCGAACGGCGGCGGTCCTGCTGCTGGTGTTGCTGTTCCTTGTGCTGGCGATCCTGCTGGTCCCTGTCCGGTATCGGGCGGCCGGCTGGGTGGAGGATCCGGAGGGAGGAGCTTCCCCGGATTTTTCCGCATGGAAAGAGAAGGCCGGTGCCGAGGTGCGCTTTTCCTGGCTGCTGCATCTGATCTACGGACGCTTCTGCTGGAGTCCGCAGCCGGAAGGCTTCCTTCGAATCCTGTTCTTTATCCGGATCACGTTTCCGAGAGAGAAAAAATCCGAATCCGGGAAAACGGCACAGAAAAAGACACCGGGAAAAACACGGAAAAAGACGGGAGAAAATTTCCGAAAGGGGCTTAAGCTCTTCTCCGCACTCCTCAAGAAGAAGGAGACGAGAGAGGCATTCCGTGCTATTCTTGGTGGGACGGGCCGGATTGTGAAAATCCTTCTCCCGAAGAGCTGGAAGGCGGAAGGGACGGTCGGCCTGGGAGGCCCGGAGAATACGGCAAAATTCATTGAAGCGGAGAGCCTTCTGCTGCCTATTGTATGCGGACATGTCTGGATTGTGCCGCAGATGGAAGGATATCGGATGGATGTCCGTGCGGGTGCAAAAGGAAAGATCACGGCAGGAAGAATTCTGGCAGTGCTCGTAGTCCTTGCATGGAACCGGAATGTGCAGGAGCTGATGACGCAGGTAAAGCAGCTGCGAGGAGGAAAAGGGAATGGCAGAGAACAAACAGGAAGGCGGGGTTCGCACCCGCAGCAACAGCTTTGAGAAGGTCATGCATTCCATGATGGAGAGCGCCGGCGGCGTGCTCAGCAGCAAGACGGTAATCGGTGAGCCGATTCAGGTGGGAGATACGCTCCTGATACCGCTCTCGGATGTCATTGTGGGCGCGGCGGCCGGCTCGAACAACGGTCAGGACAACAATGCCGGTATGGGAGGCTTTACCGCCAAGATGTCGCCCAGCGCCGTTCTCATCATCAAAAACGGGAATACAAAGGTTGTCAATATCAAGGATCAGAATTCACTTTCACGGCTGGTGGATATGGTTCCGGAGGTTGTAGACAAGATTGTCGCGGCCAGGAACAACAAGGATATGATGAGCGATGAGGAAGCAGCGGATTATGCCTTCCCGGAGGAGGATCATGTTTGATACCAGAAAGCAGCGCGTCATCCGTGTGATCGGACACAAGAATCCGGACACGGACTCCATCTGCTCGGCAATCTCCTACGCCTGGTTGAAGAACCGGACTTCGGAGGAAACCTATGAGCCGCGCCGCGCAGGGGAGATCAGCCGCGAAACCCAGTTCGTGCTGGATCATTTCCATGTGAAGACACCGAAGCTCTCGGTGGATATGCGCCCTACGATCAGCTACATCGATATCCGCCAGGAACCGGGGGTAGACGGTGAAATGTCCACCCGTGATGCCTGGCAGAGAATGAACGAGCGCAACATCGACACGCTCTGTATCACGGATCAGGACAACACTCTGCTGGGCCTTATCACCGTGCGCGACATTGCCAATGCCAACATGGATCTGTTTCACACAGAGGTGCTGGGGGAGGCGGGCACCAGTTATAAGAATCTGCTGTCGGTTCTGAACGGGAAGCTGCTGACCGGTGATCCGGAGGGCTGCATCACCGGAGGTCAGATTCATGTCGGAACCAGTCCGGAAGCAATGGAAGAGCTGATTCATGACGGGGACGTTGTGATGGTGAGCAACCGGTATGAGGCCCAGATGTGTGCCATTGACTACGGCGCCGCCTGCCTTGTGGTCTGTGTGGGAGCGTCTGTTCCGCAAAAGCTGATCGACCGCGCCGCAGAGACCGGCTGCACGGTGATTTCGACCCCCTATGACACGTATGCCGCCGCAAGACTTGTCAGTATGGCAGTCCCGATCCGGCATTTCATGAAAACGGACGGACTTCTCGGATTCAATGTCAACACGCCGGTTGAGGAGGCCAGAAAGGTCATGGCCAGCGTTCGGCACCGGTATTTTCCGATTCTGGATCATGAAGGCAAATATTGCGGTGTCATCAGCAGACGTAATTTGCTGAACATGCATCGAAAGCGCGTGATTCTCGTGGATCACAACGAAAAGACACAGGCGGTGGAGGGACTGGAGGATGCGGAGATCCTGGAGGTGATCGATCACCACAGAATCGGCACGCTGGAGACCAGCAGTCCGGTGTTCTTCCGCAACGAGCCCGTGGGCTGCACGGCAACGATCCTGCATGCCATGTTTCATGAAAAGAATACGGAAATCCCGAAGGACATTGCAGGCCTTCTGCTGTCGGCCATTCTCTCCGATACGCTGATGTTCCATTCCCCGACCTGTACCCTTGTGGACAGGGCGGCGGCCGGAGAGCTGGCAGAGATCTGCGGTGAGGATATCGAAGAATACGGCAAGAAAATGTTCGAGGCCGGGGAAGATATGACGGGACGCGATGCAGAGGACATTCTGCACACCGATTATAAGGAATTCAATATCGGTGATAAGACCTTCGCGGTGGGACAGGGATTCTTTATGAGCGGGAAAGCCTATCGGGAGGCCGGAGAGATGGTGGAGAACTTCCTTCCGCACGCTTTGGCCGGTTCGGGGAATTCCATGGTCTTCTACATGCTGACCTCGGTCCTGAGCGAGAGCACGGAGCTTCTGTATGCCGGAAAGGGAGCGGACGATGTGGTGAGCCGCGCCTTTGGCGTCGAAGCGGCCGGCGGAAGAGTCCTTCTGAAAAATGTGGTGAGCCGCAAGAAGCAGCTGATCCCGCCGCTGCGGGAAGCCTTGCTGAACTAGTACATCGATTTTTAAAGGTCCGAACACGGAGCGTTTTTGCCGAGTGGCCGTAAGGCCATCTCGTAGCTGACGAAGTCAGCGTGGCGTCCCCGGATCGGACAACTCCGCCGGGACCCGTCGCCCGGCTGGCGTCTGTACAGTAACAGAATCGAGAGCGGCTTTCTGTGTCCGTTGCATTTTTCGCTTGCATTTGAAAATCAGCTTTGATAAGATACTACTGTTGTTCCCAGAATTTGAAACGTGAGGAGGTGTTATTGTGGCAAAATGTGAAATTTGCGGCAAGGGTGCGCATTTCGGAAATAACGTCAGCCATTCACATAGAAGATCCAACAGAATCTGGAATTCCAACGTCCAGAAGGTCAAGGTTAAAGCTGTCGGCGGCGTGAAGAGAATGAGCGTCTGCACGAAGTGCCTTCGTGCCGGCAAGGTTGAGCACGCATAAACCTTGTTTCCCTGTTTGGTTTTTGAGAATGCTGTATGAGACAGAGAATCCGTCTTGGGAGAATTCCCGAGATGGATTTTTTCTGTTGTCAGAGGACACGGTTCCATCGTCCGTCGGGCGAAGATGCGGAGGAGAACGTCCGGATCAGGGGCCTTGCGGGGCAGGGCCGGTCAACGCGACGCGGGATGGAGATGACATTCTGTTCGGAATCCTGTATAATCGAATTCGATTGTGATTTGCAGGGGAACTGTCTGCATCGCAGAAAGCAGAAAGGAGTCAGAATATATGAAGTCTTCTTCCATGAATACTCATATGGGCAACATCTCCATTGACAATGAGGTCATTGCGCAATACGCGGGCAGTGTCGCTATGGAGTGTTTCGGTATTGTGGGAATGGCCGGCGTCAATGTGCGCGACGGCGTGTTCAGTTTGCTGAAGAAGGAATCCATGACGCGGGGAATTATGGTGTCGCTTACGCCGGAAGGGAAGCTGACCATCGATTTTCATGTCATCGTTTCTTACGGCGTGAACATCCCCACGGTTGCAGACAATCTGATTGACAGCGTGAAATATAAGGTGGAAGAGTTTACCGGTCTGGAAATCGAGAAGATGAACGTCTATGTTGAGGGCGTCAAGGTCATTGACTAAGCGGAGGATGACGGAGCGTGAGTAATACGATTGATGTGCAGCTTCTGCGCAGCATGTTTCTGTGCGGGGCTCAGAACCTTGAGGCCAACAAAGAGTGGATCAATGAGCTGAATGTGTTCCCGGTTCCGGATGGGGACACGGGCACCAACATGGGAATGACGGTGGTCTCTGCCGTCCGCGAGGTACTGTCGGTGGACGATGCGGACGACATGAAGAAGGTGTGCAAGGCGGTTTCATCCGGGTCCTTGCGCGGCGCAAGAGGCAACTCCGGCGTCATTCTCTCGCAGCTGCTGCGCGGGTTCTGCAAGACCGTGCGCGACCACAGAGAGCTGGATGTCGCACTTTGCGCGGACGGCTTTGAAAAAGCCGTTGAGACGGCCTACAAGGCGGTTATGAAGCCAAAGGAAGGCACCATTCTGACGGTGGCAAAGGGCGCGGCGGAAAAGGCCAGGGAGCTGGCGGACAGCGGGGTGACGGAGTTTGACGAATTCATTCCGGCGGTTGTCGCATATGCGGAAGAGGTTCTTGCCAAAACGCCGGACATGCTGCCGGTTTTGAAGCAGGCAGGGGTTGTTGATTCCGGCGGACAGGGTTTGCTGCAGCTTTTAAAGGGCGCCTACGAGGGCTATCAGGGAGTACCGTTCGACGAGAACAAGCTGTTCGGCGCCGGAGATAAGGCCGGAGAAGCCTCGGAGCAGGAGGAGAAGTCCTCACAGGATGACCTCCGCTACGGGTATGTTGTGACCTTCGAGGATGTGTTCACAAAGCCGTACAACGACAAGATCGATCGCGATACGGCAGCATATATGCGGACCATTGCGGACGGGATTATCACGGAGCGCGGGGAGAAGTCCATGCGCATCCAGCTGCACACCAATGATCCGGGTCTTGTGCTGCAGAAGGCGCTGCTGTACGGACAGCTTCGCGGCATATCCATTGCCAATCTTCGCCTCGGCGAGACGTATGAAGAAATGACCGTCCTGAACGCACAGGAGACCGCAGAGAGCGCGAAGCCTTCTCCTGCCGGGATTGCGGTAGAGAACGAGAAAGTGCACAAGGAGATCGGAATGATTGCGGTCTGCGCCGGAGAGGGACTGGCGGAAATTTTCCGCGGACTCGGTGTGGATTATGTGATCTCCGGCGGACAGACCATGAATCCCAGCACGGAGGACATTCTGAATGCTGTGGATCAGGTGGATGCCGATACGGTGTTCATTCTGCCGAACAACAAGAACATCATCCTTGCCTCCAACCAGGCGGCCTCCATTTCGGAGAACAAGAAGCTCGTCGTCATTCCTACGAAGACGGTTCCGCAGGGAATTACCGCGGCCATTAATTTTATCCCGGATCAGGATGCCGCATTGAATGAACAGACCATGACGGAGGAGATTCGGAAGGTCCGGAGCGCGGAAGTGACATATGCCGTGCGCGATACCGTCATCGAGGATACCCCGATCCATGAGGGTAACATCATGGTGATCGGCGATGAAGGGATTCTTGCCGTCGGAGACAACAAGAATGCCTCCACGATGGACGCGTTGTCCGGAATGGTGAGCGATTCCACGGAGCTGGTCAGCATTTATTACGGAGAGGATGCGACCGAGGAAGAGGCGGAGAATCTTCGGAAGATGGTGACAGAGGCTTATCCGCAGGTGGATGTAGAGGTGCAATCCGGCGGTCAGCCGGTCTATTACTACATCCTGTCCGCCGAGTAAGGCACCTTTGTGCAGGGGAGCCGGATCGGCCGCGCAGCTGCCAACGGGTGATAAGCGGCAGCACAGATACAGAGGGATGTGTTATCCGAGGAGCCGGAGGCGGGGGACCGCTTCCGGCTCCTTGGTGCAGGAGCGGGGAGCACGGCATGCTCAATCGGAACAGCAATTTGACAGAGCTCAAGGGCGTGGGAGGGAAAACGGCACAGCTGTATGCTGCAGGGGAGATCCGCACGCTGGGAGATCTGCTGGACTGCTGCCCGCGGGCTTATGATCATTATACGGAGCCGGTGGCGGTGCAGGCCCTCCGTGAGGGAGAGACGGCGGCAGTGGAGCTGCACATTCTCGGAACAGGCCGGACGAGAACAGCCGGACGGTTTCGCATTACCGTTTTTCACGGGGCAGATCCCACCGGCGAAGTGCAAATCACGTATTTTAATATGCCCTTTATGGTAAAAATGCTTCCTGCCGGCAGCCGCCGTATTTTCCGCGGGACGGTGCGCAAGTCTCCCAAAGGCATCGTGCGGCTGGAGCAGCCGGAGTGCTGCACACCGGAGGAATATGCAGGGCGGAAGGGGAAATATCTGCCGCGGTACCCGCTCTCCCACGGCATGAAGAATACTGCGGTGATCCGACTGGTGCAGAAGGCGTTGCTGTCCTGCATACCGGATGAGGATTACCTTCCGCCGGCGGATCGGGAACGCCTCGGGCTGATGGAGGAATGGGAAGCAACGAGAAAGATCCATTTCCCGGAATCCGCCGAGGAGCTGACGGCAGCCAGAAACCGCAAGGCGTTTGATGAGTTTCTGTCCTTTCTGCTCGCCATACGAAGGCAGAAACGCGGGGAAGCGGAGCTTCGAAACGAACGCCCGCTGCTGCCAAGCGGTGAAACGAATCGGCTGATCGAACGGCTTCCGTATGAATTGACGGATTCGCAGAGGAAGGCCTGGAACGAAATTGAGGCGGATTTGACGGGGGAGCATGTTATGAGCCGCCTCCTGCAGGGAGATGTGGGAAGCGGCAAGACCATTCTGGCCTTTCTCTCCCTGCTCCTGTGTGCTGCCAACGGAAGGCAGGGGGCATTGATGGCCCCGACGGAGGTTCTGGCGGAGCAGCACATGAAGGATCTCTCGCACCTGGTGGCGGCTTACGAGCTTCCGATCCGGCCGGTGCTGCTGACCGGATCGGTAACCGGCAAAGCGAGAAGGGACACGCTGGAGAAGATTCGGAACGGGGAGGCCAACGTCATCATCGGGACACATGCTCTGATTCAGGAGAAAGTGGATTACCGGGATCTGGCGCTTGTTATTACGGATGAGCAGCATCGGTTCGGGGTACGGCAAAGGGAGACTCTGGCGGGGAAAGGATGGCATACCCCGGTTCTGGTGATGAGCGCTACGCCGATTCCGCGCACGCTGTCCATCATCTTATACGGAGATCTTTCGGTGAGCCGGCTGACCGAGCTGCCGAAGAATCGGCGCCCCATCAAGAACCTGGCCATGGCGGCATCGGAGCGCGGCAGAATGTACCGTTTCATGCTGGGGGAAATTGAAAAAGGCAGGCAGGCCTACGTTATTTGTCCGGCGGTAGAGGAGAATGGCCTGGGGCAGATGGAAAATGTGACCGATTATACCGAAAATCTGCGAAGAAGCCTGCCGGAGCGAGTCCGGATCGAAGGCCTGAACGGACGCATGCGGCCGGCGGAGAAGAACCGGATTATGACGGCGTTTGCGGCACATGAAATCGACATTCTGGTTTCCACCACCGTGATTGAGGTCGGAATCAATGTGCCGAATGCCACCTGCATCCTGATTGAAAATGCGGAGCGGTTCGGCTTGTCGCAGCTGCACCAGCTGCGCGGACGTGTGGGGCGGGGGAGCGACCAGTCCTATTGTATGTTCCTGTATTCCGAGGACCTGAAGGAAAAGCCCAAACGCCTGTCCGTTCTGGAGCGAACGAACGACGGCTTTGAAATTGCGGAGCAGGATCTGAAGCTGCGCGGACCGGGGGATCTCTTCGGCATCCGCCAAAGCGGTGCGCTGGGCTTTCGTGTGGCGGACATCTACGAGGACGCCGCCCTTCTGACGATGGCGGCCTCCTACGCGGAGGAGGTGCTGCAGAGGGACGCCGATGCCGCCGGACCCTTCCTCCGTGAGCTGGATGCCAGGAGCATCTGATTCTTATTCGCGGGCAGGGCCTGCGATATCGGGCCGGTCATTACGGTACAGTTGCCGACTAGCGACAGTCGGCGGCGGTATTCGGTGTGTTCCCAGTGAATCTGCCGGTCATTACGGTACGGTTGCTGACTAGCGACAGGGTGGCGGAGAATGTCCGGATCCGGGGCCTTGCGAGGCCTCGGTGCTTGCGAGCGTATTCTGCGAGCTTAGCACCGCTAGGTCCGAACACGGAACGAGAGTGCACCCGGATCGGACAACTCCGCCAGGACCCGTCGCTGACTGTCGATACCAGGACCCGTCGCTGACTGGCGGTACTTGCAGGAAACGTGGATTCCACGTAAAATCTACCATGTGTGTCTGAATGCATGTTCGAATGGGAGGTTATCATGGCAAAGGTAGCAATCGTTACAGACAGCGGAAGCGGCATCACGCTGGCGCAGGCGCGTACATTAGGGATCGGACTGGTATCTACGCCGTTCATGTTCGGCGAAAATGAAAAGACCTATTTTGAGGATATCAACCTGACAAGAGATGAGTTTTTTGACAGACTGCGCTCCGGTGAGACGGTACATACATCACAGCCCTCACCCGTGGACGTTCTGAAGGTTTGGGATCAGGTTCTGGAGGAGAATGACGCACTGGTGTACATACCGATGTCATCGGGACTGTCCGGCTCCTGCCAGTCCGCAATGATGCTCTCCGGCGATTACGACGGACGGGTGGAGGTCGTGAACAACCAGCGAATCTCGGTCACCCAGAGACGTTCTGTCATGGACGCGGTGGAAATGGCGGCAAAGGGCTGGACGGCGAAGGAGATCAAGGACAAGCTGGAAGAGGTCCGTTATGAGCAGAGCATCTACATTATGGTGGATACCCTGACCTATCTGAAGCGCGGCGGACGCATCACACCGGCGGCCGCGGCCATCGGAACCCTGCTGAAGATCAAGCCCGTTCTGAAGATCTTCGGCGAGAGGCTGGATGCCTTCGCCAAGGCAAGAACCGCCCAGCAGGGCCGCACCATGATGATCAATGCCATGAAGAGCGATTGCGAGAAGCTCTACGGCGGTCAGGACAATGTGTGGCTGTATGCGGTGGAGTCCCGTTCCCCTGAGTTTGAAAACTGGGCGGAACAGATCCGGGGTGCCTTCGATGGCCATCCGGTAGAGACAGATCAGCTCCCTTCGGTAATTAATTGTCACATCGGGGAGGGCGCTCTGGCCATTGCCTGCTCGAAAAAGCTGGAAATTGAAGACCGAACCAATCGATAGAAGAAAACGCCCGGACGGCGCTGCACACAGGCAGACCCAAAAGCACCGCCCGGGCGACAGATAATGAGGTAATGAATGGCAGACAGCACACAATACAATGCGTCCAGTATCCGGGTTCTGGAAGGACTGGAAGCGGTGCGCACCAGACCGGGCATGTACATCGGCAGCACATCCACGCGAGGATTGAATCATCTGATCTATGAGATCGTGGACAATTCGGTGGATGAGCATCTGGCGGGCTTCTGCGACAGGATCCGGGTGACCCTGGAGGCAGACGGCTCCTGTACCGTTGCGGACAACGGCCGCGGAATCCCGATCGATATGCATGAAAAAGGGGTTTCCGCAGAGCGCGTGGTGTTCACAACGCTTCATGCCGGCGGCAAATTCGACAATAAGTCCTATGCTGCCTCCGGCGGTCTGCACGGCGTCGGATCCTCGGTTGTCAATGCGCTGTCGGAGCGGATGACGGTGCAGGTCCGCAAGAACGGATCGGTCTATGAGGACCGGTACGAGCAGGGAGAACCGGTGCAGGAGCTGGTGAACGGACTGCTTCCCGTTGTCGGAAAGAGCCGGATCACCGGCACGACGATCAACTTCCTGCCGGATCCTGCCATCTTTGAGAAGACCCGATTCCGCGAGGAGGATATCAAATCCCGCCTTCACGAAACAACCTACCTGAACCCGAAGCTCACCATCGAGTATGAGGATAAACGGCCGGGGACGGAGGAAAGCCGGGTCTTTCATGAGCCGGACGGAATCCGGGGCTTTGTCCGCGAGATGAACAAATCGGATGAAACCGTGACCGACATCGTTTATTTCAGCGGCAGGTACGAGAGCATTGAGGTGGAATGCGCCTTTCAGTACATCCGTGATTTCCGTGAGGAGATCATGGGCTTTTGCAACAACATCTACAATTCGGAGGGCGGCACGCACCTTACCGGCTTCAAGACGGCCTTTACGCAGGTGATCAACAGCTATGCCCGGGAGCTGGGCACGTTAAAGGAGAAGGATGTCAATTACACCGGTGCGGATGTGCGCAACGGCATGACGGCGGTGATTGCCATCAAGCATCCGGACCCCCGCTTCGAGGGACAGACGAAGACAAAGCTGGACAATCCCGATGCCGCCAAGGCGGTTTCGCAGGTTACGACGGACGAAACAACACATTATTTTGACCGGAACCTGGAACAGCTCAAGGCAGTGATCGAGTGTGCGGAGCGCGCGGCGAAAATCCGCAAATCGGAAGCCAAGGCAAAGACCAACATGCTGGTAAAGCCGAGATTTTCGTTTGATTCCAACGGAAAGCTTTCCAATTGTGAATCGAGGGATGCCGCACAGTGTGAGATCTTCATCGTAGAGGGTGATTCTGCAGGCGGCTCTGCCAAGATGGCCAGAAACCGCATGTTCCAGGCAATTCTGCCGATTCGAGGCAAAATATTGAACGTGGAAAAGGCATCCATGGATAAGGTCCTCGCCAATGCAGAGATCAAGGCGATGATCAATGCCTTCGGGTGCGGTTTTTCGGAAGGCTACGGTCAGGATTTCGATATTACAAAGCTGCGCTATGACAAAATCATCATCATGGCGGATGCGGATGTGGACGGCGCGCACATTTCGACGCTCCTTCTGACCTTGTTCTACCGGTTTATGCCGGACCTCATTTACGAGGGACATGTGTACGTTGCCATGCCGCCTCTGTACAAGGTGATTCCGAAGAAAAAGGGCGAGGAGGGAGAGTATCTGTACGACGATGCGGCGCTCGCCCGTTATCGGAAGGAGCATTCCGGCTTCACGCTGCAGCGCTATAAGGGTCTTGGAGAGATGGATCCGCAGCAGCTGTGGGAGACGACCCTCGATCCGGCAAGGCGGAGGCTGCGGAAAATACAGATTGACGACGGACGCATGGCTTCGGAGATGACAGGACTTCTCATGGGAACCGACGTTCCGCCCAGAAGAGAATACATCCACGCCCATGCGACGGATGCCGCATTGGACATTTGAAGCAATGCGGCAAAAAGGCGCCGCTGCCGGAGGACAGGAGCCCCGGCAGCATGCGCAGGAAATAACAGGGACAACGGAAGATGGCCAGAAAAGCAACGAACACGGAACCAACACAGGAACAGATCATTCCCAGTGAATACTCGGAGCTGATGCAGAAGTCGTACATCGACTATGCGATGTCGGTAATCATCAGCCGTGCACTTCCGGATATCCGGGATGGTCTTAAGCCGGTGCAGCGACGTGTCCTGTATGACATGTCGGAGCTGGGGATCCATTACGACGGCGCATACCGCAAATCGGCGCGCATCGTCGGCGACACCATGGGCAAGTACCATCCGCACGGCGATTCCTCGATCTATGACTCGCTGGTGGTCATGGCGCAGGATTTTAAAAAAGAGCTGCCGCTGGTGGACGGACACGGCAACTTCGGCACCATTGAAGGGGACTCTGCCGCCGCCATGCGTTATACGGAGGCCCGGCTGCAGAAGATCACGGAGGAGGCTCTTCTTGCGGATCTTGACAAGAACGTGGTGGACTTTGTCCCGAATTTCGATGAGACCGAAAAGGAGCCGTCCGTTCTGCCGGCCATGATTCCCAACTTTCTGATCAACGGATCGGAGGGAATTGCCGTAGGTATGGCAACCTCCACGCCGACGCACAATGTGGCAGAGGCGATCGACGCGCAGATCGCGCTGCTGGAGGACCCGGAGGCGAGCACCCGAACCCTGATGCGCTGCCTGAAGGGACCGGATTTTCCGACCGGCGGAATCGTGGTCAATCAGAAGGATCTGCTCTCTATTTACGAGACCGGCCAGGGCAAGATACGCCTGCGCGGGAAGGTGGAAACGGAGAAGGGCAAGGCGGGACACATCAATCTCGTGGTGACAGAGATTCCGTATACCATGATCGGCTCCGGCATTGCAAAGTTTCTGCAGGATGTGGCGGCGCTGTATGAGAATAAAGTAACGAACGATATCATTGATATTTCCAACCAATCCTCCAAGGAAGGCATCCGGATTGTCATCGAGCTCAAGAAGGACACGGATGTTGAGAATTTCAAAGCCCTCCTTTATAAAAAAACAAAGCTGGAGGACACCTTCGGGGTGAACATGCTGGCCATCAAGGACGGACGTCCGGAGACCCTGTCTCTTCGGCAGATCCTGCAGGCCGGCAATGATTTCGCCTTTGAGGTGACGCGGCGCAAGTATGAGACGCTTCTTGCCAGGGAGCAGGAGAAACGCGAGATTCAGGAAGGGCTGATCAAGGCCTGCAATCTCATTGATCTCATCATCGAGATCATTCGCGGATCACAGTCCACGCAGCAGGCCAGAAAATGTCTGGTGGAGGGCGTGACGGAGGGCATTCGCTTCCGATCGAGAGAGTCGGCGGTCATGGCTTCGCAGCTGTCCTTTACGCCGCGGCAGGCGGATGCGATCCTGGAGCTGCGTCTGCGCAAGCTGGTGGGACTGGAAATCAACGCGTTGATTGCCGAGCATGAGGAGACGGTGGCGAACATCTACCGGTATGAGGACATCCTGGAGCAGAAGAGCTCCATGACGAGGGTCATACGCGATGAGCTCGCCGGATTCAAAAGGGAATATGCCGCCCCGCGCCGAACGCAGATCATTCAGGGGGAAGAAGCGGTATATGTCAAGCCGGAAGAGGAAGAGACGAAGGTCATGTTCGTCATGGACCGCTTCGGATATGCCAAGACCATTGACCTGTCGACGTATGAACGCAACAAAGAGACCGTGGAGGCGGAATTCAAATCCTTTTTCGTCTGCTCCAATCTCGGAAGGGTATGTGTTTTCACGGACACCGGCATGATGCACACGGTAAAGGTCAGTGATCTTCCCATGGCAAAGCTCAAGGAAAAGGGGAGACCGATTGACAATGTGTGCAAATTCGATTCCGCGAAGGAAAATGTGGTTTATATTACCAATCAGAGCGAATTGAATCTGTATCGTCTTGTTTTTGTGACGGAGCAGGGATATGTTAAGATGGTCAGCGGCGGAGAGTTTGACGTGACGAGACTTTCCATTCAGGCGACCAGGCTGGAGGAGGAAGACCGGCTGGTGATGGTGCATGCGGTGACGGACGAGCAGAGCATTGTGCTGCGGACGGCAGGAGGCTATTTCCTGAAGTATGCGCTGGAGGAAATTCCGGAACAGAAGAAGAACGCCCGCGGAGTCCGCGGCATCAAGCTGACGGTGCGGGACCTGGTGGAAGAGGCCCGGATCCTTCGCACGGGAGAGCCGGAAATCGTGACCTTCCATGGGCAGGAAATTGATCTGCAGCACTTGAAAACTGCGGCCCGGGGCGGCAGAGGCGTGAAGAAATAACGGTAACGGAAAGGAACACATGAGAGTAATTGCAGGAACAGCGCGGAGTATGCCGCTTATGACACCGGAGGGGATGGATACCCGGCCGACACAGGATATCATTAAGGAGACACTGTTCAACATCATCCAGTTCGATGTTCCGGGCTGCGTCTTTCTGGATCTTTGCGCAGGGAGCGGCAGCATCGGGATTGAGGCGCTTTCCAGAGGAGCCAGAAAGGCATATTTTGCGGAGAACGGAAAGTCTGCTGCGGGGTGTATTCAGGCCAATCTGCACAAGACGCATTTCGAAGAAAACGGGATTCTTCTGAAGATGGATGTTCTGAATGCATTGCATCACATTCATGAGAAGCAGGCGGACATCATCTATCTGGATCCCCCGTATCATACGGATACCATGAAGCGCACGCTCCTGGCGCTGGCCGAAATGCCTTACGTGACAGAGGAAACCATGATCATCGCGGAGACGGCACTGGATACCGATTTCGATTATCTGGAGGGAAGCGGTCTCTGCATTGTGCGGGAGAAGAATTACCGTTCGCAGAGGCATCTCTTTCTGCGGAAAGCCGCGGCGCAGTAAGACCGTTTCTGTCGGTCCGTCAGAAGAATTTCAGGGAGAGGAAGACGAAATGCCTTCCCGGTGAGAAGAAGATGAAAAAGGCAATTTATCCCGGAAGCTTTGATCCGGTAACCTATGGTCACCTTGATGTCATCCGGCGTGGTTCCCGGATGTTCGATGAGGTGACAGTCTGTGTCCTGGATAACCGTGCCAAGACTTCGTTGTTTTCGGTTGAGGAACGTGTTAAAATGCTACAGGATGTTACACGCGAAATTTCCAATGTGCGCGTGGATGCATATTACGGGCTTCTGATTGATTATGCGGAGAAGATTGATGCGCATGTGAGCATCCGGGGCCTGCGTGCCGTGACGGATTTTGAGTATGAGCTGCAGATTGCGCAGATCAACAAGCTGCTGTCTGCCGGAAGGCTGGATACGGTTTTCCTCACGACCAGTCTGCAGTATGCGTATCTGAGCTCCTCCAACGTGAAGGAGATTGCATCCTTCGGCGGAGACATCAGTGTCTGCGTTCCGCCGGAGGTGGAAGAGATGGTGAAGGCGAAATTCCGCGACACGGTCAGAAAGCCGTGATGTGTCTGTAGTGGTAACCGGGGAGGCCGTTTGAAATGAGCAGCAACAAGATCGAACGCAAGATTGATGAGATAGAGGATTTTCTCGAAACCTGCAAATATAAGCCGCTCTCCAAGGACTACATTATGGTGAACCGGGAGCGGATCGATACCTTGGTGGAGGAGCTCCGCGATGTGATTCCGGACGAGGTGGCAAGATACCGCGAGGTGCTGGACCAGAAGGATGCGATTTTCGCAGATGCCAAGGAAAAGGCACAGGCGCTGATTCAGAAGGCCACCGAGCAGATGAACCAGCAGATCAACGAAGAAGAGGTTATGAAGCAGGCCTATGATCAGGCCGGGCAGATGATCTCTGCCGCCAAGCGCGAGGCGGCGGACACCGCGCAGCGCGCTTCCGATCAGGCCAATGAGCTCGTGACGACGGCACAGGGCCAGGCCAATGATATCATGACCCAGGCCCAGCAGCAGTCGGTGGCAATGGTGCAGGAAGCCCAGAATCAGGCCCAGCAGATCGTCGCTGCGGCATCGCAGCAGGTGAACGACTACAATCATCAGGCCCAGGCTTATCTTGCGGACATGCTGTCCCATCTGGAGCAGCTCACGCAGAGTGTCATCACGGATACCAACACGGTATATCAGTCCACGCTGCAGAGCATGAATGCCTATCTCCAGAATGTGCAGAATGACCGCAATGCCCTGACGCAGCAGATGCAGGAATCGGATGCCGCAAGACAGCAGGCAACCTTAATGGAGCAGCAGATTGCCACGCAGGCAGTGCAGGAGGCGGGAGCGCAGGCGCAGGCAGCCGTTCTTGCCCAGCAGCAGGCAATGGAGGATCCGTCCGCTGCTTTGCAGGGTGCGGAGGATTCCGCGGCACAGGGCAGTCAGGAAGGCTGAAGAATATTGCTGGATCAAAGCGTCCGTTCATTTCTCCATCAAAGGAATGACGGGCGCTTTTTTGGATGACAAATATCTTTGGGGAACGAACATCTTTAAGGGAACGAACCTCTTTAGATGATGAACATGGAAAGGCTGGCACAGACACCGTGAAGACATCCGCTGAGAACAGGACAAAGATTGCAAACCGCGCGAACCGGCCGGGACAGGACGGGAAGGAAAGACCGGCAAAGGGAGATTTCACCTATCACCGGAGAGAGACCTTGCGGGCGGGGATTCTGGCGGCAGCGATGCTGGCGCTGTCTGTATCCGTTTATTTTGCGGCATTGTGGTATTTTAAAACCAATCAGAATCTCTTTACCATCATGGCGGTGCTGTTCGTATTGCCGGCCGCAAAGGTTCTGGTGCGATGGATCATGCTGCTGCGGGCGGGAGAATGCTCCGAAGAGCTTGCGGAAGAGATCCGGCAGCACACCGGGAAGCTGGAGAATGCGTACAATCTTTATTTCACCAGTGAGAAGGAGAATTTCAATATCCGCCACCTGGCGGTGGCAGACAGGAGCATCGCGGCTTATACCGAGGATCCGCGCTGCGACACGGCGGCCGGAGAGCGGCACCTTCGCAGGATGCTGACGGGAAACGGAATTCACGGCTACCGGATTAAGATTTTCACCGACCGCAAAGCCTATCTCACGCGCCTGGATCAGCTGCAGGCGCCGGAGGGGACGGAGGGGGCGGACCACGAGAGAATGTGGGCACTTTTGGATCAGATTTCCCTTTGAAGCTATGAGAGAATACAGAATTACGGACCTGGAGCAGCATCAGCGGCTGGACAAATTCCTGAAACGGCATCTGCAGAAGGCGCCGTCCTCTTTTGTATATAAAATGCTGCGCAAGAAGAACATCACGCTGAACGGCCGGAAAGCAGCCGGCAATGAGCTCCTGACAAAGGGAGATACGGTCCGGCTGTTCCTGTCGGAGGAAACGCTGGAGAAAATGGGGGATGTACCGGGGACAGCGTCCATTCCGGGAGGGACCGGACAGGAACGGAAGGAGACAGCG
Source organism: Succinivibrio sp. (assembly GCA_963591995.1). Lineage (GTDB taxonomy): Bacteria > Bacillota > Clostridia > Lachnospirales > Lachnospiraceae > CAG-791. Next base: position 39,197 of record CAVAUJ010000010.1, read on the forward strand.
CAGCGCCCGATGCCTTGGCAGGAACGGGAGAAGACAGCGCAGCGTCCGGTGCCCGGGCAGGAGGATCCGCGCATTCGGGACGGGCTGCGGGTATATCGCAAATGGAACGTGGAGATCCTCTATGAGGATGCTCACATTGCCGCGGTTTACAAGCCGGCAGGACTTCTTTGCCAGAAGGCGCAGGCCGGTGATCTGTCGTTGAATGAATGGTTTCTCGGCTATCTTGCAGACCGCGGGGCAATATCGGATGCAACGCTCCGGTGCTATGTGCCCTCCGTTCAGAACAGACTGGACCGCAACACGGAGGGAATTGTTCTTCTGGCCAAAACGCTTCCGGGAAGTCAGCTTCTGACAAGCCTGCAAAGAGAGCATAAAATCCGCAAATTTTATCACATGGTGGTAAAGGGCCGCGTGGAATCGCCCGGTGTCATCGAAGGATACCTGTTCAAGGACCCCGCGAGCAACACCGTGAGCTTTTCTGCAGGGATGCGTCCGGGCGCTTCGTACACGAAGACGGAATACCGGCCGCTCCGATATTCCGCAGACGGAGAGTATACGCTGCTGGAGGCGCAGCTGCTGACCGGGAAAACCCATCAGCTGCGGGCGCATCTTTCCTTTTCCGGACATCCCATTGCGGGAGATCCCAAATACGGGGATCCGGAATGCAACCGCAGGTGGAGGTCCCTGGGCGTTCGCCGTCAGCTGCTGCTGTGCAAGAGAGTGGAGTTCCCGGAGCTTTCCGGAGAATTTGCAGCCCTGTCCGGACGTGTCATTTCCTGCAGGAGCGATTACGAAGAAATGATGAGGAAGGCATGAGGGAGCAGCTATGGCAACATGGAATTCGCGGGGGCTGCGGGGCTCTCTTCTGGAGGAGGAAATCAACCGCACCAATGAGGCATACAGGGAGCAGGGGGTTTGTCTGATTCAGAAGATCCCGACACCGATTACACCGCTGCAGCTGGACAAGGAAACCAGACACATTACCCTGGCTTATTTTGAGCAGAAGAGCACGGTGGATTACATCGGTGCGGTGCAGGGATATCCGATCTGCTTTGACGCAAAGGAGGCAAAGACAACGACCTTTGCCCTGCAGAACGTGCACCCGCATCAGGTGGATTTCATGCGCCGGTTTGAGCAGCAGGACGGAATCGCCTTCTTCCTCATCTATTACACGGGGATGGAGCTGTATTATTATCTTCCGTTCCGCTTTTTCCTGCCCTTCTGGGAGAGAATGGAGGCCGGGGGGCGCAAGAGCTTCCGCTTTGATGAACTGGATCAGACGTATGTGCTGCCGAAGCGCCCGGGCATCATGGTTCCCTACCTGGAGATGGTGAACAAGGATATCGCAGAGCGGTGAGCAGAACGGCATAGATTGACAGAACAGGGAAAGTCTGATATAGTCTCGCTTGATTTATTGAATTATCAAGATAGCACTGCACAGCACTAAAGCGCTTTTGAACGTGCCGGGCTTCATCGGAATTTCATTGGAACGGAGACTTTACATGATCAACCAGAGCAGGCAGGGACTCCTGCATACACCGGAGGGCGTGTGGGATCACTACGGGGCCGACTGTGCCCAATACGATACCGTTATGGGATGCATCGGCGAGGCCATGCATCGGTACGGCTACGAAGACATCCAAACGCCGACGTTTGAATTTTTCGATGTGTTCTCGCGGGAAATCGGCACAACGCCTTCCCGTGAGCTGTACAAGTTTTTTGACAAAGAAGGCAACACGCTGGTCCTTCGGCCGGATTTCACGCCCTCGGTGGCAAGGTGTGCGGCCAAATATTTTATGGATGAAAAGCGGCCGCTGAAGTTCTGCTACCGCGGAAGCTCGTTCATCAATACGTCCAATCTGCAGGGAAAGCGCAAGGAGTCTGCCCAGATGGGGGCGGAATGCATCAACGACGATTCGCCGGAGGCGGATGCGGAGCTTCTGGCGCTTTTGATTGAATCTCTTCTGGGCGCCGGCCTGGATCAATTCCAGATCACGGTCGGAAATGCGGATTATTTCCGCGGTGTCTGTGAAGCGGCCGGGCTGGATACGGAAACCGAGACAGAGCTGCAGGAATATATTTCCGGGAAAAACTATTTTGCCGCGGAGAAGCTGATCGAGCGACGGAAGCTGGATGCGGATATTTCCTGCCGGCTTCTGCAGCTGACGAGTCTGGTCGGAAGCGATGAGGAGCTGTGCTCCATGCAGGAGGAGGCACCGAACGCGCGGGCCATGGATGCCATCCGAAGGCTTCGGGAGGTCTACGACATCCTGCGTCTCTACGGCTATGAGAGGTATGTCAGCTTTGATCTGACGCTCCTGTCGCAATATCGTTATTATACCGGCATCCTGTTCAAAGCCTATACCTACGGAGTGGGCGATCAGATCGCATCCGGCGGCCGTTACAACACGCTTTTGGCGCAATTCGGAAAGGATGCCCCGGCCATTGGCTTTGTTTTGCAGATCGACACCTTGCTGGAGGCGATGCGTGCCCGGAATATCGGACCGCTGGTACACTCTTCGCCGGAGGTTGTGACCTATCGGAAGGAGAACTTCCGGGAGATGCTCACCAAGGTACAGACGGCGCGAAAGACCGGCAGACGGATTGCATTGGTGCCGCAGGAAGGGTGCGGTGAGGAGACAAGATGATGGAAGAGCTGACCATTGCCCTGACAAAGGGGCGGCTTGCAGATAAGACCATGGAGCTGTTCGAACGGGCCGGCTTCTCATGTGAGGAAATGAGGGAAGATACCAGAAAGCTGATTTTTCACAATGAGGAGCAGCGGCTGAATTTCTTTCTCTCCAAGGGACCGGATGTACCGACCTATGTGGAGCGGGGGGCGGCAGACATCGGTGTCGTCGGCTCCGACATCATTCTGGAGGAGCAAAGAAGGGCCTATGAGGTGCTGGATCTCGGTTTTGGAAGGTGCCGGATGTGCGTGGCGGGGCCGGAGAGCGCCCGGGATAAGCTGCAGCATCATGAGATGATCCGGGTGGCCTCGAAATATCCGAACATTGCGAGGGATTATTTTTATCACGAAAAGCAGCAGACGGTGGACATCATCAAGCTGAACGGCTCCGTGGAGCTGGGACCGGTTGTCGGTCTGTCGGATGTCATTGTCGATATCGTGGAAACCGGATCCACATTGAAGGCAAACGGCCTGACCGTTCTCGAGACCGTGTGTGATATCTCGGCCCGGATGATCGTGAATCAGGTCAGCATGCAGATGAAACAGGAAAGGATTCGGGAATTGATCCGCTGCGTCCGCATTGCATTGACGGAAGGTCAGGAAAAGAGGTAACTATCCTATGAGAATCGTATCGCTTACAAGGGAATCGCAGACAGAGCTTCTGGAGCTGCTCAAGGGCCGCAATCCTGCCAGCTACACACAGCAGCAGGAAGCGGTAGACGGCATCATTGCGGCAGTCCGCGAAAAGGGAGATGAAGCGGTTCTTTCGTTCGAAGAGAAATTCGATCATTGCAGGCTGACGCCGGAAACGCTCCGTGTTTCCGAAGAGGAAATACAGGATGCGTATGCTGCACTGGACCCGGAGCTGATCGCGGTAATGAAGCGGGCAGCCGCCAATATTCGGGAGTATCACGAGCGGCAGAAAACGCAGAGCTGGATCACCACCCGGGAGGACGGCAGCATGCTGGGGCAGAAGGTAACCCCGATCGAGGTCTCCGGCTGCTATGTTCCGGGCGGACGCGCGGTTTATCCGTCGAGTGTGCTCATGAACATCATTCCGGCAAAGGTGGCCGGGGTTTCACGAATCATCATGTGCACGCCGCCGGGGGCGGGCGGAAAGGCTCCTGCAGGTTCGCTTGTTGCGGCGGACATTGCCGGCGCGGATGAAATCTACAAGGTCGGAGGGGCACAGGCCATCGCGGCCATGGCCTACGGAACACAGACCATTCCGAAGGCGGACAAGATCACGGGGCCCGGCAATATTTATGTCGCATTGGCCAAAAAAGCGTGCTTTGGCATCACGGGCATCGACTCCGTGGCGGGTCCTTCCGAGATTCTGGTCATTGCCGACGAAACGGCCGACCCCAGATACATTGCGGCGGACCTGCTCTCACAGGCAGAGCATGACCCGCTGGCTTCCGCCATTCTGCTGACGACCTCCCGGCGCTTTGCCGAGAGAGTTTCGGAGGAAATTGATGTCTTTCTGCAGACGCTCGAGCGTGCGGACATCATCCGGCAGTCACTGGACAATTACGGCTATGCCTTTGTGGCGGATACCATGGAGGAAATCATCGATGCCGCCAATGCCATTGCCTCGGAGCATATGGAGATCGTGACAAAGGATGCGCTGGAGGTGATGACGAAGATCCGGAACGCGGGTGCGATTTTCCTTGGGAGCTATTCTTCCGAGCCTCTGGGAGATTATTACGCAGGGCCGAATCACATTCTGCCGACGAACGGAACGGCGCGGTTCTTCTCGCCCCTTGGCGTCGATCAATTCGTAAAGAAGACCAGCATCATTTCCTATTCGAGAGAAGCACTGGAAAAGGTGCACGAGGACATCGAGCTTTTTGCAAAGAGCGAAGGATTGACGGCGCATGCCAATTCGATTGCCGTCCGGTTCGAGGACAGCAGCAGATAAGCCCGGAAAGGGGCGGAGGGTAGCTATATATGAATCGCACAGCGGACATCAGGCGGACAACGGGAGAGACGGATATTTCCATGCAGCTTGCTCTGGACGGAACGGGCAAAGCCGAAATCGATACAGGGATCGGTTTTTTCAATCATATGCTGGATGCCTTTGCAAGACACGGTCTGTTCGACCTCAAGGTGTCGGTAAAGGGTGACCTGGAGGTGGACGGTCACCACAGCGTTGAGGATTGCGGCATCGTGCTGGGGCGCGCGATCCGGGAGGCCGTGGGCGATAAAAAAGGAATCCGCAGATACGGACATTGCATCCTGCCGATGGATGAAGCGCTGGTTTTGTGTGCGGTGGATCTGAGTGATCGTCCTTATCTGGTAATCTCCGGAGGCGAACGCTACGAGAGCGTGCCGATGACAGGCGGTCTTGATACACAGCTGGTGCGGGAGTTCTTTTATGCGGTCAGCTATTCGGCGGGGATGAACCTGCACCTTCGCATTCTGGAAGGGAAGAATGCCCATCATATCATTGAAGGAATGTTTAAGGCCTTTTCGAAGGCGCTGGATATGGCCGTGCAAAAGGATTCGCGCATTGAAGACGTATTGAGTACCAAAGGAACCCTCTGAAGGAGTATCATGAGAGTGTCGGTACAGACGAGTTGTTTGCTGCAGGAGAAGGGAGAGTGATGCAATGGAGCAGGCTCTTAAGAAATTTGTTGCATGTATTTATCTGAAGGAGGGCAAGGCGACCCGCGGTCTGTCCGATGAGAAAGTGGTGAGCGAAGATCCGGTGGCGCTGGCTCTTACCTATGCGGAGGGCGGCGTGGATGCCATTCTGGTGTTCGACCAGTCAAAGGGCGATGCGGAGCATGAGCAGTCGATCGGGATCATCCGGCAGATCTGCGGGGAGGTACAGATTCCGGTTTACGGTGCGGGTCACGTGGATCGCCTCGAGGATGTGAAGAAGCTGATTTACGCCGGCTGCGCCAAGGCGGCGCTGAATTTCTCCAAGGACAGCAACCTGGAAATGCTCAAGGAGGCCGCGGAGCGGTTTGGAAAGGACAAGATGGCAGCCTGCTATCGTGCGGCGGATGCCATCAACCGGCATAAGGAGGCCATTGTCCGCTATGTGGATGAGCTGATCCTCATCGATGAAACGGACGTTCGGGGTGCCCTGCGAATTGAGGAGGTACCGTCCATCCTCACGCTTCCGGAGATTTCCCTGGACAAGGTGCTGGAATTCGGAAAGCTCAAAAGCGTCAGCGGAATCTCCGGCAATGCGATCAACGACAACATCGGACAGATCGCGGATTTGAAAAAGCTCTGCCGGGAAAACGGCATGCACGTGGACATCCACGAGGCGAAGTTCGCCTGGGAGGATTTCAAAAAGGATCCGCAGGGATTGCTGCCGGTGGTTGTACAGGAGGCGGACACCGGCGAGGTTCTCATGATGGCCTATATGAATGAAGAGGCCTACGAGAATACCGTGTCCTCGGGACGAATGACCTATTGGTCCAGAAGCCGGCAATGCCTCTGGCTCAAAGGAGAAACCAGCGGACATTTCCAATATGTCCGGACATTGACAGCGGACTGTGATATGGACACTCTGCTCGCCAGAGTGGATCAGGTGGGGGCTGCGTGCCATACCGGAAATCATTCCTGCTTCTTTCAGACGGACCTTGTTCTCAAGGAGGACGCGGTGCTTGATCCGATGCAGATTCTCCAGAGAGACTACGAAACGATCGTTGAAAGGCGGGAGCATCCAAAGGAAGGATCCTATACGAATTATCTGTTTGATAAGGGTCTGGACAAGATGCTCAAAAAGCTGGGTGAGGAGTGTACCGAAATCGTTATTGCGGCAAAGAATACGGATCCGGTAGAAACCGTATATGAAATTTCGGATCTGATGTATCATCTGATGGTAGTGATGGCACAGAAGGACATCACGTGGGATGACATCGCCGCGGAGCTGGTGCGAAGGGCGAAGAGTGAGTAAATGCCGCAGTCGGCATGGAAAGGAAATTATGTCGGTATTCAGCGAAGGAACGTATGAAAAGAACGGTGCAGGCTATCGCACCCTGACATTGACGGACGGAGACTATTCCCTCACGGTCACACCGGAAAAGGGCGGCATGGCGACATCCTTTACGAAAAAGGGTGAGGAGTATCTGTGGCTGCGGGACGGCAATTATGAGTCTTCCGACCGCCCCCGCTGCGGCATTCCGATTCTCTTCCCCTGCTGCAGCAAGCCGGATGGGGGCGTGCACGTGTTTGACGGTGTCGCGTATCCCATGGAGGTGCATGGCTTTGCGGACCTTGTTCCGTGGAAGGTGGATCGCGCGGAGGATTCCGTCATTGAATTGTCTCTGGATCCGAACGGACTGACAAAATTCGTCTATCCGTTTGCCTTTCATCTGAGCATGCGCTACGAGCTGTCCGGAAATACGGCAAGGCTCGTGCTGACGGTCACCAATTGTGACGAACGGGCCATGCCCTTCAGCATCGGCTTCCATCCCTATTTTGCTGCGAGCAGCCTTGAAAATGTCTCCTTTGACATTCAGGCGGCAACCTGCAGCGAGGACGCAAAGGGAGAGCAGCCGGCCGCACCGGCGGTCATCACGCTGACGAAAAAGGAGGGAAGCGCGGATTCGATCCGGCTCCTGCAGGGAGTCAGGAGTCCGATGCGCTTTACCGATGCCGGGAACGGACATGAGGTGACGGTTGCCTTTGACGAAGCCGTCTTCGGGAACGGTGTTCTGTGGCAGCAGGATGCGGAGCATTTTGTCTGCATGGAGCCGTGGAACGGCTGGGCCAATTCCGTGAATGAGGAAGGTCACCACGAGGTATTGGCAAAGGGCGAGAGCAGGAGCTATGCATGGAGCATAACGATTGCGTGAGCAGCGGAAACAGGTTCTGCGTTATCGGGCCGGTTATTTTGCAAACGATGTACTACAGGAGCGCTGGGAGAGTTTCCGGCGCTCCTTTGCTATGCCGTTTCTTTACTTCTTTTTTGCTTCTTGCCTGCGTCTGTTCTGATGCTGCATTGCTTCTTTTTTGCGGAGGAGGTACCGGTTGACAGAGGTGTCAGACGGTGATTTAATAACTGTACTAGTGCATTTCATACAGTTGCTGCATGGCAGCGGGAGTCGAAAGGTCATGAATCACAGGATCCGGAACAAATACATCGTCTGTTCTCTGCTCACAGGCCTGCTGGCCGGAACGGTGCTGCCCGGCTGCGGGAAACAGGAAGAGGTCGTGGACGCCGGACCGGTGTACGAGACCGCCGTGCGGATGAATGTGGAGAATCTGTACACCGCCAAGGGAAAGATCATCAGCGGCCAGGAAAGCTCCATGAATGTGCAGGGAGCCGGCACGCAGGATTCGCTCATCATCGATGAGGTCTATGTGTCGGTGGGAGATATCGTCTCGGCAGGAGATGTCCTGTACACGATTGATACCACGCAGACCGAGCGGGATCTGGCATTGAAGGAGCAGCAGCAGGCATTGGCCGATCAGGAGAATGCGCTTACGCAGAGTGCGAATCAGCGCGCGCTTGCCGATGCACAGGCCGCCTCCGGGGAGCAGTACGTCACCGGAACAAGGAATCTTCAGCGGAATGCGGATGACACGAACAAGGCCCTCGTGAATCAGCTTGAGGATCAGAGCAAGCTTCAGAGCTACAAGGACGAGGAGACGCGTACGAAGGCGACCTATGATACGCTGCAGGCACAGGCGGATTCTCTGCAGGCCGACCTTGACGAGAAGCAGAGCCGGTTCAATGAGCTTTCGAGGCAGCTTTCGCTCAAGCAGATGGATGCCTCGCAAACCGCTTCCGCAGCCGGTACACTTTCGCAGGAGCTGATCGATCTTCAAAAGGAAGTGAGCAAGGCACAATGGTCCTATGAGGATGCGGCGACTGCCCTGAGCAAGGTGGAGTCGTCCCTTACCGAGGCGAAGGCAGCATACGAGACCGCCAAATCCAACCGGGAAAGCTACGAAAAGACGGTGAAATCCGACGAGCAGTCGACCACCGAGGATGTTCGCAGGCTGGAGGATTCCGGAGTGACGGTGAATAAGGACAACCGTTCGGTGCTCTCGGATGAGGCGGCGCAAAGGACGGCGATTGCCAGTCAGGAGATCAAGCATGCCACGGACACGCTCACGAGCGAAGCCGAAATTGCCAAGCTTCGCGAGAAGCTGGAAAACGGTCAGGTGATTGCAACCATGGACGGCACGGTAACGGCCGTCAATGTGGTGGCCGGCCAGAGCTATAACGGCTCGGACGGCGTGGTGCTGGACAACCTTTCACAGATGAAGGTCAGCGCGGACATCGATGAGGGGCACATTGCAGATCTGAAGGTCGGTACCAGAGTGAGGGTAAAGACGGATTCAACCGGCTCGGACGAGCTGATGGGCACCGTGACGTTTACCTCTCCGACACCGACAAAGGAGACCTCCAACACGACGACCGGCACCACCTCCGGCAGCTCCGGCAACAGCCAGAATACCAAGACAAGGGCGACGTATAAGGTGGAGATGACGCTGGATGAGCCCAATGACCGCCTTCGCATGGGAATGACGGCCACCATTGATTTTGTCGTGGCAAGTGCAGAGAACGCGGTGGCCATTCCCTCCGGCTGCCTGATCAGCGATGGAGCGGGCAACTATTTTGTCAACGTGCTGTCTTCGGATGATGCTGCTGCGGCAGATGAGAATGCCGTGCCGCAGACAACGGAGGTGATGGTGACCATTGGTGTTTCCGACGGATATTACACGGAAATCACCTCCGGCAATATCCGGGAGGGCGATCAGATTCAGAGCAGCACGGCGGCGGATACCGGAGATTATTCCGGCATGTTGGACGGAATTTACTGAACGGATTTTATAGAACGTATTTTTATAGAACGGATTTTACGGAGCGAAATATACGGAGCGGGATTTGCTGAGCGGGATGAAGATGTTCCAGAGACGGCACGAAAAGGACAAAAGAGAGCAGAAGGTGCAGGAAAATTTCTGCCCGGATGAGGAAGAAACGGGCACCGGGGCCTCGGATGCGCCGGATGGGGCCGTCATCCGGCTGCAGAATATCGTCAAGCGCTTTTATGTCGGAACCGAGAATGAGCTGGAGGTCCTGCATGATATTACCCTGGACATATATCCGGGCGAATTCACAGCCATCGTCGGAGAATCCGGCTCCGGAAAGAGCACCTTGATGAACATCATAGGTCTTCTGGATCGCCCGACGCAGGGGACTTACCGAATGATGGATCAGGACGTATCCAGACTGAAGGATGACGCGCTTTCCGCCCTGCGCAATCAAAGGATCGGATTTGTTTTCCAGACATACAATCTGATTCCGCGCACCACGGCTCTGAAAAATGTGGAAATGCCGATGCTCTATGCCAGAATTCCGCAGGAGGAGCGCACGCGCCGCGCCAGGGAGCTGCTGTCCGAGGTCGGCATGGGGGAGCGAATGCTGCACCGCCCGGATGAGCTTTCCGGCGGACAAAAGCAGCGCGTTGCCATCGCAAGGGCAATGGCAAACCGGCCGGCGCTGATCCTCGCCGATGAACCGACGGGGGCATTGGATTCCGAAACCGGCCGGCAGGTCATGGATCTCTTCCACAGGCTTCACGATGAAGAGGGACGGACCATCCTGCTCATTACACATTCCCAGACGCTCGCAGAGGAATGCGGAAGAATCCTTACCCTCCGGGACGGACGGATTACAGGAGAGCGGAGGGGCAGGGAGGCACATTCCGGATGACGGCAGGGAGCCCCGCAGTCAGGGCAAAAGATCGGAGGCTTTTCGGACCGGACGCTTCGATGCCTCGAAGCTGCAGGAGAATGTGAGAGATTTCTATGCTGCTGGAAAATACAAAATTAGCGCTGGCCTCCATTGCGGCCAACAAGCTCCGTACCTTTCTCACGGTGCTGGGCATCATTATCGGCGTGGCCTCGGTCATCGCCATCATGACGATCGGGGATTCCACAACCGCACAATCCATGGAATCCTATGCCAGATTCGGGACCAACAACGTTTCCGTTGCAATGTACATTGCGGATGCCATCGCGATAGATACCTCCGAGGGGAGCGAGAGTTATATCGCTGATTTTTCGGAGGACATGCTGCAGGAGCTCCTCCGGGCGTACGGAGACAAAATCGACGCCATTTCTGTGGCAAAATATATGTCTGCCTCCGGAAAGGCAACCGTTGCCGGCGCAGCCACCGAGGATGTTTATGCCAATGTCTATCCGCAGGGCGTCAACAGCGGATATTTTGAAGTGGAGAGCATGAGTGTGCCGATCATTGCAGGGCACGTCTTCACATCAAAAGAGATGGAGGAGCAGTCCTACTATTGCATCGTGTCCGATAAGCTGGTGAACAACCTTTTTAATGGTGACAATGAGCGGGCTCTGGGGCAGAAGATCACCGTTCCGGTGAGCATGGATGAGTCCGGAAACATGCAGACGGCAGATTATACGATTGTCGGCGTCTATCAGCTGGATATGAGCGATATGTATGACATGGGAGGGTCGGAAAAGGACATTTCCACGCAGCTGTACATTCCGTATCTGAATGCGAAAACCTATTCCACGGACAGACAGCAGAATGCGCTTTCGTATTTCACAATTAAGATCCGAACCGGCGAGGACGTCCTCTCCCTCACAACGGAAATCGCAGCCTTTCTGAACGGTCTGCTGGATGAGAATTCCATTTTTCAGGTGGAGGCCTACAACAACCAGAGCTGGATCGAAACCATGGAGCAGGAGGAACGTCAGCAGACGATGACGACGGCATTGATTGCGGCCATTGCACTTCTGGTGGGCGGCATCGGTGTGATGAATATCATGACGGTGACCATTACGGAGCGGACAAGAGAGATCGGAACCCGCAAGGCGCTGGGGGCGCCCAACAAGGATATCCGGATGCAGTTCATTACCGAGGCGGTGATCATCTGCGTGATCGGAGGCGTGATCGGGATTCTGGCCGGTGTCAGCGCCGGATGGATTGCCTGCCGATTCGTAAAGAACATTCCGATGGTCTTGAGCTGGGAGAGCGTGCTCGGCTCCTTTGCGGTTTCCTTTGCCATCGGCGTATTCTTCGGCTATTACCCGGCGAGCAAGGCCGCGAAGATGGATCCCATCGAGGCGCTCCGCTACGAATGAGGTGCTTGCTGCGCGATGCAGTACAGAGGTCTGCCAAGCGACAGGGTGGCGGAGAATGTCCGGATCAGGGGCCTTGCGAGGCCTCGGTGCTTGCGAGCGTATTCTGCGAGCTTAGCACCGCTAGGTCCGAACACGGAGCGTTTTTGCCGAGTGGCCGTAAGGCCATCTCGAAGCTGACGAAGTCAGCGTGGCGCCCCCTGATCGGACAACTCCGCCAGGACCCGTCGCTGGTTGGCATTTGTACAGTGACTGCCGCGCAGCAAGGACCCGGCGTCTGTTGCGGCAGGGGCCTTGCGGGAAGTACG
>CAVAUJ010000011.1:0-50120 GCA_963591995.1 Succinivibrio sp.
ATAGTCCGCCAGAATCTTCTCTGTTATATCCTTTTCTGCCATTCTGTAATCCCCCGGTTCCCTCGCATTCCCCATATTCATTGTATCAAAGCCGGATCGATTGACCAAAGAAAATCCCTTGTATGGTCGGAAATTATGACATGGTAAATCACCGTTCTGCAGGACCCGGATTCTGTTGGCGACATACGCACGACGCTTCGCGTCCTGCGCTCATCTGCCGTTTTCTTTCTTGTCTTCCTGTCATTCTCCATGGCAGATGCGTGGTCAACGGTGTTGACCACGCAATCTTGGGCCCAGGATGCAAAGAAAAGGAGTGCCTGACGGCACTCCTTTTCTTTGCATCGAGGCGACAAGATTCGAACTTGCGACCTCCGCGTCCCGAACGCGGCGCTCTACCAAACTGAGCCACGCCTCGATTTATTATCAATGCTCCTGTCGCACAGAAGCATTGATAATATTACACCCGTTCCATATTTGCGTCAATCACATTTTAATGTAATTGTTTCGTACCCGCCGATTCCGTCACCGTTCACTCGCCAACCCGGCGATGGGTCCTGGCGGGCGTCTGTACCGTAACCTGATTTCAATCTTGCCTTTGTCCGCAGGCGGCCGGAGCTCTGCGGATCACAACCGCCTCATACGGCTGCAGGACGTCGTCCGCTGCAAGGGCTGTCCTTCCGCAGTTGGAGATCAGAACCGTATCGCAGTACCCCGGTGCTGCCTCAGGAAGCACAATGGGCTGCTCCTTTCCGGAGAAGCTGCAGTACACATACAGCTCGTCTTCTCCGCAGGTCCTTTGATAGGCGAACACATCCTCGCTCTCTTCCATCCGCAGCCGGAAATCTCCATATACGATGACCGGATAATTCTTTCGAAGAGCGATCAGCTTCCGGTAGTAATGAAAGACGCTCTCCGGGTCTGCCAGCTCCGCTTTGGCATTCAGCTGCACATAATTCGGATTGACGCCGATCCACGGCTCCGCATCCGAGAAGCCGGCGTAGGCGCTGTCATCCCATTGCATCGGCGTTCTCGCGTTGTCCCTGCTCTTATACCGAAAGCATTGCATCAATTCCTCCGGTTCCCGGGTTCCGGTTCGGTTCACCAGCTCCTCGTAGGCGTTAATGGTCTCGATATCCCGGAACTCACTCATATCTGTGAACGGATAATTGGTCATGCCGAGCTCTTCGCCCTGGTAAATATAGGGGGTTCCCTCCATCATGTGGAGAAGCGTTCCCAGCATCTTGGCACTGCGGACGCGGAATTCCTCCGCGTCGCAGCCGAAGCGGGACACACACCGCGGCTGATCGTGGTTGTCCAGGTACAGGCTGTTCCAGCCCCGGCCATGCAGTCCGGTCTGCCATTTGGCGAAAACCCTCTTGAGGTCCGTCAGCTTCACACGGTTGGTGTTCCATTTGGTCCCTTCGTTGCCAAGATCCACGTGCTCGAACTGGAAAACCATGTTCAGCTCATGCTCCTTTGGGCCGGTATACCGAGCCGCCTCCTCAACGGTGACCGACGGCGTCTCTCCCACCGTCAGAAGGCTGTAGCCGGACAGCACCTTTTCGTTCATCTCCTTCAGGTACCGGTGCACGTTGGGACCATGATTGGCCGCAGGGCCCGGATCTGCGTAAAGTGCCCCTTCCCCTACGGGGCCGTCGGGCAGTCCCGGTGCCTTGGAGATCATGCTGATCACGTCCATGCGGAAGCCGTCGATTCCTTTCCGGCACCACCAGTTCATCATGGAGAATACTTCTTCCCGGACCTTCGCATTGTCCCAGTTCAGATCCGGCTGCTTTCGGGAGAACAGGTGCAGATAATACTGCCCTCTTTCTTCATCGTACTCCCACGCCGGGCCGCTGAAGCAGGAGCCCCAGTTGTTGGGCTCATCTCTCCAGATGTAATAATCGCTGTACGGATTATCCTTCCCTTTTCTGCTCTCGATGAACCACGGATGCTCGTCCGAGGTATGATTCACCACCAGATCCATTACGATGCGAATGCCCCGTGCATGTGCCGCGTCCAGCAGCGCATCGAAGTCCGCCATGGTGCCGAATTCCGTCATGATTTCCTGATAATTGCTGATGTCGTAGCCATTGTCGTCGTTGGGTGATTGATACACCGGCGAGAGCCAGATTACGTCAATGCCCAGCTCCTTGAGATAATCCAGACGGCTCGTGATCCCCCGAAGATCTCCGATTCCGTCCCCGTTGGAATCCTGAAAGCTGCGGGGATAAATCTGGTATACCACCGCCTCCTTCCACCACTCCCCGGAGTTCTTCCCGCCTTTTGCCGCTGCGTTTCTCTCCTCGTTGTTCCGACGAATCTCCTGCATCCGCTCTGTCGACGCCTTGCCCATTTGTTTTCCTCCTTTTTTTAAGTATATTTCGGTGCACCGGCCAACGGCTGTACGATATCTGTTAAGGAATGTCCTTCTTCCGCTAAGGCTCCGTCAAGGAGCGCTCCGCCGTACCCACAGCTCCTTATTTCCATGCTATAGTGCGGAAAACGGCTGCGAAAACGCAGGCCGACACAGGGGAGGTTGATGATTATGAGTGGAAACGGCGTATTCGTCCTTGATTGCATTGTAACGGCCCTGATCATTCTGGGCATCTATTATTACAACAAGAAACAGGACAACAAGTAATGCTCTCGTCGATCGCTCTCATTGCAGCGCGATCGATGACCCTTCGGGTTCTATGCTGTATGTTCTCATCCCGAAAATCCCTCGCCCCTGCGGGCGGGGGATTTTCTCTTACGGAATCCTTCCGGAATACTGCATCTGCCTTTTCCTGCCGCGACAGCTCTCCGGTACAGTGCTTTTTTAAATCACCGGCACCGAGTCACAGCATCCGGATGCGGCTCTGCAGGATTCCCCCCACGGCCTCCGCGAACAGCTCCGGCTGCCGGATTCTGGTGAA
Source organism: Succinivibrio sp. (assembly GCA_963591995.1). GTDB lineage: Bacteria > Bacillota > Clostridia > Lachnospirales > Lachnospiraceae > CAG-791. The sequence goes on from CAVAUJ010000011.1 coordinate 2,919, forward strand.
ATCCTGTCCGTAAATGCGCTGAACATTGGGCAATGCATCCTCTTCTCCGGTGAACACGCAGAGCACCTCGATCCCCTCCATTCGTGCCCGGTGCACCTCCTCTGCCGTGTCCTCTACGCCGAGAGAGGCTGCATAATCCCGGTATTGGCCGGCCGAAGTGCGCACCTTGATCACATCGTTTGGCTTTGCATCCGAGAGCGTGATGAGCAGGCGGTGCTCGGCAGGATTGTCCTTCATGAGGCCTGCTGCCAGGCGGATCGCCAGCCCGTCCCGATTGGCGCCTGCCGTCGCGTAATCAAAGATGTTCCGATTGCTGCCGCTCTCCCCATAATCCCGGTACAGCCGCAATACGGTATACCCGTTGATGGAGCAGAAGGAATATACCCGCACCGGAATTCCGCAGTTCGTCAGGGCCTGTGCAATCAGATACCCCTGGGCCGAGACGGTTTCCTGCCGGTGAAGCTGTGACGTAGAGGCATCCAGCAGGAGATCCACCGTCAGGTTTCCGTTATCTCCGGGAATGGTTTTCTCAAAGATCTTCTCATCCCCCACGTACAGAGCGCGCCATACGCGGTCTCCCCGCAATACGCCCGTGCCGGATTTCACCGTCTGGTCCTCCAGATGCGTCAGCATGGAATTGCGGATTTTCCCTGTCAGCCGCTCGAGCTGTACGCGATATACCGTCTCCCGCTGCGCATAAGCCCGGCGGTTCGCCTCTGCCTGCTGCAGTGCCTCCTTATGCAGCCTGCCGGCATACCCTGCCTCCAGCATTTCCTTCGTGTACTCTCCCTTCGTGATGTGGAGCTTGACATCCGTATGATTGCCGGTGCAGTAGGCTTTCTGAAGCTGCCGGTTCTCCCGGTCACTGCAGATGGATTTGCCGAAGCAGTTCGTGATGTATTCCTTTAATCCTTCGTCGGACTGGGCGGTATATTTGGCAAAGGCTACGCTCAGATGGCTCTGATCCAGGACCTCGCTTCCGTATTCCGACACATGCTCGCCGTAGCCAAAGGACAGGTGACGCACCGGTCCCTGCTGCCGTGCATCCATTTTTTTATGAAAGAGTGTGAACAGGGACAGCGGATTCAGAAGCTTCTTATCGCCTCCCGGAAGCCTCGGCCCGTTCAGCCGATAGGTAAAATAGCGCTCCAGTGTGTCGGCGATGTGTGCAATCACTTCCTCTGTGTCCAGCTCCGGTCCCAGCTCAATCTCGTCCAGCAGCTTTCGGTCCACCAGATCCGGCAGTCCGCAGTCCTCTCCCAGTGCCCGCCGGAAATGGCCCAGTGTAATGCCAAGGAGCCTTTGCGCGGCGGAATCCTCCAGCGAGAAATTCCCGTGCAATGCCTCGATCCGCTTTCGCGCATAGCATTTCCGCAGATACGGCAGAACCGGGCGCCGCTCTTTTTCCTTCTCATAGGCCGCGTTCTCAAGGGCGAGCCAGAAGAGGCTCTCGTAAACGCCCTGGTCGACGGTTTCGTGAAAGGTGCCGTAAAAGGTCATCAGCTTTTTCCAGTCATAATGGAGATGGATGGCGCCGACGATGCTGTTCCAGTAGACATCTGCCCGCCCGTCCTCGTCATACACCCGGAATCCCGTTTCAATCGTATAATCGCCGGCACTGTTCCAGATCAGATTGGCCGCGCGCTTTTTCTCGAATTCTGTGATTTCCATAAAAAGCCTGTCTTCGTTTCGAGCCCTTCGCACCCCGTCAGCCGGCGAAAATCTGATCCCTGCCAAGATCGCCCGGGAATCGCACGGTGATCATGTCGCTGACCAGTTGTCTCTCGTAGGAGTCAAAGCACTTGTTCACAATTCCCATCTCGAGCGCCTCCACAACGGGAAGTCCCTTTTCCGTCATATGAATGGCGGCAAGGAGTCCGCGCAGATCCAGCGCCTTCGTCGAGATCTCTCCGCCCTCACACTTGCGACGGATCTCCCCGAAGAGCCGGGAGAACTGGTCCTTATAATCCTCCCGGATGGAGGGGAAGCGGCTGCGGATCAGCTTGCCGAGGTTCTCCTCCGTGATGACCGGCATCTGAAGAATCATGAAGCGGGATGCCAGCGCCTCATTGATTTCCCGGGTTCCGGCATAGCCGTAGTTCATGGTGCCGATAAAGCGCGTCGCCTCATGGAGGGTGATCCGCTCATAGCCGGGAACGTCGATGATCCTGCGGAAATCCAGCGTTGCATGGAGAACCGCCAGCGATTCGTTCTTGGCCATATTGATCTCGTCCAGCACGCCGAAGCCTCCCTCCTCCGCGCATTGGAGAATGGGGCCCTTGCGCAGCGTCACCCTTCCGTTCTCAAAGGTATCGGTTCCGATCAGCGATCCCGCGTCCGTATTGATATAGAAGGAGACATCCCATTCCGGCCGCCGGAAAACATTCGCCAAGCCTTCTGCCAGCACATTCTTGCCGGTTGCCTTCGGTCCCACCAGCAGAAGATTTTCCCCCGTCAGAATCGCCAGGAGCGCCTGCTCCCAGATTTTTCTGCCGTAATAGGAATACTGCGGTGTCGGAATCCGCCCCTCCATGCCCTCTCCCAGCCGGTAATACCGCCGAAACTGTTCGACCTGGGTCAGAATATCGGCATCAATGCCTTCCTGCCGCAGAAAATCCAATGTATCCATGTTCCTGTCCTTTCTCTCTCGGATGACCGGGCCAGCCCCTGCCCTTTCACGCTGCAAAAAAGGCCGCCGAACGTACCCTGTCCGGCGGCCTCTTGTCTAACGATTCAATGTATAACGGTTCTTGCTGCAGTGCACAGCTTCCTCTATGCCTCTGCTGCTTTCTTTTTTCCGCCACGGATGCAGATCGCAATGTACACGATGGTGAAGATTGCACCGATCGCATACGATACGCCCCACGGCAGATTGAAGCCGATCTTGGCATTCATGATGAACGTGCAGGTCGCAAATGCGTAGAACGCAGCCGGAACCAGCGGCATCCAGGCGAATTTGGACTTTCCGTTCTTGAACATCCAGATGGCGATGCAGGCCAGTGCGAACAGCGAGATCATCTGGTTGGACCATGCAAAATATCTCCACAGGGTGTTGAAGCCGTTGGAGTCAAACTTTGCCCAGACCAGGATCAGGTAAACCAAAGCGAATACCGGAACCGCCAGTCCAATGCGCTGCTTGTTGTTCTCCTGCTTGATATGCAGGGAATCCGACAGGGTCAGGCGCAGTGCGCGCAGAGCCGTATCGCCGGATGTGATCGGCAGAACGATAACACCGATCAGTGCGATGATGCCGCCGACGCTTCCCAGCGCGTTCTTGCACAGAACACCTACAACGGAGGTTGCAGACACCTGCGTCAGCTCGCCGTTCTTGAGGATATTGAAGGCGCCGTCCACCATGGTAACACCGCCGTTGGATGCGCCGAGGTTGATCATGGCCATTGCACCGGCAGCCCAGCACATTGCGATGAAGCCCTCTACAACCATCATGTTGTAGAACGTCATACGACCCTCTCGCTCCGACTCCATCGTACGGGAGATCAGCGCGGTCTGCGTGCTGTGGAAACCGGAAAGGATACCGCAGGCAACCGTAAGGAAGAAGATCGGGAAGAAGTGTCCGCCGCTGAAGGGGCCGTCACCGAAATAGGATCCGAAATCAAAACCGCCGTCTGCAGCGAAAACGCCGACCGTGTTCCAGTTGTCCCATACGTTGATCAGCGGATAGCCCTTTGCAAAAATTGCAATGAAGATGCCGATTGCAGAGAATACCAGGATCAGACCGAAGATCGGGTAAACCCGGCCGATGATCTTGTCAATCGGGAACACCGTTGCAATCAGGTAGTATACGAAGATAACCGTGTAAATAATCCAGGTAGAAACCTCCTGCGGTGTGCCGCCGAAGCCGAACACCTGCGTTGCCGCAATGTCGCCGGGGGTGTAAATGAACACCGCGCCGACCAGGAGCAGCAGCAGACAGATGAAGATATCATACAGAATGTACACCGCCTTGTTGGTGTAGGTCTTGATGAAATCCGGCATCTGGGAACCGCCGTCGCGGGTGCAGATCATGCCGCTGAAATAGTCGTGCATGGAACCGCCGATGATGTTGCCGATCGGGATCGCCAGAAAGGCGATGGGTCCGAACAGGATGCCCTGAAGGGGTCCGAGGATCGGGCCGGTTCCTGCAATGTTCAGCAGGTTGATCAGGCTGTTCTTCCATGTCTTCATGGGCACATAGTCCACGCCGTCCTGCTTGGCATATGCAGGCGTCTCGCGGTCATCCGGCCCGAAAACATTCTCGCAAAGCTTACCGTACAGCATACCGCCGCCGATAAGGATCACGAGGCCGATAAGAAATGTAATCATATCTCCTCCTTCTGGCCGTGACAATCAGATTGGGGTACTCACGGCCAATTAACACATATATGCTTTACCAGCAGGCCCCGGCATTCACCGATAGTCCTGCACAGTAAACAAGGGTTTGATGGTGACCACCTCGCGGTAGTCCTCCTTCTGCAGCACCACGCTCGAATCCATGGAGCGCAGATCCGCCTTCAGCACACGCAGCGCCTCCTCCGTTGTCTCGGCCCGCTGCTCCTGCAGAATGCGGATCATGCGGTCAAAGGTATACGGATGCACATAGCAATACGGGATGGGGAAATCCTTCACGTGCCGCAGGGACCGCTCCGTCTCCGCCAGAGCTGCCTCGTATTCCTTATCCCGCAGCCTCCGGTTCGTCGTCTTTCCCGGCAATCCCTTGCTGTTGACCGCAAGGAACAGCAGCATGATCCCCACCAGTGCAATCACGGCACCGATGCTCTTGTTCCCGACCCGCATGACTGCAATGCCGGCGAGAGCGGCCGCTCCTCCTGCGATCAGAAGTCCTACGGCGGCATAGGTGACCCACGGCTTCATCAGGTCCGCGTGACGCTTCATTTTCGCCATGGCTGCAAGCTTCTCATAGACCGAAGGGCGTTTGTGCACCTCCCACCGGGCATCCTCCAGGATTCTCCGGCTGCGCGCCGCCGTTTCCGAGAGCTCATTGGCCTGTATCCTCGCCTCCAGCTCTTCGCGTTCCTTCTGCCGGCGCACCCCTTCCGGGGACAGCAGCGGAATTTCCGGATGATGCTGCTCCAGATCCTCCAGCATTCTGTCCGCATCCTGCAGATAACGGAAGGAACAGGCCTGCTCCTTTCCGTCGTCGTAGCGGACCACCAGGAACAGCACCGGGGCCAGAAACCCCTTTCCGGACGGACTGCTCACGCCCACCCGCTTGAACACGTTGGTAACGGACGAATACGGAACATAGAGCTTCCGAGGATGCATCACGGTCCCCATATAAATGGCCTTGTCTCCCAGCCCGCACTGGTCATACCTTCGGCAGCTCTTCCGATCTGCCTTTACCTCATCCGGAGACAACACCACCTTGCCAAGCGGCACAGCTATACTCATATCAAATCGCTAACCCTTCGTTCTTCATATAAAAAACACAAATATAATAGCACCATTTCACAAAAAATAACCTCACGATTTTGCTAAAATTTGGCCGTTACGGTTCTGCTAAGAAATGCTTCGCTCCGGTCAAGTCCCTGCTAAAACTCTGGTATAATCGTAGAAACGCTCACAACACCATGCTATTCTCTCTCCGGATTGCATTCAGAACATGGAAATGAAAGAAAAGAGCAATCCGAAAGGACATTTGCATTCAGGGAGGAGCAGCGTGATGAATTTACTGATTTTGTTGATGATTATCCTGGAGACGGTTCTTGGTGTCAGCGCCACCTTGTACGTTGTGATCGGCTTGCCGGTTTACTTCGTCTGGAAGTTCTTGTACCGGGCAAAGACCGGTGAGGCCATCCTCTGATCCATCGTTTGCCAAACGTCCGGCCCGTTGCGTTCTTTTGGCACACGCGGTTCAAAAGAACGCAGCCGCAGGGGTCATCGGGAGGGTTGCCCTTTGAAGCCATCCATAGGAAAGAATCTTGCCCTGACCGCCGGAATTCTCCTTCTCACCAGCGCGGTGTGTGCCTTGCTCCATACCCTGGTCAGCACCGACTCCCACGTGCCGCTGATCTTCGTTCTGGCCATCGTCGTCATTTCCCGCTTCACCTCCGGCTATGCCTACGGCATACTGGCTTCTTTTTTTGCCGTGTTCGAGGTGAACTACATCTTCACCTATCCTTATTTCAAATTTAACTTCACGCTGACAGGCTACCCTCTGACCTTCATCGTCATGCTCACCGTCGCCGTCATGGTCAGTGCCATGACCACGCAGATCAAGCAGCAGGAACAGATTCGTCTCCAGATGGAACGGGAGAGGATGCGTGCCAACCTGCTGCGCTCCGTATCGCACGACATCCGCACCCCTCTTACCTCCATTGTCGGCTCCGCATCTGCCATTCTCGACAACTACGACTGTCTCGACGATGAGCAGAAGAAAACGCTCACCGGCGACATCCGTTCGGAGGCTCAATGGCTGGGCCGCATCGTGGAGAACATTCTCTCCATCACACGCATGAGCGGGGACGCGAAGATCACCAAGACGGAGGAGCTGGCCGAGGAAATCGTCAGCAGTGCCGTGCAGAAATTCCGGAAGCACTGCTCCGTCGTTCCCGTCACCGTCCATGTCCCCGACGATGTTCTCATTGTCCCCATGGATGCGGTTCTCATTGAACAGGTCCTCATCAATCTCATGGACAATTCCGTGATGCACGGTGAAACCACCTCACAGATCACGATCACGGTTCAGCAAAAGGGAGCCTTTGCCGTTTTCTCCGTGGAGGATGACGGCGTCGGCATCGCCGAGAAGACGCTCCCCCATCTCTTCGACGGAACCCTGCCGCTCCATTCCTCGGATCAGGATTCCTCGGACGCCTCCCATCACATGCAGATCGGTCTCTCCGTCTGCATGTCCATTGTCCGCGCCCACAAGGGGACCATGAAGGCCGAAAATCTCAAAACCGGCGGCAGCCGCGTCTGGTTCTCCCTTCCCATGGAGGAGGGCGGTGCCGCCCCGGCGGTTCCCTTTCCTGCTGAATAATTGTAGCGGCCGAATAATCGTAACGGTCGACCAATCGTAACGGCTGACCAGGCGTGACGATGCCGCGCCGGATAACTTTATGCGAAAGGACGCGGAATCGTTACCGGAAATCGGATGAAAGGATGTTTGCCATGCAGATCCGTGACAGTGTACTCATCATTGAAGACGACAACAGCATCATCAACCTCATGAAGGCCGTTCTTCGTGCGAACAATTACGAAGTCTACATCGCAAGAACCGGTGCCGAGGCACTCAGCATCGCCACCTCGCAATGCCCCAGCCTGCTGATCCTTGATCTCGGGCTCCCGGATATGGACGGCGTAGAGATTATCCGGCAGATCCGCAGCTGGTCTACCATGCCCATCCTCGTGGTCTCCGCCAGAGATCATGAAAACGACAAGGTACAGGCCTTTGACCTTGGCGCAGACGATTACATCACCAAGCCCTTCGGCACCTCGGAGCTTCTGGCGAGAATACGTGCCGCCCTTCGGCACGCGCATACCGTTGCACAGAATTCTCTCGAGCAGAGCCAGCAATTCCACGCGGGGCAGCTGCACATAGATTTCGGCAAACACAAGGTCTTTGTCGGCGAAGAGGACGTGCATCTTACGCAGAACGAATACCGCATTCTCTCGCTTCTGGCCAAATTTTCCGGTCGTGTCATCACCTATGACGCCATCATGCGGGAAATCTGGGGGCCCAATATGAAATCGGACAACAAGATCCTGCGCGTGAATATGGCCAACATCCGCCGCAAGATTGAGAAGAATCCCGCCGAGCCGGAGTACATTTTCACCGAGGCCGGCGTCGGCTACCGGCTGCTGGAGTCCGACTGAGCCATCGGGCAGCGGTATCCGTCCGCTGCTGCCGCAGCAATACCGGAACGCATTTTTCTCATGAAAAAGCTCCGCTCCCCCTTAAAGGGGAAGCGGAGCTTTTTCATGAACAGCCGCCGGGCGGCACTGCTGTCTTTGTTTTCCTGTGCCTTTGTTGTCTTGTGTCTCTGTCGTACCGGTGTCTGATCGCCTTGCGCCCGGGCCGCTGCATCCTGTTATTTCTTGTGATGGGTGAGTCCGGCAATCATGCCCAGCGCTCCGACGGCGGCTGCCGCACCGGCGGCCAGTGCCGTTTTATTCTCTGCCGCGAATTCCTTCGCCTCCTCGGCATTCTTCGGAAGCTTTTCCGCTGCGGCGCCCAGACCCTCCTTTACCTTTCTGGATCCGTCCGCGAGCACCTCCTGCAGAGATTTCTCTTCCTTCTCCTCGATGACATGATAGCGCTTCAGCAGCTTCTCAATCTCCGTGCCCTTGATCTTCGGCATCGCCAGCTTCAACGCCGCATCGACCACCGGGCCCATGGAGCCGTCGTTCAGCGGCCGGCCGTCCCGAAGCGCCACCGTCGCGTGCAGCAGATCCCGCACATCATAGGTGCTGCCCCAGACCTCCGGTACGCCTCTGTCAATGTTCAGCAGCGTGTACACCGCTTCCATGCCGGTGCGGATGGAATACTCTGTTGTGAAAATGGTGTCCCTCGGTGTCTCTGCGAACTGTCCGAGGAAGGCAAAGTTCACGGCTCCCTCCGGAACGACATCCGGCCGGTCGCCTGCCTCGCGGGGCATGAAGAACGCCGTAATGTACGGCATCATCACCGGAACGGTATTGCAGCTGTTCTCGGCCAGGTCTTCAATCTCCTCCATCGGAACGCCAAGGTGATACAGCCATTCCTCGCAGATCTCCTTGCCGGTGCACTCGCGCATCGGCTTGTTCACATAATCACCGGGCTTGTCACTGAACAGTGCGTACACCCACACCAGGCACTGATCCTTGGGCTGGCTCCGGAACTGCGGCTGTCGGTTGATGGTCCACGACAGCAGCCAGGAAGAATCCTGTGCGGTTACGATGCCGCCGGTAACCACGCCGCCGCTGAAGGGATCCCGGTGGCAGATGTTCTTGATATACGGAATCACCTTATCGTCCAGGGTTGTGACGGTGGCGCTCATCCAATTGGACTGCTCCGGATCGTAATCGAATTTCTCCGGGTGTCCGAAGGACGGATCCTGCACGGCAATGCGGTGCCACATATCCCAGCCGCCGCCTTCCTTCAGGTCGGGATCATAGGCGGCCGGCTCATTCTGGCTTCCGATCGTCGCATTCTCGACACACCCTCCGTTGGTGATGAAGACCAGATCATCCTTCGTGAGCGGAATGGTCTCCTCCACGCCCTTCCGTGTCACCTCGATGCCGACGGCGGTCTTCACGCCCTCCTCGATCCGGAAGTTCACATTGTTCACCTTGACGCCGTATTCAAAGCTCACGCCGTGATCCTTCAGATACTGCACCATCGGGAGAATCATGGACTCGTATTGATTGTATTTGGTAAAGCGAAGAGCCGTGAAGTCCGGCAGACCGCCGATGTGGTGCACGAATCTCTGCAGATACCGCTTCATCTCCAGTGCGGAGTGCCAGTTTTCAAAGGCGAACATGGTGCGCCAGTACATCCAGAAATTGGAGTCAAAGACCTCCTCATCGAAAATCTCGTTGATCCGCTTGTTATAGAGGTCCTCATCCTGCGTCATATACAGCTTCAGGATCTCCATGCAGCCTTTGTCCGAAAGACCGAATTTCTTGTCTGTGTGTGCGTCCTGTCCTCTCTTGCAGGTGGAACGGCACAGGGAGTAGTTGGGATCCTTCTTGTTCAGATAATAATATTCGTCCAGCACGCTCAGTCCCGGTGTCTCAATCGACGGGATGGAGCGGAACAGGTCCCACATGCACTCGAAGTGGTTGTCCATCTCACGGCCGCCCCGCATGACGTAGCCCACATTGTTGTAATACAGACCGTCACAGGCGCCGCCGGGTACCGGATCCTTCTCCAGAACGTGCACGCTCTCGCCCTTCATCTGCCCGTCCCGTACCAGGAAGCAGGCTGCCGCCAGTGCGGCAAGGCCAGAGCCCACGATATACGCTGATTTCTGATCCACACCCTCCGGCTTCAGGGGGCGAACGAATGCTTCATAATTTCCGCTGGAATAATACATATGCAGTTACCTCCACCGTTGTCTGCTGTATCTCCTGTTATTTTCCGATTGCTGCACTCTCCGCACCGGACATCCTCGCTCCCGTCCCTGCTTCGATTGACGTCATTATATAAAATATGACCGCTGGTCACAAACGGTTTTTTATAAACAATCTGTAAAATAGCTTCCGGCATTCCCGCGCCGGGCGGATTCGAAACTTTCTCACGTCAGGAACGTGCGCCGCCGGGCGCACCAACGCAAAAGGCGCAAAAGGACCGCGGGGAATTCTCCCCGCGGCCCTTTCCTAAGCAAATGCTGATTTAATCAGCGTTTCCCTAACGCTTCTCTTCTGCTGCAATCAAGGCTCACTTCACGGTTACATTGGTGACATGAGGCTGTGCACCCTCATACCAGTACAGGAAGCCCTCTACATCAATCGTATCGCCGACCTGCAGTCCCTCTACTGCCTTATACACATCTGTGTCCTGACCGCAGAGATAGGACTCTACCGTAAGGGTAAGGCTTGCATCGCCTGCTGCGGCATTGAAATACAGGTCGTCTCCCTGCGTTCCCGATCCGTCCCAGTTGTACAGGAAGGCTGCTTCCTTTCCGTCCGCATCGGTGCTGGCCGCAACGGTCAGACCCTTGAAGGTAACATACCGGTTCATATAATCCGCAATCTCATCCGTTCCGATAAGATCGGTGACATCCACCGGCTCTGCCGTATAGGTGCCGTCCTCTACCTCATACGTAGCATCGATGATTTCCACCTCGCCGGACCACTCTGCCTTGTAGCCGGTCACCTTGATCTTCGTGCCGACAGTAAGGACGTCATTGTAGTCCTCCTCGGTGCAGGGCATATTGTAGAGGAAGTAGCCGCCCTCCTCATCCTGTGTGTAGAAGCTTGCAACGCCCTGTCCTTCGTTCTCCCACCAGCCCTGCTTCGCCTGGATATAGGTCTCTACGACAACCTCGCTGTCCGTATCCGCCGCAAGGTACTCCTCGTAGGTCATTACCTCTCCGTCGGCAGCTTCCTCCTCGGCTGTCTCTTCGGCAGCTGTCTCTTCGGCAGCTTCGGTCTCCTCTGCAGCAGCCGTCTCCTCTGTTGCCTCGGTCTCGGCAGAGGCGTCCGTTGTATCGCCGGATCCGCAGCCTGCCAGTCCAAGGACCATTGCAGCCGTCAACACCATTACCAGTTTCTTCTTCATAATACTTCTCTCCACTTCTGCGCCGCTTGTGCTATTCGGACCGGCCACACAGCAGCACAGATGACGTGCCGACCCGGGTTCTGCGCGCAGGAACCGCTGCAGTTCCAAGAGTTCTTATACCACGAACCCCGCAATAGTTCAAACCATGATTGAGATCTCCTCGGTTATGTCCCTTGTTTCCTTTTCTTCCGAAGTCTTCCTGCCGCCGCAATGCCGATGAGCGCCCAGGCGCCGGCCAGCGCCCCCAGCAGGGCCTTTGCACCCGCAGGCAGGGGGCCGAGGTCGCTCTCCTTCCCCTGCGCCCCTGCTGCAATCTGATCCAGCTTGTACATGCCGGCGGTGTCTTCGTACAGCTGTGTGATATAGGCTCCGTCCACCGTCTGCTGCCTTCGCACCGACTTGGTCACCGATTCGATCAGGGAGCCGGCCGCCAGACGAAGGGAGGCGGAGCCGTTGAACACCGGTGCGGTAAAGGTGTCCTCTACGTTGTCCAGCAGAAGCCTTGCCGCGTCGATTTTCACGGAATAATGCTCCTCATCGCTCCCGCGCGCCGCAAGATATGCCTGATATTCCTGTGAATTCTGCGCCTTTGCCGTGACCGGCACATACCCTTCGGTTTCCGCATATCCCAGCTGCACCTTGTCCGTCAGAAGATATTGGGCGAACAGCCACGAGGCCAGCACCTCCCCCGCATCCTCCTTGTTGAAGATGCAGATGGACGGCCCCTGCGAAATCATCTGCGGATTCTCCGGATCGAACTGCGGGGGCATGCAGACCCGGGTGGTAAAACGCTGCACGGCATCCTCACTGATGTCCGAGAGCGGTGCATCCGTTCCCATCCAGGTGGATCCTGCCGTGGAATCAATGGCGAAAATGCACTGCCCCGCATTGAGAAAATTCGCCGGATATCCTGAGATCTTGAAGGTGGAAAAGGCACCGGTGGCCGCATGCCCTGCAACGGTCTCCAGCAGCTCGGTCGTTGTATCGTTGAAGATCTCAATCGTGCCGTCCTCCGTGCAATAGCCGGCACCCTTCTGCCGCAGCATCTGGATCATCATATTGTCCGTGGATTTGTAGATGATCGGGATCAGTACGTTCTGCCCGTTGATTTTGTATGTACCGTCCGGATTCTGCTCCATTGCCTTCTCGGCCACCTCGAACATGAAATCCCAGGTCACGACCTCCGGCATCGAAAAGCCCAGTGCCTCCACCATGTCCACATTCACATAAAGGGCCTCCGTCGAGCGCATGAACGGAATGGCATACTGCGTTCCCTCGAGCCTGCACTCCTCCATGAACTGCGGAATCATCTCCTCCGCGGAAGGGCTGTCATACAAAAGCTCGCTGCCGCCAAGCCCGTATGCCGGGTCCGCCATCAGCTCATCCAGCGCCGCCACCTCATTGTCGCCGGTCAGGTAGGTTGCGATGTGGTCCGGATACGTGATGCAGACGTTGGGCGTTGTGTCCGTTGCGATGTTCGTGATGACATCGTTGTAGATCTTCGTATAATCCGTGTAGAGCTTCAGATTGACGGTAATGTTCGGATAGAGCTGTTCGAAATCCTCAATGGCCTCCTGGTATACCGCTGTCTGCTTTTTGTTCGTGTCATTTTTCGCCCAGAAGGTGATTTCGTATGTTTTCTCCGCATCCAGACTCTCCGGAACGGTAAAGGCTGCCTGTCCCCTGCTGCCGTGACATCCGGAAAGACAAGCGCCCAAAAGACCCGCCGCCAGCACAATGATGCCCTTGCATCCTCGTCTCATCCCTTGGTTCCTCCTCTTGCCACGCCGTCCATGATCTTCTTATGGAAAACAAGGAACAGAACGATCAGCGGCACGGAGATCACCACCACCGCCGCCATCATGGCCGGAATGTTCTCCCGTCCGAGGCCGTTCTCCCGCAGCTCCTGTATTCCGTTGGATACCAGATAATAATCCGCATCGTCTGTAATCAGCCTTGGCCACACATAGGAATTCCAGCACTCAATGACCTTGAGGATCGTAATGGTCACAATGGTCGGCTGGCAGATCGGGATCATGACCTTGCACAGATAGCGAAGGTCCGACGTGCCGTCCACCTTGGCCGCCTTGTAAAGATCCTCCGGAATCTGTTCGAAATTCTCCTTCAGAAGATAAATATAGAACACCGATGTGACGCTGGGCAGGATCAGGCCAAGGTAGGTATTCCGCAGATTCCAGTCGGTAATGGTGACATAGTTGGTGATCACCACCAGCTCGCTCGGGATCATCATGAGGGAAAGGTAGAGCGTGAACACCAGGTTCTTTCCGCGAAAGGAAAGCCTTGCAAAGGCGTAGGCCGCGAGCACGGTCACGACGAGCATCAGCGCCGTGGTCACCGCCGTGAACAGGATGGAATTGACAAAATACCGTCCCAGCGGCACCTGCGTAAAGGCGTCCGCGTAGTTCTGCAATGTCGGACTCGCGGTATAAAGCTTTGGAATGTATTCCTGATTGTAGGCGCTGTAGCTCTTGAGCGACGTCAGCACCATCCAGTAAAAGGGAAAGAGCACGCCGAGTGCGCACAAGGTCAGGAACACATAGGTCAGTCCCTTTGTGATCCGCTTTCTGCGCACACTTCTTTTCTCAATTTCCCGATACGCTGCCTGTGTATCCATGTTTCTCTCCGTTTCCTGCTGTTATTTCTCGCGCCCGGACACCATCAGATTGATCACCGTAATGGTGAACACGATGGCGAACAGGATCAATGCCGCAGCCGCTGCATAGGATGGATAACCGCCGCTGTCGCCGTAGAGCATGTCGTAGACATAGCCCACGATGGTATTCATGCCCGCCGCATTCAGATCGGTTCCGAAAATCGCCACCTCATCGCTGTAGGCCTTGAAGGCGCCGATAAAGCCGGTGATCACGAGATAGGAAATCATGGGGGAGATCATCGGCAGCGTAATCCGGCAGAAAATCCGAAGGGAGGAGGTTCCGTCCACCCGGGCCGCCTTATAGTAATCCGGGTTTACCCCCGCGAGTGCACTCGTCAGAATCAGAATCTTAAAGGGCAGGACCACCCATACGGTGTAGATGCACATGACCAGGAGCTTCGCCCAGTACGGCCCCTCGATGAAATCCACCGCGTTCCCGCCGAGTGTCCGGATCAGCAGATTGACAAAGCCTTCGGAATAGGGGGTTTTCTTGAACAGAATGGAGAAGACCAGTCCCACTGCCAGCGTATTGGTGACATAGGGCAGAAAGGTGATGGTCTGAAAGAGATCCTTCAGCTTGTGAATGGAATTGAGTGCCAGCGAAATCAAAAGAGCCAGACCCGTCGACACCGGCACCGTCACGATCACCAGGATAAAGGTGTTCTGCAGGGCCTGCAGGAAATACGGATCCCGCAGTACATAGCGGAAATTATACGTTCCCACGCCCCAGTAGGTCTGAGACGCGGAATTGTACCCCTCCTCCAGAGAATAAACCACCACGTCGAAGAGGGGATAGATCATGAAAAGGCCGAGGAACAGCAGGGAAGGCAGAAGGTACAGCCACGGCCTTGCATTCTTCATTCCCTTCATTGCTGCTCCTTTCCGTCCAGCCGCTCTCCGCTTTCGGCATCGAAAACAAAGACCTTGTCCGGGCGAATCTCCAATGTGAGCTCTGCCGCATTCTCCGAAAGCCGGCTGTCTCCCGGAACAATGGCGCGCAGCACCCCTTCCGCTGCCGCAGGGTGCGAGGCCACGATGCTGGTGTCTCTTCCCATCACCTCAACGGAGCTTTGCACGCAGTGAAGGCGGCCTGCCGTGCTCCTCTCCGCCCCGGACGGTGCGCTGCTGCCTAGGCGGTCTGTGCTGCAAGCCTCCGACGCACCGCCGAGGAGTCGGAAGCCTTCCGGACGGATTCCCACGGTGACAGGGCGGCTTCCTTCCGGCACGCTCTTCTCCGTGCGGTCTGCACCGCTCTCTGCTCCGGCCGCGCCCTTCTTTTCCGCAATGCAATCCTCTCCCACATAGAGCCCGTTCTCCCGGAGTTCTCCCGCAAAGAGGTTGATCGGCGGATTTCCCAGAAATTTCGCCACGAACAGGTTGGCCGGCCGGTCATAAATCTCCTGCGGCTTCCCGGTCTGCTGCAGGACGCCGTCCTTCATGACCACCATGCGGTCCGAGATGCTCATGGCCTCCTCCTGGTCATGCGTGACGAACACCATGGTGATTCCGGTTTCCTGCTGGATTCTCCGGATTTCCGCCCGGGTCTGAATGCGCAGTCTGGCATCCAGATTGGAGAGGGGCTCGTCCAGCAGCAGAACGCGGGGCCGCTTCACCAGCGCCCTCGCGATGGCAACCCGCTGCTGTTGTCCGCCGGAGAGCTCCCGCGGGCGCCGGTCCAGATAGTCTTCAATCTGTACCAGCGCGGCCGCCTCCTGCACGCGCCGGTTCATCTCCTCCTTGGAGAGCTTCTGCGCTCCCTTTAAATTCTGCAGCGGAAAGAGAATGTTGTCTCTCACGCATAGATGCGGATACAGCGCATAGCTCTGGAATACCATGCCGACGCCGCGATGCTCCGCCGGAACATTGGTGACATCCTCTTCTCCGAACAGGATTCGTCCCCCGGTAGGCTCCTCCAGTCCGCAGATCATGTTGAGGACCGTGCTCTTGCCGCAGCCGGAGGGCCCCAGAAGGCTCACAAGCCTCCCGTCCGGAATCTCGAAGCTCAAACGGTCCACCGCCGTGACCTCTTCTTTTCTGCGGTCGCGGTTCGGGAACTTCTTGGTCAGCTCTTCCAATACAATCTTCATCGCTTTGTCATCCTTTGCAGATCACATCCGTATTCTCCGCACTCCGGCAGCCGGACGAACCGTATTCCTCTCTGCGCTGCCTCCGTGCACGTATCGAGGTGCACGCTCTATCAGTATACTTCTACCGCCTGCAGAATGACAGGCAACATTTCTCCGCAGGGGGCCGGTGTCTGCCTTTGCCACGGCAAAGACAGACACCGGCAACGACAAAAGCAACGGTAAAACGCGCCCCGGCCAATAAGCCGGGGCGCGTTCTGCCGCTGCCGCATATATCTGTATTCCGGGCGATTGGCCCGTTGCCTCTATACGTTGCCTCTAAGCGTTACCTCTGAATTGACGTTGCCTCTGATTGCCGTGCGCGTTGACGTACGCGAGACGGATCCGTCTCCGGCACAGGAGTGCTCACTCCGCAGCAACCTGGAAATTCACCGGTGCCATATCCGCCACAGTATCGAAGAGTGCATAGAATTCATCCTCTGTGGCTGCGCTCACATCGCCCTCTGTCTCAACGGTCGCCTTCTGATCGGCATCATAGGTCAGCACGGCGTGCTTGGTATAAGTGAGCTGATTCCTGCCGGCATCGTCCTGCGTGATGACCATCTCGCCATACTCTGCGTGCCCCGTTGCATAGAGCACACCGTTCTCCACACGGATCGGATAATTGGTGCCGCCGTCCATCACCGTTCCCAGATACTCGGCCTTGTCGCCGTCCTGCACGTACAGATACGCTGTGATGGACGCGTTCTCGCCGTTGTCCCAGGTGTAGGTGAAGTCCGTTATCGCAAGGACATCTCCGTCATACCCGTCAATCGTAAGATAAGCATAGCCGTTGCCGGACTGCAGACTCGCGATCGCCTCGTCGTAAGAGGCATATTCCGCCTTCCGGAAATGGATGGGCTCTACCTCGTCCATGGCGGTGTACAGTGCCTTGAACTCCTCCTCTGTGCTGATGCCGATGTCCTCCGAGGAATTATTGATGTCATCATCCTCCCGGACAAAGCCGCTCAGACTCACGCTCCCGTCCTCTGCATATTCGGCATCGATCAGCTTCGTATAGAACAGGCCGTTCGTATCCGCACTGATCTTCGTCTCACCGTACTCGATATCATTGCAGACATACAGGATGCCGTTGCCGTTCCGAAGCGGGTAGGCCTCGTCGCTTGCGTAGGCATTGCCCACATTCACCAGCTTTCCGTCACTGTTGTACCCGTACAGCGATATCGAGCCGGACACCTCGGCTCCGTCCATTGTATAGAGGCTGTCCGAGATTCCCAGAACGTAGCCCGCGGAGCCGTCCAGCGAAAGATACGCATAGCCCTCATCGCCTTCCAGATAGTCGATGATCTCATCGTAGCTGTCGAAGGTGTCCATTCCCGCGCGCTCCTGCACGAAGTCGCTCGGAATGAACGTTTCATCCTCTGCCTCTGTCTCTGTATTCTCTGCCGCCTCCGCGGATTCCGCCGTATCGTCCGTGGTCTCTTCGGCCGCAGCATCCGTCGTTCCGGTCGTTTCCTCCGCAGCGGAATCCGCCGCCGCAGAGCCGCATCCTGCAAGTGCGCCGCCTGCCAGTACCATTGTCAGCATAACTGCCGTAAGTCTTCTGTTGTTCATCTTTGTCTTCCTCCCTTAACACTTCCGAACCCGCCCGTTGAATGCCGGGTGGCTTTGCTCCATTATACCTTTCGTCCCTGCAGCAAAACCAATAAACTTCCTATTAAACCTTACACCGGCACATACGCCGCAGCCGCGAAAATGTTACAGCACTCCCTTAACAAAGATTTCGATGCCGATGCCGATCAGAATGAGACCGCCCAGAATCGTTGCCTTATCCGAGAGCCGGTCTCCGAATTTCTTTCCGAAGAGGAGTCCTGCCATGCAGATTACAAAGGTCGTAACGGCCACCAGCATGGAACAGACAAATGCCATGACCGTCCCGTAGTCCGCGATGGTAAAGCCCACGGACAGCGCATCGATGGAGGTTGCTATGCCCTGCACCATCAGCGTACCAAAGCCAAGACAGGCTCCCGCCTGTGCACTCTCCTTCTCCCCGCTTTCTCCCGCGTGTACATCCCGGATCCCTTCGATCAGCATTTTGCCGCCGATCCAGAGCAGCAATGCCAGGGCGATCCAGGGAATGAATTTCCGGAATATCTCGAATTGCTCCGCGATGGTATGAACGCAGAACCAGCCGATCATGGGCATGGCGAACTGATAGGCCGCATAGGTGCCCGCCACCCCGCACATTTTGCGCTTTGCCATGCCCGGCTCATTCAGGCCGTTGGCGATGGATACGGAAAAAGCATCCATTGCCAGTCCGACGCCCAATGCAACGCTGTTGAATACAAAAATCAGATCCATTGTCTCCTCCTACCCAATAAAAAAGAGGCATAGCCTCTCGGCTATGCCCTCGGTCATTCTCTCTTATCGCCCATGCATAGCCGTATCAACAGATATACATGAGTCTCGCATTTTAAAGTAAGCCAGGTCCCACGAACCAGTATGTTGACTTACTGCAACAGGTGCTTGCTACTCCCTCATTGGGAGTGATTGTCCCATTCTGCCCCTCGGTTAGTCAATCGCAATCGTTGTACGTGCGCGAAAATCCGCGCGCCGCACACCGGCAATGCCCTGCCCGTGACCGTCATTGTGCATCACCCACTGCCCTGGCAATGCCCTGCCTGTGACCGTCATTGTGCATCGTGCACTGCCTTGGCAATGGATACCCCGACCGGAAGGTACGGAATCAGCGTGGACTGCAGCGCATGATACAGGTCGGACTTGCCGGGCCACACGCTGGTCATGACCTTGTTGTCCCGATCCAGCTGGTGAAACCAGGAGCCGTTTTCGTGATCCATGACCACCTCATCCAGATACTGCATGAACCAGCCGTAATAATCACGGTAAAGGAGCCGGCCCGTCACCCGGTACAGCGTCGCCGCCGTGTTGATGGCTTCCGCCAGCGTCCAGTGCATCCTGTCATGAACCACAGGCCTGCCGTTCCAATCCGTCGTATAGGCAATGCCGCGGGCTCCGTCCGCATCCCAGGCATCCAGCACCGCACGGTTGAACAGGTGCTCCGCCGCGTCCAGTGTGACCGAATCCGCTCCGCTCCTTACCGACACCGCCCACTGCGTGATGAGTCTGGCCCATTCGATGCCGTGTCCCGGTGTTGCGCCATAGGGCTTGAAGGGATCGTCCGGCCGGTCCGCATTGCACGAAAGGTCCGGCTGCCAGGTGCCGGTGTAGTGCTCCGGAATCCGCCAGTTATTGCTCTTTGCCCATGCGATGACATGCGCGATGATCCGTCCGGCTCTCTCCCGATAGCTCTCCTCTCCGGCCGCATCCGCCACCGCCAGAAAGGCCTCCACGGTATGCATATTGGCATTGATCCCGCGGTACGGATCCAGCTCCTTGAAATCCATGTCCCAGGTGTCGACGGAGAGTCCCTTGTCGTTTTCCCAGAAATACCGGTCATACACGGCCTTCGCATGCTCCAGCAGCTCCTCTGCTCCCGGCCGCCCGGCCAGCATCGCGCTGCTGGCCGCCAGAATGACAAAGGCGTGCGCATAGCATTGCTTCGGTCCGTAGGGGACACCGTCTGCATGCACGCCCGCGTACCAGCCGTCATGCTCCCGGTCCTGCAGCTCACCGGTCAGGCCCTTTAATCCCTGATCGACCAGCTCCTTGCTCCCCTCGTGTCCCAGCATCGCGCCGATGCTGTACACATGGACCATCCGCCCGGTGATCCAGGTCTCCCGGTTCCGATCCTTCCACGGCGTTCCGTCGTCTCCCAGCCAATAGGAACCGCCCTCCGGCGAGGGAAACCGATGTCCGAACTGCAGGAGGTTCTCCCGGATTTCACGCTGAAACGCTTTGTTCTCTTCTGTCCCGTACAGGTATTTGCTGTTCATTGCCGTCCTCCTAAGACTTCTGATATCCTGTGCCCTCTCGTTATTGTGGTCCGCATGCCCTTATATCTGTTTCACTCTGTTGTAAATGACGCGCTGGCCGCATCGTCAGTTCTTGAGAAAGGCCACCTTGACCTTCTCCTGCAGCTCCTCGGCGCAAGCGTCCGCCTGCAACTCCCGATCCAATAATAACTCTTGCAGAGCTCCGGCGTATACCTCGGAAATGCTGCTCCAGGCGGCATCAACATCGATGACATTTCCCTCCCGGACCAGCTCTCTTTCCAGTTCCGTGCTGTTCTCCAGATCCTCCTGTAGCAAAGGAAGGTTGTCGATTTCTCCACGTAGGTTTTCTCGCACCGCGCGGCGGAACAGAAATCGGACGAATTCTTCTGCCCCTTCATCTGCATTCTCCGTCAGTCCGATCCCCTTGTACGATACAACGCCGTTCCCTCGCACTCCGGTCGGTAATCCGGTCAGCACGATGTCTTTTCCCGCCGCATTCTCAATGTAGCCGGAGTATTGATAGGGCGCGATGATCATCGCCTCGTGTCCTTGTATAAAATCCTCCGTCATATCCATTGCTGTCATGATGCTGCTGTCACGGTTCAGATAGCTGTTCCGGTTCAGCATCAGCAGGTTCTCCAGCACAGCTTTGCCCTGCTCACTGTCGATGGTATAGTTGGTGCATCCGCTGCCGTACAGCAGCATCTGCAACAGATATGCCCCTTCTGTCTGGCGGCGGCCTCCGATCCCGATCCCGTACACAAGATTGCGATTGCGCTGCGCACAGATTTCGAATATATCCTTCCAGTTGCTCACCGTACGCACCGCCGCCCTGCGCATGCTCTCCGCATCGACATACAGAATATATTGATCTCCCATAAAGGGAATTCCGTAAAGCTTTCCATTCCTGTACAGTGGCAGAAGGATACCGGCCGAAATAAAATCGCTTTCCTGCAGTCCTATGCAGGAAAGCTCCACTTCCTGCAATTCTCCGGCATACATAAGGTAGGACAAGTCCGTGTAGCTGCATATTACGATATCCGCCTCAGACAATGTCCACGTGCGATATTCCCCGTTTTTCAGGACAGCATCGCCGTCCATGAATTCCAACCGCACCGTCGTATCTGTCTCCCTGCCGAATTCTTCCGCTGCCGTCCGCAGTGCATCCTGCTGCCCCGGCAACTCATAATCACAGACGATCAGCAGCTCCTGTTCCGGCACCTCCCCCCCCTCTGCTGCGGTTGTCGGATTCTCCTTTCTCTGATAAAAAGAGCGGTAAATGACCACAAAGGCCAGCAGCAAAGCCAGAAGAAGCCAGCAGATCACCTGATTGCGGTATTTCTTCCATCTCTTCCTGTTCTGCTTCAGCATCCGCACTCCCTCTGGTATTCCTTTGGCGTCATGCCGCACAGCTTCTTGAACACCTTGATAAAATACCGTTGATCACGGAATCCAACCTGTTCCGATACCGCGGCTACAGTGGCATTCCTCTCCTTCAGGAAACGCTTGGCCATGCTGATCCTGTAATTCTGCAGAAAGGGATTGAAATTGACGCCCATTTCACTCACGAAGAGCCGGCTCAGATGCGCCTGGGATACGCCGCATACCTCTGCCGCCTCCGTCAGGGACACGTCTTCCGAATAGTGAGTCCTTATGTAAGCGATGGCATTCAGGATGATGCCGTTGTCGGTATCCTCTGCCTCCTTAATGTCTCTGCGCTCCAGCATCCAGTGCAGCAGCTGCAGATAATACTCGCGCAGCATTTCGGCATTTTCCGCATTCATCATGTTGGTGTATGCCTGTGTGCTCTGAAAACTCGTCTCCCCCTCGCTGCGCTGCACATCTCCGTCAATGTTGCGGATGCTCCGGTACAACGTGGCAAGAAACATGGTGCTGTATTCCTTGACCATGCCGGGATTCGTTTTCCTCTCGCACAGCCTCTCCAAAAGCTTTTGTCCCCAGTGCTCCGCCTCCTCTCTTCGCCCGCCCCGGTAGGCCGTCAGTGCTCGATTTTCTTCCTCCGACGGATACTCTGCCGCAGAAAAAGGAGCCTCTGTCAGCTTCTGGAGGTCCACACAACTTTCGATCGGCTCATAGAACGCCTCCTCCATCCGAAGGCTCAGCCGGGCAATTTCCGCACACATTTTTTCCAGATCGCGGCAGCAGAAATAGACACAACGGCACGGCGCGATATTCCGGAGCTCGGGAACCACCTTAACTTCCAGCTTCTCCCTCAGCTTCACGTCATTTTCCACACCGATCACCAGCACCATCACCCGATGTTCCGGCAGGGTAACAGCATAGGTCTTTTCAAAACAGAAGGACTCCATCCTCTCCTGCACGCAGTGTCCGACGGCAGAGAGCATTCCGCGAAAAGCCGACTCTGGTGCCGCAATGCAGCAGCCCAGTTGCGTATCCGGTCCTATATGCAGCAGCTCCGCAAGACGAAGTCGCTCCTCCTTCGTCCTCTGTTCCGGATGTGTGATGTATTCGCGCAGGATGACCTCCGGTGACAGCACCTCCCGCCGATTCTTGGCCAGCTTTTCCCGGATTCGTTCCAATGCAGCCAGCAATTCCTCAATTTCCAACGGCTTCAGGAGGTATTCCGTAACTCCCAGATGAACGGCAGACCTTGCGTATTCAAAGTCGGAATATCCGGACAGCACGATGGCGTTTACGCTGTGACCTTCCTGCTCCAAGATCTCCAGCATCTTCAGCCCCGACAGCACCGGCATGCGGATATCTGTGATCACAAGATCCGGCGACAATTCCTTTATCGCAACAATGCCCTCCCGGCCATTGGCTGCGTACCCGACAATCTCATCCTTTGTAAAACGCTCAAGGACACCCGTAAGCCCCCTTCTGGTCGTTTCCTCATCCTCAACAATTACAATTCTCACTCTGGCTCCCCTTTGGGCCCGGTCATCGCACGGCACCGTTCGGGTCCGCCGATTTCAACGGAATATACATTTCGATTCGAGTGCCCTCTCCTTCTCCTCCCGAAAAGAATGCAATTCTTCCCTTCTCCCCGTAGTACAGGTGAAGTCTTGTGATGACATTCCGAATCCCGATGCAATGCTCCATGTAGCCTTCCCGGCCGTTGTACGCCTGCAGCTCCGACAGCAGCTGCGGCGGCATGCCCTTCCCGTTGTCCTGCACTGTTATGCAAAGGCACGCGTCCTCCTCCCGCAGCTGTATTTCAACTCTCAGAAGCCGGGCCTTCTCCGGCGGAGCATTGACGTTCTCCTCGAATCCATGCAGAATCGCATTCTCTACCAGTGGCTGGATCAGCAGCTTATGGATCTGAATGTGTCCTGCCAGTTCATCCGTCAGCAGTTCGCAGTCAAAAGTATGATCTGCTCTTTGCTGATGTAGGTGGATGAATTTCTTCAGAAACGCCGTCTCCGTGTCTACCGTCACCAATCCGTTGCTGTCATGAATGGAATACCGGAGAATCTTGGCAAAATCCGTAACGAACCTTGCAACCTCATATTCCTGCCGCTCGATCAGCATCCAGTTGATGCTGTCCAGCGTATTATAGATGAAATGCGGATTAATCTGGGACTCCAGTGAGCGGATTTCCGCATCCTTCTCTCTTGCAATCAGAGCGATGGACCTCTCATTACT
Source organism: Succinivibrio sp. (assembly GCA_963591995.1). Taxonomy (GTDB): domain Bacteria; phylum Bacillota; class Clostridia; order Lachnospirales; family Lachnospiraceae; genus CAG-791. The sequence goes on from CAVAUJ010000011.1 coordinate 26,439, forward strand.
CTTTCGGATGGCCACGACCATCTGATTAAAATTATCCGCAATTTCGGCGAACTCATCCTCGCCTTTTCTGGGGATTTGAACCGTCAGATCCCCTTTGTTCGCCGCCGTCATTGCGTGCAGAATTCCGCGGACGACCTTCTCCGTGTCCTCGGAAATCCAGGAGGAGATCAAAAGGCACAGTAGCACGATGGAAGAGGCAAAGATTAGATTCAGAATCAGAATGTACCGCAGACGTCCGAAGGAAACCGTCATATTCTGGATGTCTGCAATGCAAAGTGCTCCCCCGCGCAGAGGCTTCGTCCGGATGGTAAGCCCCTTTGACGATTCATATATCCCACATCGAACCACGAATGAGCCGACAGCAGATGCCAGAGCCTCCTCCGAAGCCTCCGGCATCACTCCCTCCACCCGCTGTTCTGCATAGCCGCTTTGCGGAAAAGACAGGAGCCCACCCTCTGCATTCATCAGAAATGTCAACTCCTCTCCGCCCTCTGTAGCTCCCGTTTCGTATCTTTGAGCAAACTCCTTCTCATCCACGCAAAGGACATAGTATCCCAGCAGTCTTCGGTGGACATTGCGGTTGTCCACCACTCGTCGAATGATATAGAAGCATTCCGTTTCCTCCCCCTGCCCGTTCTCTCTGCCGGTTAAACCGGAATAGGCGAAATGATCCGTATACTCCTCTCGCGACAGCGCAGCATAACTCAACTGCTCCTCGCCGAAAACACAGCTCCTCACACCGGAGCAGGTGAGCGCATCGTAATAGCACGCTCCGCCGTAGGCTCCCACCGCAGCTACTCCGTAAATATCATCTCTTTGCTGCGTCATGATCATGAACTTGTCCTGGAAGTCCAGTGACGCCTCATAATAATCCTGTCCGCTGAGCTGATTTATTTTCCGCAGCTTCTCAACGTAGGTGCTGTCACACAACTCGTCCAGCATCGCCTCATAGGTATTCAGCGTTGATTCGATATAGTTCGCATTCTGATCAAGCTTTTTCTGATACAGTTCCTCCGCCTGTTCTCGAATGACGGCGGCGCTGAGCGTATAGGAGATCAGTAGCACTGCGCCGATGGAAGAGACGGCCGCAGTCATTACCATCATACCGATCTTCTTGCCCAGCTTGATCGAGTGATACGTCTGCTGCAGCCATTTTTTCCATCCGATTCCCATCTTCACACTACCCGCAGGGTTTTAATCTCATAGGGCTTGAATTCCAGTGGAATGTCCTTACCCGCAAGGGAACACCGTGCCCCTCTCTTCTCCAGCATGTCGCATTCCCACGCAGCTTCCGGCACGAATCCGCAGTGCAGTGCGGTCCTCGTGCGTTTGTTGCAGCACTCATACATTCGCAGGATGATGCCATCGCCATCCTCCGCCTTCTTCACAACCTCCAGCACAATATTGTTGTCTTCGAGCGAGAACAGGGAACCCTCAGCGCCCTGTACCGTTTCGGATGGTTCCCTCCTTTCCTTTCCGGTGCCAACGCCCTTTATGTCGGCGCGCAGCGGATTGTTCAGGTTGTACGCCTGCGGTACGGTACCCGCTTCTCTCCAGTCCCCCCGATGTGGATAAAGAGAATACCAGATTTCATGGTGCTCCTTATCCGCCTCCGGGTTCGGATACAGGGGAGATTTCAGCATCGTCAGTCCAACCTCTGCGTCTCGCACACCGGCACCGTACTTGCAATCGTTCAGGAAGGAAATGCCGTAGCCCCCCTCCGAAAGGTCGAACCACTTGTGCGAGCACACCTCGAATTTCGCATAGTCCCAGGAGGTGTTGGCATGGATGGGTCTTTCTACATTCCCGTATTGAATTTCAAAGGTTCCATGATCCGTATTGATATCCACCGGGAACAGATCCTTGAGCAGGATCAGATGCTCCCGCCACTCGATCGTTGTTCTGATATCAATCCTTGGTACAGACGCATAAAGATAAATGATCTGCACGATCTCCGAATTCAGATAACGGCGCTTTATCTGAACCGCCCCGCGGACCGGACCGTGCTCCAGCACGCGGATTTCCTCTGCGTCCCGGATCTCCCAGCTCTTCTCTTCGTAATAATCGTTGATGTCCCATGCATCATAATTGTGCGGACGATCCTCATATGTCATGAGGACATTGCCTCTGCGCCCCGGCTTGAGGATCTCCCTCTCTTCCCGCTTGTCGTAGATGCTCACAAACTGTCCGTTCCCATCGAGTTGCAGACGAAAGAACGCATTCTCCATTTCCGTTTCCGAGATGCGCAGCGGATTTTCAGCGACATCCTCTCTCTGACCGCTGAGCTGATAGCACCGGTATCCGACCCCAGGCACCTCGTCTGCTTCGAAAAGATACGTGCCCTCGTGCGTCCTCTGCAGCGGTGTCCACGTGCCATCCGTCATTGCACGAAGCCCCGGCGCATCCATCTCCTCCTCCGGCTCGAGCTGCACCGGTCCCGACATCGGCTGTCCGTACTCATTCCGCACCACAATGCAGCCGTCCGGAACAGGAAGCTGTGAAACAAAACTCTGAAAGCCCTGCGCGTAAAGTTCCTCTGCCGTTCCCAGAATTTCCTCATACTCCGCCTTGGAATCATCGTACACCTCCTTAATGGAGGAGCCCGGAAGTATATCGTGGAACTGATTCAGCAGGATGACATGCCAACCCTTATCCAGCAGCTCCCGCGGATAGGGCAGGCTCTTCGGCTCTTTCTCTTCTCCCGCCATGCCACAGCGATCCAGCATCTCCTGCAACACATACAGGCGTTCCAGATTCTGGTAGGCAATTTCCGATTTGCGGTTGTATCGCTTGTTGCGTCCCATCGTGGTATAGGTTCCGCGATGGTATTCCAGATAGAGCTCGCCCACCCAGGTCGGCAGTTCCTTTTTCTGCATAACCTCCCGTTCCAGGCTCTGAAAGAATTCTGTCACAGAGGTCATTTTTGTTGCCGGACTCCCCGGGAGCCCCCTGGACAGCCGCCTTTGCTGCTCCAGCATATCCCGCGTCGGTCCACCGCCGCCGTCTCCGTAGCCAAAGGCCATCAAGGTCTCCTGATTCAGCTGCTTCTGACTGTAGCGTTTCCAGGAACCCATGACCTGTGACGGATTAATGTACCCACTGTACGTCGTAAAGAAGTTCGTGCGGTATACCTTTGCCCTCTTGTTGATCTCCTGACCTTCCTTGTAGTCCCGCGTCGGCATAAAGTGCGTCAGAATCTCGGTTCCGTCGATTCCCCTCCACAGGAAGGTATCATACGGCATACGATTAAACTCGTTCCAGTTGATTTTCGTAGTCATGAAGTATTTGATTCCGGTTTTCTTCATGATCTGCGGCAGTGCAGCCGAATAGCCGAACACATCCGGCAGCCACAGCACAATGCTGTCCTTTCCGAATTCCTCGGCGAAAAAGCGTTTGCCGTACAGAATCTGACGGATCAGGGACTCACCGGAGCTGAGATTACAATCCGGTTCAATGTACATGCCGCCTTCTGCTTCCCATCGCCCTTCCCGGATGCGGCTCTTGATTTCCGCATAAACCTCCGGTGCATTGTCCCGGACATACTCATACAGGAGAGGCTGGCTCATCATAAAGCGGTATTCCGGGTACTGACGCATGAGCTCCAGCACCGTGGAAAAGCTTCTGACCGCCTTATCCTTCGTTACGCGGGTCGTCCACATCCACGCGCAGTCAATGTGGGAGTGCCCCACGCAGCAGATGACCGGCTTATTGTCGATCCCGCAGTATTTGTCATAGAACTCTTTCTGAAAATACGCATCCGCCGCCTTGAGGCTTTCGTAGTATTCCGCCGATCCTTCCCGGCGCATATCCACCAGATTTATCGATCCATTGATGGCGGAAAGCGTGTGGATCCGCACATCACTGTTCTCATCCATCAGCTCCGCCGCATGGTAGGGGACGGAAATATCATAATAGTATTGCTCTGTTGCACGGTCCAGTACCAGGAGGCTGGCGTCAAAAAACAGCGAGAAATTCTGGTCTCCTGTGTAGGCCGACAGCACAACGGTATGCTGCTCTCCCGCAGCAGCCTTTTCCGCCAGCAGCAGGGTATGGTGGTTCACGTCAAAGCCCTGCCGCAGTGCGCCGTCAACGTAGCACGTAAACTGCGGATTCGTGGCATCCCACCCGTCCTCCTTCCCGGTCAACAGGTCATAGCATACACATTTTCCCTCAAACCGGTCCGGGATGGTTACCGTCATGGCGAACCAGTAATATTCCCGATGCCCGCCCCACAGGGTACTCCGATCCATTTCCTCCCATCCCGACACGTCCGGCTCTGCCGTGTTACGGAATCGTTCCTGCGTTTTAATAAACCGGACACCGGTAATCGCTTCCCGGTCCGGATAAATCTGCACCTTCAGATAGTCCAGAAACCGCCCGATTCTCTGATATGTCATTGCCATATTTCCACCGCCTTTTCTTATCCCTTGGCTGCCCCTGAAAGGCCAAAGCCCTTCGACATATACCGCTGTGACAGAACATATAACAGAATGGACGGCACCGTGTACAGAATCGAGTAGGCCGCCAGCGGGCCATATTGGATCAACCCGTATTGCCCAAAGAACTGGTACAACTGCACAGAGGCCGGCATTTTATCGGAAGAACTCAGCAGGATGAACGGAACGAAGAAATTGCCCCAGCTTCTGGAAAAGGTGTAGATGAATACCGTGCAGATTCCGGGAAACATCAGTGGCAACACGATTCGGAAAATGGACTGGAACGTTGTCGCACCGTCCACCCAGGCAGCCTCCTCCAGTTCAATCGGAACCGCATCCATGAAATTCTTCATCAGCCACAGTCCGTAAGGAACGGCCGCTGCGGAAAGATATAGCACAACGCCTGCAATGCTGTCCAGAAGCCCCATCTTCAGATACATGCGGTATACCGGTACGATAACAGCTACCATGGGCAGTGCAGTCATGAACAGGATGATATTCATGAACGCCTTTTTGTAGCTCAGATTGTATCTGGAAAGAGGATACGCTGCCAGACAGGTTACCAACACAACAATCAAAGACTCCAGCAGAGAAATCACGAATCCGATGCCGAACGCCCGCATATTGCCGGTATCGGTCAGGACACTGACGAAATTCCCCAGAGTTAATGCCTCCGGTATCTTCAGCGCGTCGCTCGCGTTCGTGTCGACGGAAGCGATCACCAGCCATACCAGCGGCAGCAGAAAGGTTATCGCCATGAAACCCAACACCAGATAATGCAGATATGCTGTCCGTTTATTGTTCATCCCTTTTCACCTCTTTTCAGCAGAATCGTGTAGAAAATACTGCACACGACACCTACCGCCAGAATAACCATGCCGATGGCCGTTCCGTAGCCCAGCTGCATTCCCTTCAGACCCTGGTTGTACATATACAGAGGGAGCGTCGTTGTCTTGCCGGCCGGTCCGCCACCGGTCAGGGCCATAATCAGCCCGTAGACCCCCAGCGTCGACAGTGTGTTCAACATGATGTTGGTGGCAATCGTGTCTTTTATGCAGGGAACCGTCACGTAAATCAAGGTCTTCCAACGGCTGGCACCGTCCACCCGGGCTGCCTCCTCAATGTCTCCCGACACATTGTCCAGTGCGGACTGGAAATTCATCATGGAAAACGCCATTCCGTGCCAGACGTTTGCGATGATGACAGAGGCCATCGGATGTGCATACAGCCAGGTCACCGCCTTGCCTCCGAAAACTCCGCGGATCACGTTCAACGTTCCGTTGTCCTTGAAAAAAGCCATGAAGCACAGCGACACCACGATTTCCGGCATTACCCAGCCGATCAGAAAACACGGTCCCACGATGCTGCGGAACAGCTGGTTTTTCTGCTTCATCAGGTATGCAACGATAAATCCGAGGATCGTTTGGCCGGCAAGACTCCCGATCAGGAAGACAAAGGTATTCCCAATCGCTTTCAACGCATTGGGGTCCGAAAAGATGCGTTCATAATTTTCCAGTGCAATGAACTGCAGATTTCTGGCGTTGGAGCCCGTCAGGGCCAGATTGGTAAATGAATAATAGATGGTCAGTACAATGGGTATGATGAAAAAGGCGATCAGCAGCACCAGGGTCGGCAGCAGCAGAATGGATTTCTTTAATTCCTCTCGAAATGTATATTCTCTCATAATGGCTCGTCCTGCTCATGGAAAAGGATGAGAAGCAAGCATCTGCATACTCCTCATCCTTGGCATCATCTCGTCACTGCTCAGAAGCAATGCATTACTTTGAAATTACGTTGTCATCTCCGACGACTCTGGCCACATCCGATGCGTACTGGTTCATGGCCTCCTCCGGCGTCGCACCGGAAACGACAGTTTCCACCATGGTCTGAATGCACGTTGTCACCGTGGAGTACTGCTCGTTCTGCGGACGGAAGAATGCACTGTCCAGCTGCTCCGTTGCAAAAGCACGGAACGGATTGCTCTGGTATTCCTCCAGCGCCGCCACATCGTTTCTGGTTGCACACGCGCCGTCGCGCAGAATGGAATGTACGTAAGCATCCGAATCCATGGCTGCAGCGATGAGCTCAAAAGCCGCATCCTTGCAGTCGGAATTCTCCGGAATGGAGATGGTCCAGCCGCCGGACATGGTAACCGTACCGCCGCCGTTCTGCTGCGGCATTGCTGCAAGTCCCATAACGTCAGTGTACTCCGCCCACGGAGCAGCCCCGTTCTCATCCCAGTTGGAATAGATCCAGGCGCCGTCCATGACCATCGCCACCTTTGACTGCGGAAGGTACTCACGACGTGCCGTATTCGTAGCCTGTCCGTTCAGCACCAGCTCCAGGGACGGTCCGTATCCGTTGGTATAAATGTCGCTGAGGAACTGCAGCGTATCCTTGATGGCCTGGCTGCTCACAATCCACTTATCATCCTCCAGCAGCTGCTCTCCTGTTCCGTACAGCAGCATCTCATAGGTCTGCATGGAGGTTGCCTCACCGGTTGCCACGCCGGAATTGCACCAGAACGGAATCACATCGGATACGTTCTGCTTCACCGTCTCGCAGGCGTCCAGAATATCCTGCCATGTCTCGGGCTGCCAATCCTCGGGAAGTCCTGCCTGCTTGAAAATCTCCTTGTTATACCAGATACCGCGGGCATCCGTCGAGAAAGGAATTCCGTATACGGAGCCGTCATAGCTTGAGCCGGCCTTCAATGCCTCGATATAAGTTCCGTCGTTCCACGCCGCATAATCCTTCACATAATCGTCCAGATTTGTAAGATACCCTGCTGCCACATCGCTCGAAAGCTGGAAGGTGTCCTCCAGCACGATGTCCGGACAATTGGACGGATCGGAAAGCTGCAGCGCAACCTTTGTGTAATAATCACCCTCTGCGCCGGAAATCGGTGCGATGTTGAGCTCGTATTGATCTTTTTTGTCCCAATTGTCATATGCCTCCTGGAACAGGACATACCATTGCTGATTTTCACCCTCGCCGTTGTCCTTGTAGGTGACGGTGATGGTCTGCTTCTCTCCTGCATCCGTGCTGTCCGTCTCGGTCGCTGTATCCTCTGCCGAAGCCGTCTCACTCTCTGTGCTCTCTGCTGCCGATGTATCGGAAGCGGAGGATCCGCACCCCGCCAAAACCGTCGCTGCAACGGTCATGGACAACACCAAACCTAAATATCTCTTTTTCATGAATTCCCTCTCCTTCTGTGGGTACCCCACGTCTTATCTGCCGTTACCATAGCATTTCCGAAGAAGTGTCTGAATTCAAAATAAATGATTTTGTGTAATTATTTGATGTTGCGCGGCATTTTTGTCCACAGCAAAAGCCGCCGTGCGGAATCTCTTCCGCGCGGCGGCCCTGCTCCCGATTTCTTTACGACCTTCGTTCAGTGCAGCTCCTCCCGAACAATGACCTCCGTCTCCACGCCGTTCAGGCGGCAGGCAATCCCGTTCTCCATTTCCGGCCATTTCTCAAGATACACGGCAGCGCCCTCGTGCAGGGGGTGAATCACCATCGTAAATTCCGCCTTCCCCTCCTTTGCAAAGCGCTTGATACCAACCTCCCAGAGCTGCCCGGTGTAGAAGCTGTCCGCGATTCGTCTGCCGTCCCGGTACAGCTCCGCGGATTCTCCCTCGTAGTCGATGCAAAGGAGCGCCTCGTCCAGCTCCTCTGCGATGCCGTCTGCCTCCAGCTCCAGCGTCACGTCCCCTCCGTCTGCCGCAGCCGTTGTCCCGGTGACGGTGCAGCGGACGGGATTCGTCCGCGTCTTTTCCGCGCTGTAGTGAACAAAGCCTCTCGCATCCGGCCCTTCCCCGTCTCCTGCTTTCGTGCCGGGATACAGGGATACCGAGAATCTTCCCTCCTTCGCAAAGCGCAGCAGGCCGCAGATCTCACCTTCCTTCGTCTGATAGAAATCCGTGTCGCTGATCGCCAGCACCTCCCGGCCATCGAGCACCAGCTTTTGGGCGTGCAGCGCTTCGTCCTCGCTCAGCGTGAGAAGCCGGATGCCGTCCAGCTCTCCGTCGATGCAATATTCCGGCTCCCGGTTCCCCTTTGTGTAGAACACGTAGGTGTCGATCTCTCCTTTTTCGTTCCGCAGGACGCACAGCGGCGTTGCCGTCGCCTTTTCCAGCACGGCCTTCTCGCCCAGCGGCATCCGGAAGGGATAGAAGAAATAATCTCCCCCTGCCACATTCTGCCGTCCGTAATCCGCAAGAACGGTTGCCCCGTCGTCGCCGATTGCCCGCAGCGGCGTATCCGCATGAGCAGCGGTCTCATAATGCCGCACATAATTGTTGACGAAATACAGCCCTTCTCCGGTCCTTCTGTTCCACCGGACGGCGGTGCGAAGGCTCTTGAAATCGTCTATCTTTGCAGGGTTCCCCGGCTGCGGAATATATTCCATCCGGGCCACACGGCTGCCGAAATCATGCACGAACAGTGCCAGCCGGCGAATCCTCCGATAGCCATCGGACAACTGCCCGTACTCCCGCACGGGTGCATTGAAATCATAGGACTTCACCGGCAGATCGTTCGGATAACCGGTCGCTCTGGATTCCTGCAGTGTGGTACGTTTCCCCTCCGGATTGGTGCCGCCGTGGTACATGTAATATCCCAGGAGGCAGCAACCGCTCCCCAGCTTTACCAGCGTCATGGCCTCCGTATCCGTGCCCGTCACCACCGGCCGTCGATGCTTCGTCACCTGAAGCCCGCCGCCCAGCTCCGCCGTAAGGAAGGGGAACTGCGTCATGTCAAAGGTGATGCCCTCCCCCAGGCCGTGATCGGAGCCGATGTTGTGGTCGTTCCTCTCTCTTGTGAAGAGGTAGTTCCCGGAGGGCTCGATCTCTGTGAGCCTCTGATCCCACGGTGCCTCACAATAGCCGCCCATCACGGGCAGCAAGCCCCCTGTAATCGCACCGCCCCAGCCGGTCGCCGTGTAGATCTGCGTCACCAGTCCCGCCTCCCGGGCAATGCTCCGGAGCGTCTGCATATGCCGCTCGCCCTCCTGGCCCTCGCAGCCTCCCACATGGCCGTATTCGTTTTCGATCTGAATCATGACGACGGGACCGTCTTCCTCCAGATACAATCCCTTCGCCTCCTCCGCAAGCTTTCCGTAGAACCTCCGCACATACGAAAGATAGCCCGGATCGTTGGTCCGCAGCTTCATCTCGCCGCGCTTCTCCTTCTCCACCAGCCAGTCCGGGAAGCCGCCGTTTCGGACCTCTCCATGGGCCCAGGGTCCGATGCGCAGCACGCAATGCAGACCGCAGTCCTTCACCGTCTCCAGAAAGGCACGCAGGTCACGCTCCCCGGTGAAGTCCCACTCATTCTCAATCTCCTCGTGGTGGATCCAGATCGTATAGGCAGACACCAGATCAATGCCGCCTGCCTTCATCTTGTACAGCTCTTCCTTCCAGCGGGCTCTCTCCACCCGGCTGTAGTGAAACTCGCCCATCATGGGAAACCAAGGCTCCCCGTCCAACGTCAGATATTCCGGTGTAAAACCCAATACGGACTGTGCACACAACTTCCCGCTCATACGATCCTCTCCGTTGATCCCCTCTATCGGTTCTCTATGTCCTGCTTCTGTGTCCTGTCTCTGTGACTTTTACTCTGTCGTCAAATGCGGGAGCAAAAGCTCCCTTGCCCCTGCCCGATGCCGACTTCCCTGGTGGCCTAATCATGCTCCGCCCGGTGCCGGCTTCCTGCGGCCTGATCATGCTCCGGTCGTCTCCCGCATCAGGATCCTGTCATTGTCCAGCATTCTGCTCCCGCAGCTCTCCCCCTCAATTCTGCGAATCAGCAGTTCGGCCGCCGTCTCCCCCAGGAGCTCGTCGTCAAAACGCAATGCCGTCACCGCGGGCACCGCATTCTCCAGCGTCACGCTGTCATAGAACGACGCCAGCTGCAGCTGCCCGGGGATCTCGATTCCCTTCCGCAGACAGACGGACAGAACATCCGCCGCAATCCCGTCGTCCATGCCGATGATCGCGTCCGCCCCGGCCGCCAGCACCGTCTCCACAGCCTCCTCCACCTCCCGGTATGACTGCACCTCCATGCAGATCAGCTCCTCGTTCACCGCAAGTCCTGCTGCCTCGTGGCCGCGCACGAACCCCCGCAGCCTCGTTCCCGTGATCACGTGGCTGCTCCGGCCGCCGATGAGGGCCGTACGCCTTGCGCCCCTCTGCAGGATCCTTCTCGTCAGCTCCAGACAGGCCCTCTCGTTGGCGCTGTCCACGCACAGAATGTCCGGATCCGTGCTGCTGCCGACCGCAACAAAGGGAATTCCCGTTTCCTTCAGAAAGGCAGCCGGCAGGTCGCGGACCAGCGTTCTCGTCAGGATCATTCCGTCCACCTTCCGGTTGTCGGTCACCCTCCGGATTCCGGAGATGTCATCCTCGTCCGCAATGGTGACGAGCAGGTCATAGGAGCGCGCAGCGGCAGCCTTGTTGATCCCCAGCAGACACTTCTGGAAAAACGGCAGCTCCACGGCGCTCGAGCGCCCGGGCCAGATGACGCCGATGTTCCCTGTCCTCTGCTGTGCCAGGCCCTGCGCGTAGGTATTGGGCCTGAAATTGTACTTCTCAATATAGGCGCGGATTCGCTCCGTGGTTTCCCGGGAAATCCGTCCCTTTCCGGAGATTGCCCGGGATACCGTTGTTTTCGATACCCCGAGTGCCTCCGCAATGTCTTCAATCGTTAAATTGGATCCCATGGCTCTGATCGGTTTATCCCTTCACCGCGCCGCCGGTAACGCCTTCCACATAATATTTCTGCAGGCACATGAACAGGAGCGTGACCGGTATCGCCACCAGCACACCGCCCGCGCAGAACCTCGTGAAATATCCCTGGTAGTCATTGGTCCAGACCCACCGTGTCATTCCGACGGCCACATTGTAGCTGCTGTCATTGCCGAAGGCCACGTAGGACGCAAAAATATAATCGCACCACGGTGCCATGAACGCCGTCAGTGCCGTATAGATGACAATCGGCTTTGCCAGCGGCAGAATCATCTGGTACATCACCTGGAAGCGGTTGGCTCCGTCGATGCGGGCAGCCTCATCCAGTGCCTTCGGAATCGTATCAAAATATCCCTTGCATACATAATATCCCATGCCGCAGCTCGCGACCGACACCAGGATCAGTCCCGGCACGGCGCCGGCCTGCGTGAGCCCGAACTGCTTCAGCAGGAAATACATGCAGATCATGGTCAGGAATCCCGGGAACATCCCCAGAATCAGCCAGATCCTCATGAGAAGCGTTCTGCCGGTGAACCGCATCCGTGAAAGCGCGTAGGATACGCAGATCACGATAATGGTCTGCAGCACCGCCACACAGAACGCGATGATGATGGTGTTGCGGTACCACAGCAGATAGTTGGATTCACCGGATACCAGAAAGCGGTAGTTGTCCAGTGAAAAGCTGTGCGGGATGACATAGCTGGCCACTCCGCCGTATTCCGATTCATAGGAGCGGAAGCTCGTCATCACCAGCCCGAAGAACGGGAACAGCCAGATGATGCTGATCAGAACCAGCGCGATGTAGGCCGCAATGTTGCCGGCCCGCCTTTTGCCCGACATGGATGCTGTTTTCTTCTCTTTCTGTGCGCTCATTACTGGAAGCCCTCCTCATCCTTCACCGACGGCAGCATGTTGTAGACCGCAAGGGATACCACCGCAGTCACAACGAACACCATGATACCGATGACAGCCGCCATCTTGTAGTTCGTATCCGTTACCGTCATCTTATACAGCCAGGTGACCAGAAGGTCCGTGCTCCCTGCATTTCCCGTAAGGCCCGTTGACAACGGTTTTCCCTGGGTCAGCAGATAAATCACGTTGAAATTGTTCAGGTTGCCGGTGAACTGTGTCAGCAGGAAGGGCCCTGTCACGAACAGCATGTAGGGGAGCGTGATGTTGAAGAACATCTGCACCGGATTGGCACCGTCAATCCGGGCGCTCTCGTACAGGTCCTCCGGAATGTTCATGAGCAGTCCCGTGGAAATCAGCATCAGGTACGGAATGCCGATCCAGATGTTGATGACGATGATCATGATCCTAGCCAGCGTCGGATCGGTCCAGAACGGAATCGGCTTTGCCACCCAGCCGTGGCTGATCAGAAAACCGTTGACGATGCCGTCCGTTGCGAACATCTTCGTGATGTACAGGAGCGACACGAACTGCGGCACGGCGATGGTCATAACCAGAATGGTCCGCCACACTTTCTTGAACCGAATGCCCTTCTTGTTGATGAGCATGGCCACCGCGAGCCCGAGGAAGTAATCGATAAAGGTTGCAAAAAAGGCCCAGACCAGCGTCCATGCCAGGACCGTCAGGAAGGTCTGACCAAAGCCCGTGGAGCCAAAGCTGAACAGCGACTTGAAATTCTCCGCTCCCACCCAGGTGAACAGGTTGGTCGGCGACTGGTGCTCCTTGTCGTAATTGGTAAAGGCGACGCAGATCATGAAGACAATGGGCAGCACCGTGAAGAGAAAGATGCCCAGCACCGGCAGAGAAAGGAGCGTTATGTGGAAATTCTCATCCAAAAGAGAGCGCAGTGCCTTCCGGTTCGTGGGAAGCGGCCTTCCTGCCTTGAGCCTCTCCTCCTCGGCGAGGTTCTCCCCGATGTTCATCCGCCAGAGGACGAGCATCGCCGCGATCAGGATGATGGTCAGAATGCCGAAGAGCAGGATCAGGAAGCTGTTGTCGCCGTAGACCGTCTTGCGGTGTATCTTCTGTGTCGCAACGGTACCGAGCGTCGTGATCTTGCTCAGATACTGCCAGCCGAATTGCACCATGTACACCAGGAAGAGAATCTCGGCGGCAAGATATCCCAGACCCTTTACGATCTGTCCCCGCAGGATGGGCCCCGCCCCCATGATCACGTAGGAGATTCTGGTTTTCCAATCTCCCTTTGCAAAGGTCGTACCGATTTCACGGATGCTCGTGCCAAGCCTCGCCAGCGGACCCGCGGCCGACGTCTTCCCGGGCAGCTTCTGTTTGCTCATAACAATGTTCCCCTCCTTAAATACCGGCATTCTCCAAATGCCCATGCAGTGCATGGGCGCTCGTCTCATTGCCCGTGTAATGAAATGAGCCGGCAGCTGACTGCCGGCTCATACCCTTGCCTTTGCTGTGTCCGGTCCGTTCACGGAAACCGACGCACCGGAATTCGCTATGTGCGGCAGACTATTCTGCGTAGGAGATGCAGGTATCCTGGAATGTCTGCAGTGCAGCCAGCAGATCTGCGTCGCTGGTCTTGGAGCTCAGCTTCCCGGAGATGACATCGTCGCCGAGAGCGGTTGCCAGTGTCCAGTAATCGCCGGGATACTGTCCCTGCGGAACATCCTCCAGCAGCTGCTCGTTCAAAGCGGTAAGTGCCTCATCCGCCTTGACGGCGTCAGACTGCTGCGCCTCAACATTCGAAGGTCCCCAACCAAGTGCATCGTAGCGGGCCAGCTGTACATCGCCGGAGGAAAGGTAAGCTGCCAGTGCATCGCAGACAGCCAGCTTGGCATCGTCGGTCTGCGGCTTCACACCCAGCAGCTTGTAGCCGGAAAAGCCCGAGAGCTGGTAGGTGCTGCCGTCCGCTCCTGTGAAGGAGGGCAGCTTGGCGCAGGCGTAGTTCTCACCCAGAACGTCCTTGAGGGTTGCCGCATCCCAGGTGCCGTCCACAATCGCGCCGATGTTCGTGGCGGAGCCCGCCGTGGAGCCGTTTACGAATACACCGGACTCCTGCAGGGCGATCAGTTCCTTCAGGGCTACAACGCCCGCATCGGACGCATAATCCACGGTTGCAGAGGTGAAGTTGCCGGCATCGTCGGTCTCATAGGAGAGATTGCAGCCGACGCCGAAGAAGAAGGCCGTCTGGTACCAGCCGGAGTTGATCTCCATGTAGAAATTCTTGCCGGCCGACTTGCAGTCCGCCAGGATCGCATCCAGATCCGTGGGATCTGTGACGACGCTGCTGTCATAGTACAGGAAGTATCCGTTGTCGGAGGTCAGCGGATATGCGTACAGAGTGCCGCCCACCGTTGCCGCACTCACCGCTCCGGCATCGTTGTCCGATTCCACGGCGGACACATTCTCCGGTGCTACCTCCTCCAGCGCGCCTGCCGCAACAAGGCGGGCCAGCTGATCCTGTGCAAAGCCGTAAATGTCGCCGCCGGCCTCTACGTCCGTGATGACATTGGATGCGGCATCGCCTTCGCCGACTGCTTCAACCGTAAATGTGGCATCCGCAACACCGGGATTGGCCTCCACAAAGGCCGCGATCTGCTCCTCCGTGAAGGATACGGCATTGTCCGCTACCCACACCTTGATCTCGCCGCTGTAATCGAGCTCTGCAGCCTCTTCCTCCGCAGCCGTATCCTCTGCCGCTGCAGTATCCTCCGCCGCGGACTCCTCTGCTGTGTCCTCTGCGGTGTCCGCCGCAGCACTGTCACCGGATGAGCTGCCGCAGCCCGCCAGCATCGCGGATGCCAGAACGCCCGCCATCAATACGGAAACCAACTTTTTCTTCATTGCAATCCTCCCGAATGATTTTGCTGTTCTCAACCGGCCGCCGGAATCATGCACCTTGTACGCTTTTCCTTCTTGCGCAACCGATTGTTCATGTTGTTTTTCACTATAGTTCTCTCTTCGTTTGTTGTCAACCGCACGATGCATATATTTTTATTTCGTTTTTTATGTGCAATATATACAAAATCATCCGGGTCGCAAATCTTTTCATCGATTTCGATAAGTTTATTTTCTCTGTAACACCTCTGCGCCTTCCGCGTATGTAAAGGTGTCCAAAACGACTGCTGCACTGCAAAAGCAGCGAAAAATACTCCTCCCTCACGGAAACGGCCGCAGGTTTTTCGCCTGCGGCCGTTTCCTATTGGTTGTCTCTTGTGCGCCCTCCTGCGCCACGCGGCGCAGAGGGTCTCCGTCTTCTATTTCTCAAGCCACGGTGCGAGCTCCTCCAGAGAGTCCAGCACGCCGTCCGCACCGGCCTCCAGAAAGATCCTGCGGGCTTTTTCCTTCTCCGCCGCCTGCTGCTCCGGCGACATCCCTTCGTACTCCTCCAGAGTGCAGCCCATAACAGAGCTCCCCTCCAGTACCCCGAAGGAACGTACCCCGGCGCACTTTCCTTCCCGGATATCCGCTACGGTATCGCCGATCTTGATGACATTTTCCACCGAAGGAATCTTAAAATGCGCCATGTTGGCGAAGATCATATAGGGATAGGGGCGTCCCATTCCCTGCACGCCGTTCGGACTGATCCAGTAGTCCGGCGCGTAGCCCTGCTCCGCTGCTCCCGGCACCACGACGGACATCATTTTATCCGTATAGCCGGTGGTGGAGCCGACGGCAATTCCGCGCTCCCGCAGCAGCTCCATTGCCTTTGTCACACCCGGCTTCGGGGTCGCATACTGCGCCAGGCTCTCCAGAAGAGCCGCCTCGAACACGCCGTAAATGCGCTCCGCGGCATGCTCATCCGGCACTCCGCCCTGCTGCTCCTTCCACTGCTGCGCAAGCCGCGGCATCTCCAGCATGGTGCGGATATGATCCATTTTGAGCATTCCCATGGGTCTTCGGATCTCCTCTGTCGTGGGAGAGAGTCCGAATTTTCCGAAGGCGGCGGCAAACGCATTCACCGGCGCAAAGCAGCCGTAATCCACGGTCGTTCCTGCCCAGTCAAAAATCACCAGCTGTGTTTTCATCTTCCGGTCTCCTTCAGAAATCTCGTCATAATGTCGCGCAGTTTTTCCATATCCTCCGGATAGATCTCGCCGATGCTGCCGACGCGGAAGGTTTCCGCCTCCATGACCTTTCCCGGATAGAGCACGTAGCCGTTGTCCTTCACATATTGATACATTTCACGGAAGGTAAAATTCGCATTCTCCGGATAATAAAACGTCGTGATAACCGGTCCCTGCACCGCGGGATCCAGATAAGGGCGGAACCCGAGGGACGAAAATGCTTCCGACAAAAGGCGCTGGTTCTCCTTGTACCTGGCATTTCTCGCCGGAATTCCTCCCTCCTCCTCCAGCTCCTTCAGGGCTCTGGCAAAGGCGAGAACAACATGGGTCGGCGAGGTGAAGCGCCATTTCCCGTCCTTCTCCATGGTTTCCCACTGATCGTACAGGTCAAGAGACAACGACCTGGCCTTTCCCTTACCGGCTTCCAGCAGCCGGCGTCTCGCCAGAATAAAGGAGAAGCCGGGTACGCCCTGAATGCACTTGTTGGCACTCGAAATCAGGAAATCGATGCCCCATTCCGCCACGGGAATTTCCATGCCGCCGAAGGTGGACATGGCATCCACAATGAACACCTTTCCTCTTCCCTTCACCACCTCTCCGACGGCCTGCACATCGTTCAGAATGCCGCTGGTCGTCTCGCCGTGGACCATAGACACATGCGTGATATCCGGATCCTTCTCCAGATAATCCGCAATGACCGCAGGATCCGGACGTTTGTCATAATCCTCCCGGTAAAGCGTAAAGGCAATGCCCGCATGACGGCAAATCTCCGCCATGCGAAGGCCATAGGCGCCGTTGGCCGCGATGAGGAGCTTCTCCTCCTTCCCGATGACACTGGTCAATACCGATTCCACGCCGAAGGAGCCGCTCCCCTGCATGAGAACCGCCGTATACTCCGGCGCACAGGTCCCCGCCAGCGCCAGCAGCTGCGTGCGGATGAACTGCGTAATCTGCTTGTAATCGTCATCCCAGGTACAATGGTCAAAGAGCATTTCTCTCTTCACGGTGTCCGTTGTCGTCAGCGGCCCCGGTGTCAGAAGCTTGTATCGATTCTCCATAATCTTCTCCATACAGATACGGCGATCGCTTTCGGATCGCCGTACCCCAAAATCAGCTGTGTTGTTTCCGATGTACTGCGGCCGCGGAAGGCACCTCTCACGGCTTTGCCGCCTCCGAAATCTGCACGTGCTTCTCGTACAGCTCAAAGGTCAGGGGCTCGGAGAAGGTCTTCGGGTATGCAGACGAATTCTCCTTGTCCGCACTCTCTCCCTCATACAGCGGATTCGGATAGTACTCCTGCAGCTCCGCACGGCCCTTTTCGATGATGCACTGTGCCATCTCCATCGCCAGCGGATTCGTGGCATCGCCCTTGTCGAGCACCGCCACGGACTCTGTCAGAGAGAAGTTTCCCTCCGTGGGATCTACATAATCGATCGGCAGTCCTTCCGCCTTGGCAGCAACCGCCTGATGGCGAAGGCCGAATCCGACGGCAACCTCGCCGGCCTCACACAGCTTCAGCGGGGCAGAGCCCGAGGATTCAATGTGGTCGCCTGCGTTGGCATACAGATCATGCAGCACGCTCTGTGCGCCGTCCTCGCCGTACTCCGAAATCAATGCCTGCATCAGAAGCCATGCCGTGGAGGACGACTGCACATCCGTGATGGCCAGGTAGCCGGCGTAGGACGGATCCGCCAGGTCCTTCAGG
This sequence comes from Succinivibrio sp., assembly GCA_963591995.1. Lineage (GTDB taxonomy): Bacteria > Bacillota > Clostridia > Lachnospirales > Lachnospiraceae > CAG-791. Next base: position 44,335 of record CAVAUJ010000011.1, read on the forward strand.
CAGGTCGGCGTCGCCAGACCGTTTTCCTTCAGCATCTCCGTATTGATGATGATGGCGCCCTCCTGGGATGTAATGGGCGCCGTGTAATCCGGAACCTCCGACAGCGTCTTCACATCAAACGTCAGGGGCAGGAACATGCTGTTCTGATCCTGTGCGCTCTGAATGTAAAAGGTGCTCATGGTGATCATATCGGCTTCCAGATTGGTTCCCTCTGCCAGCAGCTTGCCGCCGAGCTCCGAGGTTCCGAAGGTTTCGAAAACATACTGTCCCTCGTAGCCGTTGCTGTTAAGGGCATTGGACATCGCCGTGATGGCCTCATCGTCCGCATTGGAATAAATGATCACCTGCTCTGTACTGCCGGTGCTCGCTTCTGCCTGCGTCTCGCTTACCGCCGACGTCTGTGCGTCCTGCGTGCTCTCTGCGGTGCTCCCGCATCCCATGGTCACCGCCGCTGCCATGACCAGCGCAAGACCTGCTGCCGCTTTCCTTCGATTCATCTTTTTGTCTCCTCTCTCACTTCTCACTTCGTTTTTCGTAGCCGCTCCGCACCCGCATCCCGATGCAAACGATTCCTGTTGAAATCGTCCGGTGCTAAGCAGATACCCCTTTCTTTCTGCATATATTTGCCAGGCCGTTGAATACGGCTCTTGCAACCAGATTGGTGAACAGGATCAGCAAGGACAGAACGAACACCTCGTTGTATTTGTTCACATATTGCAGCTGCTTGATTTTGGTGGTCAGGATCATCGTCCTCGCACCTGCAAGGAAAACAAGGGCGCTGATGGTCACCATTCCATTGATGAAGTAATAGCCGAAAACCTCGATGAGGCTCGCCAGGGCGTTCGGCGTCACAATGCGCAGGATGGTCTTGATCCAGTTATCGCCCATGAGCATTGCCGTGGTCTCCCAGCCGGCGTTCATCTTGGACAGCGAGTTTTTCAGCATCAGATACGGTGTGGAAAAATAATGCACGATATTGCACAGCACCATCAGCAGCAGCGTGTTCTGGAGTGACGTCCCCGTAAAGGTGAACAGATAGGCAAGGCCCAGTACCATTCCCGGAATCGTGCTGGTGACCAGTGCGATCACATCCACGCTCTGCCGGCACCATGCAGGCAATGTACTCCGTGCCGTGATCAGTGCTGCACCATATGCGATCAGCGTTCCCAGCGCAGCGGTCAGCAGCGTCATTTCCAGCGAATGCAGGTAAACCGTCCGCAGCTCGCTGTCTGCGAAAACCGTTTGAAAGTGTTCCGGCGTGAACTGTGCCTGGTAGGGCCAGCTGTGCACCAGCGGCACCACGAAGATCACTGCGAAAAAGGACACGATGCCGACCGCAAGTGCTCCGCCGGCAAGTCCCCAGCCGGCATCCCGAAGGGGGTTCCGGATAATGTCCGTTCTGCTGATCCTGTCATAGCGTATGTTGGATTTTTCCAGCAGATGAAGCAGCAGAATGCTCAGAACCGAGGGCAGCAGCATGATCACCGCCACCACCGCGCCGCGGGAGAAATCCGGCACGCCTCCCAGCATCTGGTTGTAGAGGACCGTTGCAATCACATCGTATTGGCCGCCGACCGAGGCCGGAATTCCGAAATCCGTAAAGCACAGGAAGAAGGCCTGTACCATCGCGCCTCCCAGCGTTCCCAGAAGCGGACGCAGAACGGCAATCCAGAAGGTCGACAGCGCCCCGTCTCCCATGGCCTTCGACACCACCAGCGTTTTCTTGTCCACGTAGCTCATGGTATTGCTCACGAGGAGAAAGGCCACCGGTGTGGTATAGATGACGTAGCCGATCAGAAGACCGCTGAAGCCGTAGATATTGAACAGCTGATGCCCCACAAGCCGTGTGATCAGTCCCTGCTTGCCCAGAGAATAAATGATGGCAAAGCCGTAGGTGATCGTCGGCAGATACATCGGAAGGAGCACCACGATCTGCAGCGCCTGCTTCCATGCCCGCGGCAGTCCGGTATAGTGAAGGACGTAGGCAAAAACAAAGGCCGCGGCTACCGCCAGAAATGCCGCACACGCCGCTACCGCAAAGCTGTTGCGCAGCGCCTTTGCAAAGTTCTTTGCGCCGCATACCGACTGATAGCAGGAAAGTGTCCACCCCTCGTCTCCCCGGAAGGATTTCAGGAAGAGCCGCAGCGCCGGGACCAGGAGAAAGGCCACGAACAATGCTGCCAACAGCACATAGATGAGCTTTAGTTCTCGATTTTTACGCTGCATGGCCCGTTAACCTGCCAGTCCGATCGCCCGGCCGCCGAACAGCGCGTAAATGTTGTTCCGCTTGATTTCCAGCTGATTCAGAATGAACTTCCGTACGAAATCGTCTGACGGCGTCCGGATGATATCTGCCGGACATCCGTACTGTGCAATGCTGCCCTGATGGATGATCAGCACCTTGTCCGAAAGCGTCAATGCCTCCTCCGGATCGTGGGTGACGATAATCGTCGTCAGATGGTATTCTCTTGCGATGGTCTTGATCCGGTCCTTGATGGACTCCTTGATCACCCCGTCCAGTGCAGAGAGCGGCTCATCCAGCAGCAGGATTCTGGGCTTCATCACCATGGTTCTGGCCAGCGCCACGCGCTGCTTCTGTCCGCCCGAGAGCTGATCCACACGCTTGTCCAGATGCTCCTCCAGCTCCAGCAGAGCAATCAGCTCCTTCACCTCCTCCTCTGTGGAGATGCCCGGCTTATTCTTCAGTCCGTAGGTGATGTTCCGGCGAACATTCAGATTCGGGAACAGGGCATAGTCCTGGAACACGATATTGAAGCCCCGCTTTTCCATCGGCGTATCGGTCAGATCCTCTCCGTTGTAAACAATGGATCCGCTGTCCGCCTTCGCAATCCCCAGAATGAGATTCAGCAGCGTGGTCTTCCCGCAGCCGGACGGCCCCAGAATGGAAACAATCTCCCCGTCCTCCACCTTGATGGAAATGTCCTTCAGCACCGGTGTCCCGTCGAACGCCTTTTGGATGTGATTGAGTTCTAACATATCCTCCCTGCTCCCTTTCACGTTTTTGCAGAGTGCCTTCCCGTATCGGTGCATCCTGCCGATCCTTCTGTATCATTGCGAATGAGTCTAACAGGACTTTCCGGGCGTTTCCGCCGCAGTACTGCAAAGCCTTTGTAAAGCCTTCGTTAAACCGCATGCCCCGGCACAATTGGCTTCCGCAGAATGCGGTTCTTTGCCTCCTTTCCGCCAAAAAGACAGCCGCAGGTATAAACCTGCGACTGTCCCTCTTCCTGCTGCCGAAAATCCGGCATCCGATTCCCTTTTCTTTTTCCCGGCGTGTAAGCCTCTGACCGGCCTCCGGTACATCATTTTTAAAATCGATGTACTAACGGTTTTCCCCGCTGCAGATGGCATCGATTCGCTCCAGCTCCTCCTGCGTGAATCCCGGCTGCTGCACGAAGCGCACGTTGTCCAGAATCTGCTCCGGTCTGGACGCACCGATGATCACGGAGCAGACCTCGCTGTCCTTCTCGATCCAGGCCAGCGCCATGTCCGCCAGCGACTGTCCTCTCTCTCCGGCCAGTGCATGCAGGGCCCGGATTTTCGCCATCTTCTCCTCGGTCAGATCCGATGCATGAAGAAACCGGTGGTCCTTTGCGATGCGGCTGTCCTCCGGAATCCCGTTCAGATACCGGTCGGTCAGAAGTCCCTGGGCGAGCGGACTGAAGGCAATCACTCCGCAGCCGCTCTCTGCGCAGAAGGCCTTTGTTCCGTCCTCCTCGATGGTGCGGTCGAACATGGAATATCGTCTTTGATTGATGACAAGCGGCAGGTGAAGCTCCTTCGCAATCCGCAATGCCTCCCTTGTCTGCTCCCGGTTATAATTCGAGATGCCGACGTACAATGCCCTGCCGCTTCGCACGATCTGCGCCAGCGCCTCCATGGTTTCCTCCATCGGTGTCTCCGGATCCGGACGATGATGGTAGAAAATATCCACATAATCCAGTCCCAGGCGCTTTAAGGACTGGTCGCAGCTCGCGATCAGATATTTGCGGCTCCCCCAGTCCCCGTAGGGGCCCTCCCACATTCCGTATCCGGCCTTGCTCGTGATGATCAGCTCATCCCGATAAGGGCGGAAATCCTCCGCCAGGATGCGTCCGCAGTTGCTCTCTGCGCTGCCGACCTCCGGCCCGTAATTGTTCGCCAGATCAAATTGCGTGATGCCGCAGTCAAACGCCGTGCGCATCATTGCACGCATCCTGTCATAATTGCCGTTGCTCCCGAAGTTGTGCCAGAAGCCAAGGGAAACCGCCGGCAGCTTCAGGCCGCTCTTTCCCACACGGTTGTACTTCATATTGTCATATCTTTTCCCGCTTGCTGTATAAACACCTGCCATTGCCCTTCTCCCTTCCGGTCAAATCCTTTGCCGCCGCACGGCCCCCGCAGCTTTCTGCTGCACTGTATTCCCCGCTCCTGCTGCCCGGTTACTACTCGGTGTCCGAATTGACGATGTTCCGCAGCTGCCTTGTAAGGCGCTGGGTCCCGTAATCCTTCTGGTTCAGCATCAGGAGCATCGTCTGGTGCACGGCCGGATCGTTTGCAAAATACACGCCGAGCCATCCGTCCCATCCGTACTCGTCCTTGTGTCCGATGGTCGCCGCCCGTCCGGGATCCACCATGACGCGGTTCAGATTGGCATAGCTGTGTCCCTCCAGCCCGTTCCACCGGTCAAACCACGCCTGCTGCCCCGCAGAGAGCCTGCCCGCGGTCAGATAGCGCACCGTTCCCGGGCGCAGAACCTCTCTGCCGTTTTCGGCAACGCCGCCGTTCATCAGCATTCCCGTAAAGAGACGGTAATCGTCCAGCGTAGAGAACAGGCCGGCTCCGCCGGATTCAAAGGCGTTCGCAGCGCCGTTGTTGCGGATGCCCAGATTATTGCCGGTGTAGGGCTCCAGCTCCGCCCCTGCCTTGTCCCCGTGATTCTGGTAGGCCGTGACGAGCCGATGCCTTTTCTCCTCCGGAACAACGAATGCCGTGTCTCTCATCCCGATGGGATCCAGCAATGCCTCCTTCATATATTCGCCGAAGGTCTTTCCGGTGACCGATTCCACCACAGCGCCCAGAATGTCGGCGGAAACACCGTAGTTCCAGCCCGTGCCCGGCTGGAACAGCAGCGGGCACTCCCCGATGCGCTCCGCGAACTCCATCGTCGTCATCGGATGCTCCGTGTCCAGACGCTGCAGCTGTTCGGCATAGACCGCCGCCGTCGCCTGCCCCGCCTTGGAATGAATGTCCGGATAGCACAGACCCGAGGTCATGTTCATCAGATGCTTCACGAGCATGATCCGCTCCGGCTCCACCGGGCGCAGCTCTCCCGTTTCATCCTCATAGCTCTGGTCTGCAAAGGACGGAATGAACCGCGACACCGGATCCTGCAGATCCAGAAGGCCGTCCTCCACCAGCTTCATTACCGTTGCAGCCGTCACCGGCTTTGACATGGAATACATGCGGTAGATATCGTCTCTCCGGATGGGACGCTTTTCCTCCAGATCGGCATAACCGCTCTCCAGGTACAGCTCCTCCCGTCCGTCCCGAATCAGACAGAAGCTGCAGCCCGCCAGCTCCCTCCGCTCGATGGCTCTCTCCATGCACTCCTGTATCGTATTCCTTATCTTCTCTGCCGACATCCGACCCCCTTCTCCCTTCTCTGCCGCAGCCTGCCTGCGACAGCACGAGTACATCGATTTTTAAATAACCAGCCAAACTAACCGGTCCTTTTTCCTGATTGCACGTGTCAAAAATCCTCAGCGTAGCCCGCTACGCCTACG
>CAVAUJ010000012.1:0-49934 GCA_963591995.1 Succinivibrio sp.
AGTATAACACATCTTCCCCGGGTGCAAAACAAAAATACATGGGTTGCGGGAATTCAAGTTGGGGAGAGCCCCCGAAGTGGTGATGCCGGTTCGGCAAGGGACGGCAGAAAGCCGTCACGAATGTCAGCTTCAAAGCCGCCGACAAGCTTACTATATCGATTTTCAGATGGTTTGACAACCGCTTTCCGATGCATCAGGCCATAAAGGTCCCGCATCGTTACTGTACCGGTGCCGGCCAACGACGGGTCCTGGCGGAGTTGTCCGCTCAGGGGGCACTCTCGTTCCGTGTTCGGACCTAGCGGTGCTAAGCTCGCAGAATACGCTCGCAAGCACCGAGGCCTCGCAAGGCCCCTGATCCGGACATTCTCCGCCACCCTGTCGCCGGCGGGCGGCCGAACGGTAACCCTGCATCAGACTACAAAGGTCATGAGCCCCATCTTGGAGATCTGCAGCTCTGCAATGATCATGCCCATCCATTTTTTCTGCTCCGGCCGGATGGAGGCCAGCTCCTGCGGCGTGAGCGTTCGCTCCTCGTACAGGACCTCTGTCTCACCCTTTCGATTCACGCTCTCCTTCCGCACGTAAATGCGGATCTTCGCCCGCAGCTGCTGGTATATCCGGCAGCTCTCATCCTCTTTTGCAAGATAATACAGATGGCTTTCCAGCGTGGTGTCCGCGTCCACCTCCTGCAGGATGTGCTGCTTGATGATGCAGCGGTATTTGTAGCTGATCTCGATGTTGTCCAGCAGCTCCCGGTAGGTGAACCGTGCCCCCAGCTGCAGCACGGACAGACTGTCCAGAATGTATTTGTAGTCGTTGTCTCCCATTGTCCTAGTCGTCCAGACTTTCGATTTTGTTGCCGCTGATGCGGATGGCGTCCAGAATTTCCTCCCGGGTCACCTCTCCCTCTGCGGCCAGCTCCTCCACGGAAACCTTCCGCCGCAATGACTCCGAGAGCTCATTTGCCTTTTCCAGCACCTTGTTGGCCATCTCTGCGGCAGACGCATCCGCCGAAACAGCATCCAGATTCTCTGCCACCAGATCCTCCATGGCATTCATGATGCGCTCTGCAAGAGCCGCCTCGACCTCCTCCGGTCCCTCCAGCGGCGCCAGAAGCTTTGTCCCCCGCACCAGCGCTTCGTTCCCGGCGCCGATCAGATCCTCCATATAAACACCCTGACCGGCATAGAGCTTCGCCAGATCAATCACTCTCGGCAGCATCCATTCCGCCAGCTGCTTCTGCGCGGAGGCTTCTCCTGCCATGGCGCGGATCTGTGCTGCCTCCAGCTCTCCCTCGTCGGGCACCTCCATACTCTCCACCATCCGGGTATATTCCTCCAGATAGCGGTTCTCTTCCTCCGAAAGCTTCTCGTCCGCTTCCAGCGGAACATCCACACCGATGTTGTTGGCCGCGAGGTAATCCTCTACCAGCTTCTCCTGCTCCTTGCTCAGAGTCAGCTCGGAAAGTGCCTTTTCCAGCTGCCCCCGGTCAATCACGCCGCGGTTCCTTCTCGCCGCGGGAATGAGGCTGCGCAGAATGTCCTGCAGCCGCTTTTCTCTGTTCTCCTGTTGTTCCTTCGTCTCTTTGCTTTCCACAGAATGCTGTCCTTTTCCTCTTCCGAATCCACTGCTTCCGAATCCGCCGCTCCCGAATCCGTTTCTTCCGAATCCGCTCCCTGCCGGAATGCCGGCAAAGGTGTACTTATTCCTTTCTTCCCATTGCGTCGGCATCGCCTTCGATGGTGATCGGGTTCTCCGCCGGCAGGGGTCCCGATCCGTTTACGGCATGCCGATGGCAGAACAGATGGTCCTGACAGAATTCATAGCTGTTCTGACACTTGGAGCAATACCGGAATTCGGCCGTCGGGTCATCCAGCTCCGTTTTGCCGCAGATGGCACAGCGATGTCTTGCAACGGAGTGGCCGGGGCGCATCCGCGCATTCTCCGCAGGGGCCGCCTCTCTTCCTTTTTGCACCGCCCGCTTGAACGCGTTTCTCCTTCGCAGCTCGCCGGGCGCAAACCGCCCGAGCTTCCTGCCCCGCAGCCAGAAGATCACAAAATTCGCCAGCGATGCCGCCATCGAGATGCAGGTATACAGACCGGAAAGGCCACCCATCCTGGCCGCCTGTGCGAAATCAAGCGCAATCATTACACCGTAGACGACGCCCATCCATTTGACCTTCATCGGGATGATGAACCACAGCAGCACCACGGCATCCGGAAAGGTCATGGCGTAGGCCAGAAAGATCGATGTCGATACGTAGTAGGTACTGAAATAGCGGCTCATCCCCGCATAGTATCCTGTAATTGCCTGTTCTGTCAGGCCGCTCTGCCCCTGCAGAAGGAACCAGAGAATGGCTCCCGACAGAAAGGCACCGACGATGGTCAGCCCGATTCCCGTCCAGATGTACGCATTGAACTCCCGCGTTCCCCAGGCCCTCTCCAGAGAGGTCCCGATGGAATAATAGAACAGCATGGCAATCATAATCAGAAACAGATTGCTGCTGCCCGGCGGCAGCAGCACCCATGTGATCAGCCGCCAGATCTGACCGTGCAGGATCTCATAAGGATTCAGCGTCAGATAGTTCAGAAACGAGGCGTTGACGAACTCCAGAAGATAGCCGAAGCCGTAGCACAGAACGATCACCAATGCAAGGTTCGGAATGGAACACTTATCCAGAAACCATTCAAAGGGGTTTTTGCTGTGCCGTTGTCCATTGTTGTAATTGCGCATTTGCTTCAAGTCCTCACCGAAATCATCGTATCCGTTCAAGAATACTTCAGGGAAACGCCCTCTTGCAAGTATACTGCCTCCCGCGGCGGCTGATTTCACACATTTTTAAGCTTTTGTGGTGAGTGTCTGCGTTGCGTTTGCTGCCATCCCGTTTTATAATCCGTAGCGATGTGCACCAGCAAAATTCTGCATTTAATAAGAAGTAACAGATACAGGAGCAAGCTACGTGATTTCTAAAGACTATACTCTCGGAATTGATATCGGATCCACCACCGTAAAGGCCGCGCTGCTGGACAGCAACAGGCAGCTGCTCTTCGGGGATTACCGGAGGCACCACGCCCAGATCCGTGAAACCCTCCATGACATTCTGGAGGAGATTTCCCGTCAGCAGGGGAACATTCGCATTCATCCCGTCATCACCGGTTCCGGCGGCCTCTCTCTTGCCAATCATCTTGAAGTTCCCTTCGTACAGGAGGTGGTGGCCGAGGCTGCCGCCATCGAGGCTGTTGCCCCTCTGACCGATGTTGCCATTGAGCTTGGCGGCGAGGATGCCAAGATCATTTATTTTGAGAACGGCAATGTCGAGCAGCGCATGAACGGAACCTGTGCCGGCGGCACCGGCTCCTTCATCGACCAGATGGCGTCTCTTCTGCAGACAGATGCTGCCGGGCTCAATGAATATGCGCGGCACTACGATTCTCTTTATACCATTGCCGCACGCTGCGGCGTGTTCGCCAAATCCGACATCCAGCCCCTGATCAACGACGGCGCGCGAAAGGAGGATCTGGCAGCCTCCATTTTCCAGGCCGTGGTCATTCAGACCATTTCCGGCCTTGCGCAGGGAAAGCCGATCCGCGGCCACGTGGCCTTCCTCGGCGGTCCCCTGCACTTTCTCACAGAGCTGAAGGCCGCCTTCGTACGGGAGCTCCATCTGGACGAAGAGCACACCATCGAGGTGGCGAATTCTCACCTCTTCCCTGCGATGGGATCCGCTTTTCTGGCCAGCGAGGAAACCTCTCTTCTTCTTTCCGAGCTCCTGGATAAGACCTCCCATCCCCTGCAGATGGAATTCGAGGTGCAGCGCATGGAGCCCCTGTTCGCTTCCGAGGAGGACTATGCGCAATTCTGCGCCCGTCATGATGCCCACAGGGTAGAGACCGGCGATCTGTCCTCTTACCGCGGAAAGGCCTTTCTCGGCATCGATGCCGGCTCCACCACAACGAAGCTGGCTCTTGTCGGCGAGAAGGGCGAGCTTCTGTGGTCCTTCTATTCCTCCAACAACGGCTCCCCCATTCACACGGCCATCCGGGGGCTCCGCGATCTGCACGGCAAGCTTCCTTCAACCGTCCAATTGGCCGGCGGCTGCTCCACCGGCTACGGCGAGGCGCTGCTGAAGGCTGCTTTCAAGCTGGATTGGGGCGAGGTCGAAACCATCGCGCACTACTACGGCGCGTCCTATTTTGATCCCGATGTCGACTGCATCCTTGACATCGGCGGGCAGGACATGAAATGCATCCGCATCCGAAACGGCGCCGTCGATTCCGTCACCCTCAACGAGGCCTGCTCCTCCGGCTGCGGCTCCTTCATTGAAACCTTTGCCAAATCTCTGGACTATTCGGTGGAGGATTTTGCAAGCGCCGCTCTGTTCGCGGCCAATCCGATTGACCTTGGCACGCGCTGCACCGTTTTCATGAACTCGAGGGTGAAACAGGCGCAGAAGGAGGGCGCTACGGTTGCCGATATTTCCGCCGGCCTTGCGTATTCTGTCATCAAAAACGCACTCTTCAAGGTCATGAAGGTATCCTCTGCCTCTGAGCTTGGCAAAAACATCGTGGTTCAGGGCGGCACCTTCTACAACAATGCGGTCCTCCGGGCTCTGGAGCGAATCTCCGGAGGCGTCGTCACCCGTCCGGACATTGCCGGCATCATGGGCGCCTTCGGCGCCGCACTCATCGCGAGGGAGCGGTTCGATGAATCCTCACCCACGCCGATGCTCTCTCTGGAAGAAATGGAGTCTCTTTCCTTCCAGACCACGCTCAAAAACTGCGGGAAGTGCAACAACAATTGCCGCCTGACCGTCAACCACTTCAACGACGGACGCCAGTTCATCTCCGGCAACCGCTGCGAGAGAGGCCTCGGTCTCGAGAAGACGGACAACGGCATCCCCAATATGTACCAATACAAGCTGAAACGTCTGTTCCGCTACAAGCCCCTCACGCAGAAGGAGGCCGTTCGCGGCACGGTCGGCATTCCGCGGGTTCTGAACATGTACGAGGACTATCCCTTCTGGGCGGTCTTCTTCGCCAAACTCCGGTATCGGGTTGTCCTCTCGCCGCTTTCCACCCATTCCATTTATGAAATGGGCATCGAGTCCATCCCCTCCGAGTCCGAATGCTACCCGGCCAAGATTACGCACGGGCACGTGCAATGGCTCATCGACAAGGTGCACCCGGATTTTATTTTCTATCCGTCCCTGTTCTATGAGCGGGCGGAAAACGATCAGGCGGACAACCATTACAACTGTCCCATTGTGTCTGCCTATCCGGAGAACATCAAGAACAACGTAGAGGACATCATGTCCGGCAAGGTGGTCTTCCGCCATCCGTACATGTCCTTCACCAACCTCAAAACAGTCTCCGAGGCCCTGCTCCGGGAGTTCTCCGAGCTTCCCCGTGAAGAGGTGCTCGCCGCCACGCAGGATGGGTGGAAGGAGCTGCTGCAATACCGCAGCGATGTGCAGACCGAGGGAGAACGGGTCCTGAAGTTCATGGAGGTCACCGGCACCAAGGGCATCGTGTTGGCCGGCCGTCCCTATCATCTGGACCCGGAGATCAATCACGGTATCCCGGAAATGATCAGCTCCTACGGCTTTGCCGTTCTCTCCGAGGATGGCATCTCCCACCTCGGCAAGCCCGAACGCCCCCTTGTGGTGCTGGATCAATGGATGTATCACTCCCGCCTTTATGCGGCGGCGGCCTATGTACGGACGAGAGAGGACCTCGACCTCATCCAGCTGAATTCCTTCGGCTGCGGTGTGGACGCGGTCACCACGGATCAGGTCAATGACATTCTCTCCGGGTCAGACAAAATCTACACCTGCCTGAAGATCGATGAGGTCAACAATCTGGGTGCTGCCCGCATCCGCGTGCGCTCTCTCATCGCCGCCATCAACATCCGCGAGAAGAACGCGCTCAAGCGCACCATCCACTCAACCGGCATCACCAAGGTTCCCTTCACCAAGCAGATGTTCGAGGAAGGCTACACCATCCTGTGCCCGCAGATGTCGCCCATCCACTTTGACCTGATTGAGCCTGCGGCAAGGTCCTGCGGCTACAACCTCGTTCTGATGCGCAACGACAACCATACGGCCATCGACTACGGTCTGAAATATGTGAACAACGACGCGTGCTACCCTTCCCTCTTCGTGGTAGGCCAGGTCATGGAGGCACTCTCCTCCGGCAAATATGACCTGAACAAAACCGCTGTCATCATGTCGCAGACCGGCGGCGGCTGCCGCGCATCCAACTACATCGGCTTCATCCGCAGAGCGCTCAAGAAGGCCGGCATGGAACAGGTCCCGGTGATTTCCGCCAACCTCTCCGGTCTGGAAGGAAACCCCGGCTTTAAGATCACGTTCCCGCTGATCACCCGCCTCGCCTTCGCCGTAATCCTCGGCGATGTTCTGATGAAGTGCGTCTACCGCATGCGCCCCTATGAGACGGAAAAGGGCTCGGTCATGGCGATGTATGAGAAATGGACCCGGAAGTGCTCGGATTTCCTGGTGAATACCAAGGGTTTCCCGCTCCGCAAGGTGCAGAAGCTCTCCTGTGAGATCATCCGCGATTTTGATGCGCTTCCGATTCATGAGGACCTCAAAAAGCCCCGCGTCGGCATCGTAGGCGAGATCCTCGTGAAATACTCCTACGCAGCCAACAACCATCTGGTGGATGTTCTGGAGGCAGAGGGCGCCGAGGCTGTGGTTCCGGACCTCATGGGCTTTATGCTGTATTGTTTTTACAATCAGATTTACAAGGCAGAATATCTGGGAACCTCCAAATCTGCCGCTTTTGGCATGAATGTCGCCATTCACGCCATTGAGGACGTGGCTCTTCGCCCCATCTACCGCGAATATGAAAAGAGCCGACACTTCGAAGCGCCGGCCAGCATCTATCAGGTGGTGGAGTATGCAAAGCCGGTTGTCGACATCGGCAACCAGACCGGCGAGGGCTGGTTCCTGACCGGTGAAATGATTGAACTGATCAAAAGCGGCGTCCCGAATGTCATCTGCATTCAGCCCTTCGGGTGTCTTCCCAACCACGTGGTGGGAAAGGGCGTCTCCAAAAAGGTGCGGGCTCTTTATCCGCAGGCCAACCTTGCCGCCATCGACTACGATCCCGGCGCCTCGGAGGTCAACCAGCTCAACCGCATCAAGCTCCTGCTCGCCGGCGCGCAAAAGGCACTCGCGCGGCAGCAATAACTGTCGTAGCGTGACGCCACCGGTGCGCCTGTCGGGCGCGCCGCCGGGCGTACATCCGGCAACTTCCGGCATGGATCCTGTCGGAGATCAACAGCACCAAAGAGCTCAGAAGCGACCGGTTTTGGCCACTTCTGAGCTCTTTTTTTTCAAGCATTCAAGCATTCAAGCTTCAAGCATGCGTATGCGTAACGCAACGATGCTTTAACATAACTGTGTTTTAACGCAACAGCATTTTACAATGGTCTTCAGCAAAGAGGATATGCCGCCGTCAGCTCTGCGATGATGCCCTTTGCCTTCTCGATGCCGGCTTCCTTCTCCTTGATGACGACCGAGATGGCCTCGGCAATCCGATCCATATCCTCCGTATTCATGCCGCGTGTCGTAACGGCTGCCGTTCCCAGACGGATGCCGGACGTCACGAACGGCGAACGCTTCTCGTTCGGGATGGTGTTCTTGTTGGCCGTGATGTGTGCCTCGTCCAGCCATTTCTCCACTTCCTTACCGGTCAGATCCTCCTTGGTCAGATCCACCAGCATCAGATGGTTGTCCGTCCCGCCGGATACAATGTCCACACCGCGCTTCATCAGACCCTCCGACAGTGCCTTTGCATTGTCAAGGATGCCCTGCGCATACACCTTGAAGGACGGATCCAGCGCCTCCTTGAAGCATACCGCCTTGGCTGCAATGACGTGCTCCAGCGGGCCGCCCTGGATTCCGGGGAAGATGGCCTTGTTCAGCTTGTACTGGTCGGCAATCTCCTGGCTCGCAAGGATCAGGCCGCCTCTGGGGCCGCGCAGCGTCTTGTGCGTCGTGGTGGTTACAATGTCGCACCACGGGAAGGGTGACGGATGAAGTCCCGCCGCAACAAGTCCTGCGATGTGCGCAATGTCTGCCATCAGAACCGCTCCGCAGGCATCTGCCACCTCACGGAACTTCTTGAAATCAATGGTCCGCGCATAGGCCGATGCGCCGGCGATGATCATCTTCGGCTTGTTCTCCACAGCAAGCCGCATCAGCTCCTCATAGTCAATGTATCCCTCTTCGTTTACCCCGTAAGGAACCACATTGAAATATGCGCCGGAAATGTTCGCCGGTGAACCGTGCGTAAGGTGTCCGCCCTGGTTCAGGTTCATTCCCATCAGGGTATCGCCGGGCTTGAGCACGGCATACTCCACGGCAAGGTTGGCCTGAGCGCCGGAGTGCGGCTGTACATTGGCATAGGTGCAGCCGAAAAGCTCCTTGGCTCTCTCAATGGCCAGAGTCTCCACTACGTCCACGCACTGGCAGCCGCCGTAATAACGCTTTCCCGGATATCCTTCCGCGTACTTGTTGGTCAGGGGACTCCCCATTGCCGCCATCACAGCCTTGCTCACCCAGTTCTCGGATGCGATCAGCTCGATGTGGTCATTCTGTCTGGCCATCTCCTGTTCAATGGCTTCCGCAATCTGCGGGTCTTCCTTACGGATGTCTTCCAGTGAGTACATGTGTCGATCCTCCTCTTTTGTGCATGATTGTCACCGCTTTCGACGGTCCAAGCCTTCGGCCGCCTTCCGCGGATCAGTTAAAATTGAAAAAGTGATGCACTACGCGGTAGCATTCCACCGATATATACCGTGCACTCTTGGTATGTCCTCCTACAAAGGTTCCGAACACACCGTGGCGCATATGCCGGTAGAGGCGTACATCGCGCTTCCTGAGATATTCCCACAATTCATCCTTCATTGCAATATGCTCTTTGGTATTGGAGAGCAAAGCTAAAACAGATGATATTGTCACAATGATTTCCAGGTAATTGTACATATAGGCATACAGCGCCTTATGCTTGCGCATCCTCTCCACAATTTCCGGATTCGTGAAGTACTCAATCATGATTTTGGTCACGCGAACCTGCTGGTCCAGTCTGGAGATCATGATCTTTTCGTTCACCGACTGATCCGCCCGTCCGATGTAGTAGCAATAAAGATTCGCGTTCATATAGTACATTTTCCGGACGAACGGGAGCGGACGGAATACATAGATGTTGTCCACGTAGAAGCAATGCTCCGGGAGCCGCATCTCGCATTCCCGCAGGAGCTCCGTACGGTAAATAACCGAATGCATCAGAATGTAGCTGCCCTTGCGGAAGCGTCCCACCTGATCCCAGTCAAAGACCTTTCCGACCGGCAGCGCGGACTCATAATGAATCACCTTGTTCCTGTCCGCCCCTTCCTTCATATAAGTGTAGTTGCACAGAAACAGATCCAGCTGTTCCTCTTCGGAGGTATATTCCTCCAGCTTGTCCAGCACCTTCAGGAAAACCTTCTCATCCAGCCAGTCATCGCTGTCCACCACCTTATAGTACAGGCCGTTGGCCAGCTCGATTCCGACGTTGACGCCGGAGCCGTGTCCGCCGTTCGGCTTATGGACGGCGCGGCAGATGCCCGGATACTCCTTCTCATAACGGTCTGCAATGGCTCCCGTATTGTCCTTTGAGCCATCGTCAACGATCAGGATTTCCACACGATCCTTTCCCACCAGAAGGCTTTTCAGGCAGCGCTCCATATAATCCTGTGAATTGTAGCAAGGGACACAAATCGTCAATAATTTCATTTTCATCTCTTTCCGCCGCCGTTCCTCCGCGGCATGGGACTCCGCCGCCGAAGGAGCAGCGCCCGCTTTTTCTGATTTTACCGTCTTTCTTACCGAAGCCTTTCGCGCTCCGTCTCATATCGCTGAATCGTAAGCAGACATTCCCGCAGGTCATCAAACCGTTCCCGGGGAGAACGCCCTCCCGCAATCTCAAGCCCTGTCGCAAAGGCCATCGTATCGATCATGCCGTCCGTAATGCGTCCACGCATCTCGTCCAGAATCTCCAGCCGCTGCTGCGTTGTTCTGGCATCCAGAAAGCGCTCCAGCGCAGGATCCAGCTCCGGCTGGGCCGAATCATCCGAAGCATTCTTTCCGTCCTCTTCCGGTCGCAGCGACTCTCCGGGCTCTTCCGCGGTCGCTTCCTCCGGGTCCGACTTCTTTGCCGGCGGCTCCTCTTCCCGCTCCTTCCGGTCTTTCGCCTTGTCCGAAATTGTCTCCTCGGACGCGCCCCCGATCCTCTCAAAGCGATATCGCTGCGCCGCGTCCGGATGAATTGCGGAATCCACCTCGGCCAGAAACGCATCCACGCCCGCCGCATAGATCTTCTGATCTCCATCCAGAGCCTGATAGATCACAAGCTCCTCCCCGGTATCCTCTTTGATCGCCATTAAAAGGATCTGATAAAGACCGCCTTCATAATGCCGATATCGTGCAAAGGGAACCAGCTCTTCCCTCCGTGCTCCTGTTGTCTGTGTCATATCCGGCTTCCTCTCATTGCTCTTACTCCCGTCATCCCCTCGGTTCCATGAGGCAAGGGGCGACGGTTCAACGTCCCTGCCGGGCGCATTGCCGTTCATCCGCCCTCTCCGGAGCATTGAACGATCAGGCGCTCTGCGGCCAGCTGCGGCGTGATTTTCCCGCTCTTGTAGCCAAAATCCGCATCCATGCACCGCTCCAGCAGCCGCTCCAGCTGTGCCGCAGAATACCGCGCGGCCAGAGGCTTCAGCCGGTTTGTCAATGCCCAGGGATTTAATTTCAAGGTCTTGGCCATCTCATCGTCCCGCATCTTCCCGGACAGCTCGCAGATCTGCAGCAATTGGTTGTACTGCCGCATCATCAGGGAGAGAATCACCTGCGGCGGTGTCTGCAGCTGCAGAAGATCCATATAGATATCCATTGCCTCCCGGCGCTTCCCCTCGGCCGTAAACCGGATCATATCAAAGATCCTGTCCTTGACGACCGGTGTGCAAACCGAACGAATGTCCTGCGGCAGCACCTCTTTTCGCCCCCAGCAATAAGCGGCAACCTTGTCCTTCTGGGAACGGATGGCCAGCATGTCCGTTCCGGAATACTCCAGGAAAAGATTCGCCGTCGAATTGGAAATATTCAACCCCTCCTTTTCGAAGAGCTCGCAGATCCATCCCCGCAGCTGCTGCAGGTCCCCCGCCTGCGCCTTATCTCCCGCCGCCAGATCACAGCACAGAACAAGGCCGACCTTTTCCAGCTTTTTGTAAAGCCGGTATGTCTTATTGGGAGATGGCTCTTCAAAAATCAGGTGGCTCGTCTCCGGCAGCTCGTCCAGAAACGAGCAAAGCTTCTCCGCTTCCTCACCGGGATGCTGCAGGAATTCCGTCTCCGTGATCGTCACGACTCGATGCTCCGCCAGAAACGGCAGCGTCTGCGCAATTTCAATCACCTGCGCGGCGCGCACCTGCGATCCCGTCAGAACGGTGCTGTTCATGGGATCGCCGTTTCCCAGGATGGCTGTCTGAAGCTTTTTTATGTTCTCATGCCGCAGCAGATCCTGCCCGCCGCAAATCAGATAGGCCGGACGATATTGCCCCGCTGCCAGTTCCCGGTCCAGCTCCTGCTCACATTCCCGGTATGATTTTTTCACCGCCCTCTGCGCCATCGGTCTCTCCCTTTGTCCGCTGCAGGCGTCGCTTCCGGACCTGCGCCGCATGCGCAAACGTATTGGAGCATTATACCATTTGCAGGCATCGCTGTTCAAACGATGGGCCATAACGGACAACAAAAAACGCCGCTGCACCTTTGGCAACGGCGTCAATCCCACATATATGCGTCCGGCATCTGCAGAAAATTCCGGGAAATCCGCAGGCCCGCGGCAGCTGACGTATATCACTCTTATCCCGTCAGGTGTTCTCTTCTGCCTCCGCATTCGCTGCGGACGGGTGTCTGCGGCGGAAGAAATAGCGCCCGATCTCATCGATGCCGATTCCCAGCGTCTCGGCCGATCTGCTGATATCCAATGCGCTGAAATTGCTCTTTCCCTGGAACACATTGGAAACATAATTGGGGCTTCGGTGGATTGCCTTCGCAAAATTCCCCTCCGTTCCAAACCGCTCGCGGATGGCCCCTCTCAGCTTTGCATAATCAAATATCGTTTGACTCGGTTTCATAATGATCCTTTGCATGCCCATCTTCTGCTACCCGTTCAGAATAGTTCACATGAATTAAACCGTCAAGAAAGATAGTGAACACAATTTGGCCGAAAGTGAAGTTTATGTGGGCTATAATAATGGAGTCACCGATGTAATCAAACAACTTGAGGAATTTTCGTGAAATTCAGTCAGAATTCTTTTTCGAAAAACATCCAGGCCGCCATCGCCAGCAAAGGATTATCCGTTCCAAAATTTGCGGATCTGCTGGGTGTTTCCAAGACCACGGTATACAACTGGATTCATGGCCGCAATCGCATCCAGCCCGAAAGGGTGGAGGAGGTTGCGGCTCTTCTGGAGGTATCCCCCGGATGGCTGATGGGATATCTGGAGACAAGTGAGGTGCCCGCTGCCCCCTCGCTTTCCTCTTCGCATTCCACTGCAATGGCCCCTGTGTCCGCTTCCTATACCACCCACCCCTCTTCGGGCACCGGTTCTTCCGAGGCTCTGCAGCATCGGAGCAGCAGCTTCTCTTACACCGAAGAACCCCGCACACGCTCTGTATCAAATTTTACGGAATCCGTCGCACCGCTCCCGGCATCCAATCCCGCGGAGTACGATGTACCGCTCTCCGCCTCAAATTCTGCGGAGTCCGGCGCACCGCTCTCCCGTCAGGTACAGGAGATGCCCGGCGAAGATCCATGCAAACAGGCCCAGGACATGATCCGGCACATCGTAACCGAGCTCATGGAGCTGCAGACGCTCTTCACCAATTCCTCCGAACGGTAAAATCCAAGGATCCCACGCATAAAAAAGAAAAACGTTTCTACGCAAAAAGCTCTGTTGTATATGAAATACAACAGAGCTGTTCTTTTATTCTTCGTTCCGCCACATCGTTTATAAAAAATAACCGGCCGTTTGGTCCGGCCGGTTATCTTAAAACCTATGTGTCGGTATCGGGGCAATTAAGCCTCTTCCGTCTCCTGACGTGCGATCATGGCATCAATGTCCACGGTAACAGCCTCGTCATCGTTGCCGCCCTTGCCGGGAACCACAATCTCGTTCTCTTCCTTCTGTGCTCTCTCCTCATCGTTCTTGAGAGCCTTCACGGAAAGGGAAATCTTGTTGTTCTCCGGATTGAAGTCAACGATCTTTGCCGTAACCTCATCGCCTACCTTCAGCACATCCGAAGGCTTCTCAATGTGCTCCTTCGAAATCTGGGAGACATGAAGCAGTGCATCAATGCCGGACTCCAGCTCTACGAATGCGCCGAAATCAGCCATACGTGCAACACGGCCGGTCACGACCTTGCCTACCGCATACTTGTCCTCTGCGCCGATCCAGGGATTCTCATCCGGGAACTTCAGGGACAGTGCGATCTTGCGTCCGTTGATGTCCTTTACCAGAACACGAAGCTTCTGGCCAACCTTGAAGACCTTCTTCGGGCTCTCCACACGGCCCCAGCTCATCTCAGAGATGTGCAGCAGACCATCGGCTCCGCCCAGATCCACGAATGCACCGAAGTCGGTGATGTTCTTCACTGTGCCTTCTACTACATCGCCGGCCTGCAGCGTCTCGAAAAGCTTCGCAGCGGCCTCTTCTCTCTTGGCCGTAAGCAGCTGCTTGCGATCTCCGATGTAACGGCGTCTTCTGGGATTGTACTCCGTAACAACGAACTCAATCTCGTGGCCGAGATACTTTGTAAGATCCTTCTCGTAGGTGTCGCTGACAAGAGATGCGGGAATGAATACCCGAATGCCCTCAACAACAACACAGATACCACCGGAGAGCACCTGAGAAACCTCAGCCTTCAGGACGGTCTTGTTCTCATAAGCCTCTTCAATCACCTTGTTGCCGCGATCCAGAGCAAGTCTCTTGTAGGAAAGTGCAACGGTTCCCTCGCGGTCATCTACCTTCATCACCTTGACATCCAGCTTATCGCCGATATGAAGCTTTGTGGTAAGATCCAGGGAATTGTCGTTGGAATACTCCTGGCGGGTCAGGATGCCATCGCTCTTATAGCCGATGTTCAGCACCGCTTCTTCCGGCTTAACATCAATGACGGAACCTTCGACCACCTCTCCACTGTGAATTGTCTTAAATGATGCTTCCAGCATCTGTTCAAAAGTTAGTTCTTCTGACATCACTTTGAACCTCCTCAATAATATTTTTCGGGGTCGAAGCCCCGGCGGTGATGCCGATGATCCGCTCGCCTCCTGACAGGTGCAAATCCAGGTCATCCACCGTCTGAATGAAATAGGTTCTTGCACATTGCGCCTTGCAGATCTCATAGAGCTTGGCGGTGTTGGAAGATCCTCTCCCGCCGATCACGATCATGACATCCGCGCGCTGTGCAATGCGCCTGGCCTCTGCCTGCCGCTCACTGGTGGCATTGCAGATGGTCTCATTCGTCTCGATATTATACCCATTTCGTGCGATCAAATCAACAATTTTCTCGAATTTTTCCGCATTGAACGTTGTCTGCGCCACAATGCATACCTTTCGATCCGGATCCGCGCGATAGGCCTTTGCCTCCTCTTCGGTCTCTATGACGGTGGCCGGCGTCGAGCTCCAGCCGACGGTCCCTTCCGTCTCCGCATGTCCGTGGTTGCCGATGATGACGATCTGGGCGCCCTCTGCACTGGCCTTGTCCACGATTTCGTGGATCTTCTTCACAAAGGTACAGGTTGTGTCCACGATGTCCGCCGTTCCTGCGTTCAGCTCCTCCCAGGTTTTCCTGTCCACGCCGTGGGAGCGGATGACGATCGTGCCGCCCTGCTGTGCCCCGGCTTCCTCGGCGGAATGCAGGATTCCAACCTCCCTTTTCTTCAGCTCCTCCACCACCGTCTCGTTGTGGATGATCGGGCCGAAGGTATTGATCGGGCCGCTCTTTTCTCCCTGCTCCTTTTTGGCAATCTCCCGGTAAACCGCATCCACCGCCTTTTGCACGCCGCAGCAAAAGCCCGCCGTTGCCGCCGTAATCACCTGCGGTCTTCCAAGCTTATCCGCCGCCAGATTCAGAATGGTCTCCGCCACCTGATCGATGGAAAGCTCCGACGAATCCACCAGCACCGCATCCTCTGCCTGCCGAAGCGGCGAAACCGGGCGCGTCATGTCCCGGTGATCTCTCTCCGCAATGTCTGCCTTGATCTTCTCCAGATCCAGATCCTCCGCGGATTTGGCCGCTCCCTCGCCTGCCGCCCGCCGGTTCTCGATGTAGCGGCGTCTGGCGCGCACCTCCACGCTGGCCGTCAGATAGATTTTAACCTGTGCATCCGGCAGCACCACGGTTCCGATGTCCCTGCCGTCCATGACCACGTTCTGATCCGCCGCCAGCTGCTGCTGGAGCTCCACCAGCCGCACGCGCACCTGCGGAACCGCCGAGGAAACGCTGGCCATGGTACTGACCTCTTCCGTTCTCAGATAGGGATTGACGTTCTCCCCCGCCAGCAGGACAACCTGCTCGCCGTTTTGGTATGCAATCGAAATCTCCGCCGCCTGACATAGCTTCCCTGCGCGCTCCGCAAAAGCCTTCCTTTCCTCCGGGTCCTCTTCTGCGGGCTTCCGCAGCCCTCTCCTCGTAAGATACAGGGCCATTGCGCGGTACATGGCGCCGGTGTCCACATAAATGAATCCCAGCTGCGATGCGACCTTTCTGGCAATTGTGCTCTTGCCCGCGCCGGCGGGACCGTCGATTGCAATGTTAAATGATTTCTCTTTCATTCCGCTGCCCTTCCTGCTACCCTTTTTGCTGCTCTTCTGCGGCGCTTACCCCCGCCAGGTGTCCGGTGGACCAGGCAATCTGCAGATTAAAGCCACCGGTATAGGCATCCACATCCAGCACCTCTCCCGCAAAATAAAGTCCCCTCACTTTTCTGGCCTCCATGGTGGACGGGTTGACCTCTCCGACACAGATGCCGCCCCGCGTGACAATCGCTTCCGCAAATCCCCGTGTTCCCGTGAGCACCAGCGGCACACTCTTGAGCAATTCCGCCAGCTCCCGCATCTCCCTCTCATTGAAGGTGTTGATCGGCCGCCTTTGCGTGCGCTCCGCCGCCGAAGGATCCTTCCCCGCCGCATACAGCCCGGCCATTTCCTCGGCAAGGCGCTCCGGCAGAAGGGTCTTCAGCACATTTCGCAGCTCCTTTTTCGGCGAAAGTGCCGCCTCCCGGCGTATCCTGTTCTCCAGCTCCTCCCCGGAAAGCGCAGGCTTTAAATCCAGCAGGAGCAGGTATTCCGTTCCCCTCTGCGCAAAATCCGTGTGACAGGAGGCCGAGAGAATGAGTGGCCCGCTGAGTCCGAAATGCGTAAAGAGCAGCTCACCGAAGCCCTCATATACCGGGCGCTGTTTCTTTCCTTTTCCCGTTCTCCGAAGGACTCCCGCAGCTGCCCCCGGTGCGTCCATCGCTGCAGCGCTCTTCTCTCCCGGCCCCGCCTTCGGATCCTCCGGCTGCCGCCGATAAACCGTGACGGCAATATTTTTCAATGCAAGGCCCTGCAGACGAAGCGGCCAGGTCTCTCTCACAGTCAGAGGAACCAGAGAGGGCGCTCTCTCCTTTACGGCAATGCCCAGCTCCCCGGCAAAGCGATATCCGTCCCCCGTGGAGCCTGTGGACGGATAGCTCTGCCCGCCCGTTGCAACAATCACCGCGTCCGCTGCAAGCTTCTTCCCGTCTGCCAATACAACGCCGCAGGCCTCCTTCTCCGCAGAGGTGAGGATCCCCGCCACGTCGGCATGGAACCGGATGTGTCCGCCCTTTCGCCTCAGATGGTGCACCAGCGCATCCGTGACGTCAAAAGCATGGTCCGAGGCCGGAAAGAGACGCTTCCCTCTTTCCTCTTTTACCCTGCAGCCGTTGCTCTGCAGGAATTCCGTCATGGCAGCGCTGTCAAAGCTGTACAGCGCACTGTATAAAAACTTCGGATTGCGAAGGACCTGCGTCAGAAACTCCTCGTTCCCGCAGGCGTTCGAGTAATTGCAGCGTCCCTTTCCGGTAATATATATTTTCTTGCCGGCCTTTTCGTTGTGCTCCAGAACGGTGACCTCTGCGCCGGCGTCCGCCGCGGCGCAGGCCGCCATGAGTCCCGCGGCCCCGGCGCCTATCACAATTATTTTTCTCATTCTGCCTTCCTGCATCGCCCCGGGCTCAATATCCCGATCGCGCGCTGATCTCACTGCTGATGCTCTGCACCGTCTGCGACACCTCGTAGTCCGTATCCTCGAACAGATATTGGTGCAGCCAGGTCACATTGTCCGTCAGGTGAATGGGAATGACGCAGGACTGATCTCCGATATAGCCCACCGTCCGGTATTGCTCATTCGGGAAGCCGCTCGTATCTGCAATGTTCATCCGCAATGCCTTCAGGACAAGAG
The DNA here is from genome assembly GCA_963591995.1 of Succinivibrio sp. Taxonomy (GTDB): domain Bacteria; phylum Bacillota; class Clostridia; order Lachnospirales; family Lachnospiraceae; genus CAG-791. The sequence continues at coordinate 17,553 of CAVAUJ010000012.1, forward strand.
CGGAAATTTCCGCCGCATTCAGCGATGTCCTCACCTCGCTGGCCAGGCTGTCCGCCGCCTTGAGCATGGCAACCGGCCCTGCACTCTTCAGCTTGGCGAAGGTCTTGGAAAGGACCTCCTTCTGCCGTTCGGTTCTCTTGAAATCGCCGCCGTCCGTGTAGCGGATCCGGCAATATGCCGTCGCCTGCAGGCCATTCAGTGTCTGCAGACCGGTCGAGGTAATCGGCACGTATTCCTTTCCCAGCTCCGTAGCCATGGTGGATTGGTAATTGTTCAGATGATCAATCTCGTCCTGCTGCACATCGATTTCAATGCCGCCCACCGCGTCGATCATGTCCGCCACGCCGCCGAAACCGATGGTGGCGTAGTCCGTGATGTTCAGGTCCAGATTGGTGTTCAGCATGGTGATGGCCTGCTCCGGACCGCCGTAGGCATAGGCGGCATTCGCCTTCTGGTAATTGCCGCTCCCGATGTCCAGATAGGTGTCCCGGTATACCGAGACCAGTTTGACATCTCCCGTCCTGTCATTGATGGAGGCTATGATCATAACGTCCGTCCGGTTGTTCCCCGCATCCAGGCTCTCCTCGGTGGAATCCAGACCGAACAGTGCAATGTTCGTATACCCTGCCATGGAGCCGGTCTCCTGGCTCTTCTGCACCTCCTCACTGATCAGATCCTTGATGTCCGAGGTGCTCACGCCCTCCATGATTCCGTTCATTCTGGCGGCAACATACAGAATCGGCAGGAGGATCAGGAGCAGCAGAAGCAGACAAAGGAGCCGGCGCAGCGGATGGCGCTTTCTTTTCTTCTCCTTCTTCTCCTTCCGGCCTTCATCCTTCCGGCTCTTGCGCCCGGAACGATTCTGCGCCTCCTTATAGGCAAGAAATTCCTCGTACTCCTTCTGTTCCTCTCTGGAAAGCGCGAAACGGGCCGGCTCCTGCCCATCCCCGGAGGCTCTTCTCCTCTTCCGTCGTCCGATACGGCTCTCCTCCTCGTCCAGATCGTATTCCTCGTACAAAAGATCGTCGTCCTCGTTGTATCTCGTTTTGCTCTCCTTCCGATCCGCCGCGCGTCGGTGCGCGTCGGCATCCTCTTCCCGCTTCTGCCTCTGTGATTGCTCCTGCTCCGGCCTCTGTGGTTTCCCGTCCGCACGGTTCGGATCCGTCCGCCGGTGCGTGCCGGCTCCCGGCCGCCCGGAATCCGAAGGCGCCCGCCGCCTCACGCGTTCCTTTGCAGGGGAAGCCGCGGCGCTCCCGTTCGAGCGATAGGCATCCGCCAATCCGGGCTGCTCCAGTATCGTCTGCCTTTGGATGGCATCCTCCAGATCCAGATCCCATTCCTCCAGGTCCAGCTCGTCGGTTTCTCCGGCATTCCCGGGCAGATCTGCTTCCGGCCCACCGTTCTCCCCGGCCGGCTCTTCCCCCGCCCCCATATCCAGAATGGAATCCGGGGTGATCCGCCTTCTGTTCTCATCCTCTTGTCCGTCACGTTTCATATTCCGCGTACCCAGTTATTATCAATGTACCAGTTCGTTTCTTTATCACCTGCCTTATGCAATGCATGGACAGCTGTCCCCTGCATAAAGACCGGCATCCTTACACGTTATTGACGGCTCCCGGCAGCCCTGTGCCGAGAAATACCGCAAGCGTAGTGTACCACAATCCGCTATAATGTCTTCATTCTGATTTTCTGAACTTTCTCTGAAACCGGAGCCTCACCGTCCGATTTCCGCATTGCAGCACCGAAGCTGTAAAGGAGACGATCCATCGATTATGAACCAGTTTGAAGCTTCCAATCCCTCTCATTCCTCCCGCGATGCCGGGCTTACCGCGCTCCGGGCCATCGCGGCAATTCTCGTCCTTCTGACCCACGTATCCGCGCAGTGGCTGGACACCGCACTTTCGTCCGGCGGTCCTTCTCTTCTCATCACACATGCCTGCAACATTTTTTCCTTTGCCGGCATCACCTTGTTCGTCATGATCAGCGGTGCACTGTATCTGTCTCCGGATCACCGGAGCAAGAGCACCTCCCCTGCCTTCATGTGCCAAAAAGCCGCTCACTTTTTCCTCCTGTATTGCTTCTGGAAGATTTTCTACCTCGTCGAGGACATGCTGCTGCACCCGGAGCTCCTCGCAGGGTCCGCAACCCCTGCCGAGGCGTGCAAGGAGCACCTCTTCCTCGCCTTTTTCCGCGTCCATGGCAAATATCATCTCTGGTATCTTCCCATGTTCGTTCTGCTCCTGCTGCTGGTCCCCCTGCTCTATGAGGGTGCCCGGAATCTGCGCATCTGCGCGGTGTATCTCACGGTCTTTCTGGGCGTTGCCATTCTGCTGCCCACCCTGTTCCTCTTTGAATTCCCCTTCAAGTATCTCCTGATGGATTTCCGGAATCTTTTCGATGCGGCTTATTTCTGCGGATATCCGGGCTATTTCCTGCTGGGGCATGTGCTCTATGAGATGCTGCAGAGGAGACGGCCGTTTGCCGCCGGCCGGTACCTTCTCTGGCTCGCCGCTCTTGCCGCCACGGCAGCGGCAGCTGTCCTTCAGGCCGGACGTTCCGCAGCCGATGCCGTCAGCTGCAGCGACTTCTCCACGCCCTTCGTGCTCAACACGCTCCTGCTGTCATCGGCCTGCTTTGTCAGCGCCTGCGCCCGCCGAACACAACCCAAGGGCGGCGTGGCCAATCTCCTCCGAAGGGCTGCCGCATCCCTGTCTGCCGCCTCCTTCGGCATTTACCTCCTGCACCCGTTTCTCCTCGATCTCCTCCGGCCCCGGCTCCTGTCCCTTCTGCCGGATCCCCTGAGCGGAATCCCCCTCCTGCTGGTCCTTCTCCTGGTGCTGACCTACGCCCTTTCCCGGCTGATCGGAAAAGTCCCTCTCCTTCGCCGCCTGGTGCGTTAACAACCCGGAATACGAAAAGAGCACATCTGCTTTGACAGATGTGCTCAAATATTGCAGGAACCGTTGGATCCGTTTCTGTGGAAAAGCTACCACGAAATCTTACTTGTTGTAATTAACGATCTGACCGAAATCCGCCTTCAGCGCTGCCCCTCCGATCAGTCCGCCGTCGATGTCGGGCTTGGCAAGGAGCTCCTTGCAGTTCCCGGCGTTCATGGAGCCGCCGTACTGAATGCGGATCTTCTCCGCCGTATCGGTATCGTAGATCTCCGCTATGGTCTGACGGATGGCTGCGCAAACCTCTTCTGCCTGCTCGGCGGTAGCGGTCTTGCCCGTTCCGATTGCCCAGATGGGCTCATAGGCGATGACCAGCTCTGCCGCCTGCTCCGCGGACACACCCTGCAGGTCGGATTTGATCTGCAGACGGATCCAGTCCAGCGTAACGCCGGCCTCACGCTGCTCCAGTGTCTCGCCGCAGCACAGAATGGGTGTCAGACCATTCTCGATGGCCTTCCGCACCTTCCGGTTCAGGAACGCATCGTCCTCACCGTAGTACTGTCTTCTCTCGGAGTGACCGATGATGACATACTTCACGCCGGCATCCACCAGCATCGCCGCAGAAATCTCACCGGTGTAGGCGCCCTTGTCCTGATCCGAGATGTTCTCTGCGCCAAGCTGCACATTCGTTCCCCTGATCGCCTCTGCAACCGGCACAAGATCAATGGCGGGGACGCAATAGACAACATCCACCTCCGGGTTGTCCACCAGGGGCTTGAGGAGTTCAACCAGCTCCTTTGCCTCACTCGGTGTCTTATTCATCTTCCAGTTGCCGGCAATAATCTTCTTCCGTGCCATGTCCTTTTCCTCCAAACCATTCTGCATCTTTGTTCCGCAGACCTGTGTCAGCTTCTAAACACAGGCCTGCGTCCGGCTGTGGGATTTACTTATCGTCCGCAGCATAAACACCAGGCAGCTCCTTGCCTTCCAGGAACTCCAGCGAAGCACCGCCGCCGGTGGAAATATGGCTCATCTTGTCCGCATACCCCAGCTGATTGACCGCTGCTGCGGAATCGCCGCCGCCGATGATGGTCGTTGCGTCCGTCTCTGCCAGTGCCTTTGCAACCGCCTTGGTCCCCTCTGCCAGCACCGGATTCTCGAACACGCCCATCGGTCCGTTCCATACAACCGTCTTGGCCGATGCCACCGCCTCTGCGTACAGAGCCCGGGTCTTCGGTCCGATATCCATTCCCATCTTGTCTGCAGGAATCTTGTCGATGTCGACCACTTCCGTCGCAATGGCTGCGTCGTCAATGGGATCCGGGAAGTGATCCGTAACCACGGCATCTACCGGGAGCAGCAGCTTTTTGCCGAGGCTCTCTGCCTTCTCCAGCATCTCCTTGCAATAATCCACCTTGGTCTCATCGCAAAGGGAGGTACCGATCTCATAACCCTGTGCCTTTGCAAACGTATAAGCCATGCCGCCGCCGATGATCAGCGTATCGCACTTCTCCAGCAGGTTGGAAATAACATTCAGCTTGTCCGCAACCTTGGCGCCGCCGAGAATTGCCACAAACGGACGAACCGGATCTTCTACCGCGTTGCCGAGGAACTTGATCTCCTTCTGCATCAGATAGCCGACTGCGCAGGTGCCGCCCTTCTCACGAATGTACTTCGTCACAACGGCAACCGAGGCATGTGCTCTGTGTGCGGAACCGAAGGCATCGCAGACATAATCATCCGCCAGCTCTGCCAGCTCCTTGGCGAATTCCTCACCGGCTTCCTTCGTCTTCGTCTCCTCCTTGCCGCGGAAACGCGTGTTCTGCAGCAGGACAACGTCGCCCTCCTTCATGGCAGCAACCGCGTCGGTAGCCGCCTGGCCGGTTACGCTGTAGTCGGAAACAAAGGTTACGTTCTTGCCGAGCTTCTCCGAAAGGCGCTCTGCCACGGGTGCCAGAGACTCTCCTTCGTTGGGGCCGTTCTTTACCTTTCCGAGATGGGAGCAAAGGATCACCTTTGCACCTTCCCCGATAAGCTTCTGAATCGTGGGCAGTGCGGCAACAATACGGGTTTCATCCGTAATCTTTCCCTCTTTGAGCGGAACGTTGAAATCGCATCTGACCAGAACTCTTCTGCCGGCTGCATTAAAATCATCTACGGTCTTTTTGTTCAAAGCTGCCATGTCAAATCTCCTTTACTCTGAATGTTCCGGACGGCAGCTGCCCCCGTGCCGAAGGCACGCTGCAGCTGACTTTCCCTTCCGGTGCTGCCTGCATCCGCGGGCAGCTCGTTTCCCTGCGGTGACGGTCCAAGCCGCAAAACCAAGGCCCGGGCCCATGGGGGCCCGGGCCTTGGTAGCAATCAATCGTTCTGCTGCGGCTGTCTGCCGACTGAAATTACTTGTTCAGAAGGGAGCCGAAGTGCTTGATGGTGCGAACCATCTGGCTGGTATAGGAATTCTCGTTGTCGTACCAGGAAACAACCTGAACCTCGGTGGTTCCGTTGTCCAGAGGCAGAACCATGGTCTGTGTTGCATCGAACAGAGAGCCATAGGTCATTCCGACGATATCGGAGGAAACGATCTCATCCTCGTTGTAGCCGAAGGACTCGGTAGCTGCTGCCTTCATTGCTGCATTGATCTGATCCTTGGTAACCTCACCCTCAACAACAGCGGTCAGGATGGTGGTGGAGCCGGTAGGTGTAGGAACACGCTGTGCGGAGCCGATCAGCTTGCCGTTCAGCTCAGGAATAACAAGGCCGATTGCCTTTGCAGCGCCGGTGCTGTTGGGAACGATGTTCACAGCTGCAGCGCGGGATCTTCTCAGATCGCCCTTTCTCTGCGGGCCGTCCAGTGTCATCTGGTCGCCGGTGTAAGCATGAATGGTGCACATAATACCGGACTTGATGGGAGCCAGATCGTTCAGAGCCTTCGCCATAGGAGCCAGGCAGTTCGTGGTGCAGGAAGCTGCGGAGATGATCTTGTCCTCTGCAGTCAGTCCCTGATGGTTTACATTGTAAACGATGGTAGGAAGATCATTTCCGGCAGGAGCAGAAATGACAACGTGCTTTGCACCGGCATCGATGTGAGCCTGTGCCTTTGCCTTGGAGGTGTAGAAGCCGGTGCACTCCAGAACTACATCAACACCAAGCTCGCCCCAGGGAAGCTCTGCTGCGTTTGCCTTTGCATAGATGGTGATCTTCTTGCCGTCAACCGAGATGTAATCCTCGCCGGCCTCAACCTTGTCGCACAGTGCATATCTGCCCTGTGTGGAATCATACTTGAGAAGGTGAGCGAGCATCTTGGGAGAAGTCAGGTCGTTGATTGCAACGATCTCAAATCCTTCTGCACCGAACATCTGACGGAAAGCAAGACGGCCGATACGGCCAAAACCATTAATCGCAACTTTAACTGCCATTTTTCAATCCTCCTGAAAAATTTTCTTGATTGACTCCCATAACAGCTTGTCAATTTTTTATCAGCAAGCTTTATGATACTCGACCGCCCGAACAATTTCAAGTGGCGACGGCTGAAAACTCACATTTCCGTGCACCGTTCAGATCTGCTATGATACCCGTGGTGCGCCGGAAAGACGCGCCGGCTTTGCCGTTCTTCCGGCAGCTGTTCCAATCGTTGTTCCGATCGTTGTTCCGGCAGCTGTTCTGCCGGCTGTTGTGGATTTGCACCGTTTTCCGGAGGTCTGTATGCCCGTTCTGTCCGATTATCATCTGCACACTTCCTTTTCCGCCGACTCCGAAGCCTCCATGGAGGATCAGATTCAGGCCGCCATCCGCGCCGGGATGGAATCCATCTGCTTCACAGAGCATCTGGATCCGGATTCTCCCTTCACCAATGCGCCCAAGGATGATCCCACCGGCGATTTTCACGTCGATTATTCCGCCTATCGTGAGACCTTCCTTCTGAAAAAGATTCGCTACGCCGGGACCATCCGTCTTTTTTTCGGTCTCGAGCTGGGGCTGCGCGCTTCCATGGCGGATACGATCTCGTCCTACGTGCAATCACACCCGGATTTTGATTTTATCATCGGCTCCACCCATTCCGCGCGAAACGGCATGGATCCCTATTACGCCTCCTTCTTTCAGACAGCTTCCCACGCCGCCCCCGCGCCGTCCGTTTCCGGCGTTCTTCCATCTCCGTCCGGGGCTGCCGCCCCGGCGGATCCGTGCGTGCTCCCCGGTGATCCGACGGAAAACCCGGATCCGTACCGGGCCTATTTCGAACAGGCGCTGGCCAACGTCCGCGCCTGCCGGGACTACGACACCTACGGACATCTGGACTACATCTTCCGCTGCGGACCGATGTCGGCGGACGGCTCCGTCAAAGAGCGCACCTCCTCCTATCTCTATGAGCGTTATCAGGACCTCATCGATCCCATCCTCTTTGAGCTCATCCTGCAGGGCAAGGCGCTGGAGATCAACACATCGCCGCTCAAAAAAGGCTTTCCCGAGACCAATCCCGGAAAAGCCATTCTCAAGCGCTATCACGATTACGGCGGTCGTATGGTGACCATCGGTTCCGACGCACACGCACCGGAGGGCGTCGCCTATGGCTTCGACCGCGCCGCAGCGCTGCTGCGCGAATGCGGCTTCACGAGCTACGTGACCTTTGAACAAAGGGAGCCCGTCCGGCACGCACTCTGATCGCCTCACTCCGCGCGGAATTGCCTCACTCCGTGCGAAATTCTTTCAGAACCTGATACAGATGCGCTATCGGCAGTCCCACAATGCTGTTGTAGTCCCCCCGGATGCCGGTGACATAGCGGCCGAAGGTTCCCTGAATGCCGTATCCTCCGGCCTTGTCCATCGGCTCCTCCGAATCCGCGTATTCGCGGATTTCCTCCGGTGTCATGGGAGCCACCTCCACCTCCGAAACCTCCACAAAGGTCTTTCGGTGATTGCGGCCGATGACCGTAACCCCTGTGTAGACACGGTGTGTTCTCCCCTGCAGCGCGGCGATCATCCGATAGGCCTCTTCGTGGCTGCGAGGCTTCCCCAGAATCTCTTCGTCCAGTGCCACCACGGTGTCCGCGCCTATGACAACCGTATCGTCCGGTTCCGCAGCCAGCGCTTTTGCTGCTATGTTCTCTGCCTTTCCGGCAGAGAGCTGCCGCACCACCTCCGACGGCTCTGCCGCGCTTGCCACCTCCGGAAGCGTGCAGGGCTGCACCCTTGCCGTCAGGCCGATCTGCTCCAGCAGCTGAATCCGTCTCGGCGATGCCGATGCCAGAATAATGTTCATTTCCGTCACTCTTCTCCTATTCCCAATGTATCCATGATGTCCTGCAGGGCCGCTGCCAGACCGTCATGCTCGTTGTCCTTTTCCGTGATGATGTCCGCCGCCTCTGCCATTTCCGGATTGGAGGCGAGCCCATTGCACATGCCAATGCCGATGCCGGCCGCCCGGAGCATGGGATTGTCGTTCTGTGCGTCGCCGGCCGCAATCGTCTTTTCCCGGTCGATTCCAAGATGTCTGCACAGCCATTCCAGAGAATAGGCCTTGGTCGCGCGCACAGGATCAATTTCCAGATACCATGGGTTGGACCGCACCGTGTGCAATACATCCCCATATCGGTCCTCCAGCTCCTTGGCCAAGGCCTCCAGCGCGTGATCCTCTTGGTTCTCCAGATGGATGGCCAGGCACTTGCAGGGCTCCTCCGACAGAATCCCTGCCGGATCCTCGGCGAGACGCACCGGCATCTTTACCCGCGCGGTATAATACCGCGTCTCGTCCGTGCACTCTCTTGCCACAATGACATCCCGATCGTAGGTATGGCAGTAAATATTCCTCTCTCTGCAGATTTCCATCACGCTGCGGACGATCCCGATGGGCAGCGTCTCACGGAAAAAGGTTGTGTCCTCCTCGCAGGAGTAGAGCTCCGCTCCGTTGTAGCCGGAGAGGAACTGCTGCGGATAGCAAAGTCCCTGCTGCCTTGCCAGTGCCTTCACGTCGCTCATTGCCCGGCCGGAGGAAAGGACGAAGAGGTCGCCGGCCGCCACGAACCGCGCAATGGCTGCCTTTGTCGCGGCCGTCACCGTCTTCTCCTCATTGGCGAGCGTCCCGTCGTAGTCGCAGAACAGGATCCTCGTATCGCCGTCAATGCCGTACCTTGCATGCTTCATCTCTGTGAGGCACTCCCCCGGCACGCGGAGGTGTCCGTACCCGTTCCCCATCTCCAGCCCCGGCTTATTGCTGCCGTGAAAATCCGATCCGCCGGAGAGGAAGAGTCCGTATCGCTGCGCAAGGCTCCGGATCTGTGCCGTCATCTCCGGTGTGTGCGTGCAATAGTAGGCCTCTATGCCCATCAGCCCCGCTTCCTTGAGCTCCTGCACCAGCTTCTCCAGTCCCTTCTCTCCCAGCTGGTATTGAAAAGGATGTGCCAGAACCGGAACGCCGTGAAACCGGCGCAGGAATGCCACCGCCCGCGCCGGCGTAATCTTCTCCCTTGGGATGAAAAAGGGTGCGTCATCCCCGATGTAACGGTCAAACGCCTCCTTGATCTGCGATACAACCCCTTTTTTCAGCAGGAATCTTGCCATGTTGGCTCTTGTCACGACCGATCCCGGGTTGTCCGCCATCAGCTCCTCGTACGGAATCGGAATTCCTGCCGCACACATTTTCCCGCACATCTCGCGATTCCGTGCCTGCCGCGCATCCACGAATTCCTGCAGGGCTTCTTTGCATTCCCGGCTCTGATAATCAAACAGCAGACCGACGATGTGGACATCCTTGTCCATATACTTCGTCGAAAGCTCGATGCCCGGGATCACCTCTACTCCGGTTCCCGCAGCCGCCGCCATGGCTTCGTCCAGACCGGCCGTCGTATCGTGATCGGTCAATGCAAAGGCAGAAAGCCCCTTCTCCTTTGCAAGGTGCACCAGCTGCGACGGCGTAAAGGTCCCGTCCGAGCACGTCGAATGTGTATGCAAATCCACTGCTTCCATTCTCACCATCTCTCTTCTTTCGCGCAGCCCGCTGCGCCTGCGTTTTTTGACACGCACCCTCAGAAAAAAGTTCTGCGTTATTGGGCCGGTTATTTTGTAAACGCTATGCAGGAATGTTATCCTGCCCTGCCGGTCCTCTCCTCGAAGCGGTCAAGGACTTCCAGCATATCCCTTCCGAGACGCTCCCGGCACGTAAGGCGGAACGTCTCCGGCACTCCATAAAAGGCCTCCGCAATACCACCGGCGATACAGGTAAGCGTATCACAATCACCGCCGAGAGACACCGCCGTCCGAATCACATCCTCAAAATCCGTTCCTTCCAGGAATGCGGTAATCGCCTCCGGAACCGTCTCCTGACAGGTCTCCACATGATGGTAGGTCCGTCTTATCTCGTCACAGGTACGGGACAAATCATATCCGAACTCCCCCACGATGTATTCCTTTATTTCTTCCTTGCTGCTGCCGTTTCCGGCCATGAATATGGCGGAAGCGGTCGCCTCTGCGCCTTTGATGCCCTCCGGGTGGTTGTGTGTCACCTCTGCGGAAAGCCTCGCATATTTTCTGGTATCTTCCAGGCTCCCGTAAAGCCATCCGGCCGCAGACACTCTCATGGCGGATCCATTTCCGCAGCTTCCGTACGGCCGGGGATCCTCGTCTCTGAGCCACCCGCAGAACATGCCCCCATATCCTGCATGAGGATATTTGTGTCCCCATTTCTGCATGGAACGGACAAGAGCCTTCTTTACCTCATCCGCACTCTGTCCCTCAGTGTCCATAAGAGCCTCCGCTACGGCTATGGTCATTACGGAATCATCCGTGAACTGCGCCTCCTCATTGAAGAGAACGAAGTCCTTTGTTTTATCCCCTCTGTCAAACTCATACGGTGCACCGATCATATCACCTAAAATTGCTCCATACATACCCTGCATCCTCCTTTTCTTTTTCTTTACTTCATGATGCCAGTATAGCGGCCGGTGAAACCGGAGTGGTCGTTCCCCATGCGACAAATTCCGCTTCCTTAAGAATCACACACCGAGGATCGGCTGCCCGTACCGGAACAGCGCGGCGTTGATCTCGTATATGTCATATATCCTGTTCGTAATGAAATAGGTGATGATCAGGTCAAACTTATTGCTGGGTGAAAATGCAATCTCTGCTCTGGAGAGCAGATCCAGCATGGTCGGCATATCCAGCTGAAGGGCGATTGCAAATGCCACAGCGGTTTTCTTTTTCGGCTTATAGTCTTCCTTGCTCCGGATACGGGAGAACACCTTCCGGTCTATGTTCGCCTTCTTATAGACCGCAACATCATCCATGCCGCTGTCGTCAATCAGCTTAAAGAGCCTCTGCTGAAAGGTGTCCTCATCGTTCTCCAGCACCTCGTCCAGGCTCTTGCCGGAAATGCCGTCAATTATCGCCGACGGACCGGCGGCCATCTCATAAGCATCCCCATCAACGATCTCCGGCTCATCGATCGAGCCATTCTCCGGCTCCGATTCCCGGCTGCCGGAGAGCAACGCGGACGAAGCATGATATGCACCTCTTCTCGAACGTCTTTCGCGCTCATAGTCATAATCGTCATCGTATTCCCTGGCTCTTGCCAATTTGACGGAGTGCTCGTCGATGTACTCCTCAATATTCCCGACCAGCTTCCCGGAAAGCTCGAAAGCCTTCCTGTCGAATACCACGAGAATAACCTCCATGTCGTGGGTAAGCAGAAACCGGTTTATTTCCGCAAGGGCAATCTGAAGCGCCTCATCCTTCGGGAAGCCGAATATGCCTGTAGCGATCAGCGGAAATGCAATGCTGGTGCACCCCAGTTCCGCCGCTATACGCAGAGAATTCGCATAGCAGGAGTGAAGGATGTCCCGCTCACCGTGGTTTCCGTCGATCCATGCCGGACCGACCGTGTGGATGATGTATTTTGCCGCAAGATGGTAGGCGCCCGTATACGCAGCCTGCCCGCGGGCAATCTCTCCGATGGCTTTTCGTTCTTTCAGGACCGGCTGCTCTCCGGCAGCCTTATAGATGGCACTGTCTGTACCGCCACCGATGACCGGCCTTCGATTTGCCGTGTTCACGATGGCATCTGCTTTTACCTTTGTAATATCGTTTCGGATAATCTGAAACGGCATCTGCGGTCACCTCCCTTATGCCCCGGCAGCATCTGAAGTAGGCGGCAAATAATATAGTTTACCGTCCCTGGAAATAATCTGTACATCCTCATTGTAGAGTTCTTCCTTCCCGGGAAGATGCGATGACGTGCCACCGGAGGACTGCATTTTAATCATCTTGGCAGTTCCCTCGGAAATTGGCCTGTAATTCATATCATCCTTAAACAGTCCCGGGATCCAATGAATAACCTCGTCGAAGCCCTCTCTCTTTCTTGTAGCCTTTGAGATATCGATGCCCAGCCTCTTGGCTGCCCCTTCGTGCCACTCGGCAAGTCTCTTCTGTGCGTCAGAAACCTGTTTTGTATAGATTGGCAGAAGTGCTGTGCACTGCTCTCTGGATACATTTCCGAAATGAAGAGCATATTTCAGATCGGAAATCTTGTAGAGAATATCCAGAAGTGTTTGCTGATACAAATACCAATTCTGGGCTGAATGCAATTCCTTTTTATATGCATCATAATCCGAACATTTCTTACCAACAAATCCGGCAATGGCTAGATTAGCCTGTCCCAAGAGCTGTATGCACTCATCCTCAAGCTCGTTCAAATGAGCAATCTCGCCCATGCGAAGTTCCTCAGTATCAAGGATCTCCACTTGAAATGAAGCAATCTTCTTGATCTGAGCTACAAGAGCAAATACTTTGCTTTTGTACTCGTTATCCTGGAAATCCGCAATACTTTTAATATCATCGTGAATCTCACCCAGTTCCGCATTGATCTGTGTCATGTAATACTGCCCGACAACCATTGCCGCGACTCCCATAGCCGCTGCCGCTGCATTAGCCACCCGGGACGCTGTCTGATTCACTGCCACCAGATTGGCGTGTCCCTGAATCCCATCAGCCCCGCGATAGAACCCACGAACAGCCCCTTCCATAGCCTTAGAATCTGCAAGCTTGGCACCTGCAGGGATGATAGCGCGATAAACGGTCTCACCACCGGCACGGACGGCATTTGCCGCAGCGGTTCCCGCCTGAGCGATACCGGGAATAAGATCATCTATCCGTGCAAGAACTTTTCTGTCTTTTATCTCTACGAGAGCTGACGCATCAGGAACGGATTCCACGGGAAGCTGTTCCATCTGAATCATTAATTCTAAGCCTCTGTCTGTAGCAGCGATTTCTGCATTTTCTGATGGTGCAACAGACAGTTCACATGATCCAGAATCCTCCGTTGATTTTTCAGATGGTTTCCTTTTCCTAAAAAACATATATATTCCCACAGCGATTGCTACGCATACAGCACCAAGCAAGATATATACAACTGGCTCCATGATGTTCTCCTAATCTTCAGGTTGTGACCTCATTTCAACACAGTTGCCAAGCTGTGCTCAGATAAGGCTACGATAATGTGTATCAATGTCCGCCGCTATGTTCCTGGAATTCTGCTTGTTATTCTATATAACATTATGTTTCCGCATTGATCCCTGTCCCCGATTGTGTTAGTCTTCCATTCAGCAAGGTTTCTTCTGTTTTCCGTGCCCAGCTCGGTTTTGTTGGTTATCTGTCGTAACACAAGGAGTTTTTCATGAAAACATTTTCCCTGAAAACACTGGCTGCTCTCGTCACCGCAAGGCGCAGGGAGCTCGGCCTTACCCAGCAGCAGCTCGCAGACCGCACCGGCATCAACCGTGCCATGCTCAGCCACATCGAATCCGAGGAATATACGCCCTCCATCCCGCAGCTGGAGGCCCTCGGCAATGCGCTTTCCTTTGAGCTGGAGGATGTTTTCGTGCGCTCTGATCGCAATTATACCGCATGCGGAGACGATTCGTCCGCTCTTTGCCCGGCATCTGTCATGGACGAGGCGCGCAAGGCCATTGCCGCACGCCGCAGGGAGGGCCGCCCCATTCGTATCGCGGTCGCCGGCACCGGATACGTCGGCCTCTCTCTTGCCACGCTTCTCTCGCAGCACAATCCGGTCACTGCCGTGGATATCCTTCCGGAAAAGGTGGACAAAATCAACCGGCGCATTTCGCCCATACAGGACGCTTATATTGAAAAATATTTTGCCGAAAAGGAGCTGCAGCTGACGGCCGTCACGGACGGCGCAGCTGCCTACCGGGATGCGGATTACGTCATCATTTCCACGCCCACCAATTACGATCCGAAGAAAAACTATTTTGACACCTCGGCCGTGGAAGCGGTTATCTCTCTGGTGCAGTCCGTAAATCCCAACGCCGTCATGGTGATCAAATCCACCATCCCCGTCGGCTACACCAGATCCGTACGGGAGAAATTTCACACCGGGAACATCCTGTTCTCTCCGGAATTCCTGCGTGAATCCAAGGCCCTGTACGACAACCTCTTCCCTTCCCGTATCATTGTGGGGCGTGATGCCGACGATCCCGGGCAGGAGCAGGCGGCCCGTATTTTCGCAGCCCTTCTGGCGGAAGGCGCCCTCAAGGAGGGCATTGACACACTGTTCATGGGCCTTACGGAAGCAGAGGCCGTGAAGCTCTTTGCCAATACCTACCTTGCCCTTCGCGTTTCCTATTTTAATGAGCTGGACACCTATGCCGAGACAAAGGGACTGAGCACGCGGGAAATCATCGACGGTGTGTGCCTGGATCCGCGGATCGGGACGCACTACAACAACCCCTCCTTCGGCTACGGCGGCTATTGCCTGCCCAAGGATACCAAACAGCTCCTGGCCAATTACAACGATGTTCCGGAGAACCTCATCGCCGCCATCGTCGACTCCAACCGGACGCGCAAGGATTTCATTGCCGACCGTGTGCTGGACATTGCGGGCGCCTACGGGAATTCTGACTCCTATGACAAAAAGAGAGAAAAGGAAGTGGTGGTGGGCGTCTACCGCCTGACCATGAAGGCCGGCTCCGACAACTTCCGACAGAGCTCGATTCAGGGCATCATGAAGCGCATCAAGGCAAAGGGGGCCACCGTCATCATCTACGAGCCGACACTGGAAGACGGCACGACCTTCTTCGGAAGCCTTGTTGTCAACAATCCGGACGAATTCAAGCGCAGGTCCGGCGCTATCATCGCCAACCGCTACAGCCGGGAGCTCGACGATGTGCAGGAGAAGGTGTACACAAGAGACCTCTTCCGGCGGGATTAGGAGGCATTCATGTGGACGAGTGTCCACATGAAAACCTCACGAGTGGCGCAAGGGCGCCACTCCACTGGAAAACCTGCATTCAGGTGGACGAATGTCCACCTGAAAACCTCATGAGTGGCGCAGGAGCGCCACTCCGCCCGGCATTCTTGCGATCATTCATCCGCAAGAAAACCTCACGAGTGGCGCAAGCGCGCCACTCCACCGGAAAACCTGCATTCCGAACGATAAATAAACTTTCACGGAGTATTGCGATGCACAGAATTGATCTGACAGGAAAACATATTTTGGTGACGGGTGCGGCCGGCTTCATCGGCGCCAATCTGGTGCTGCGGCTGATTGCGGACGGAAGGGCCGCCCGCATCATCGGTATCGACAATCTGAACGACTATTATGACCCCTCCATCAAGGAATGGCGACTTGCACAGATTGCGAAGGCTCAGGAGCAGAGCCTGCAGAATTCCGCTCCCGCAGAGTCGGCGGCCCGCGCAGATTCCGCTGCGGATTCTGCTGCGGATTCACCGGCTGTCGGCACGCCGTCCTGGCGCTTTGTCGAGGGTGACATTGCAGATGCTCCTATGATCCGGGCGCTTTTTGCGGAAGAGCGGCCGGATATTGTGATCAACCTCGCCGCACAGGCAGGTGTTCGTTATTCGATCACGAATCCGGATTCCTACATCCATTCCAACCTGATCGGCTTCTACAATATTCTGGAGGCCTGCCGGCACTCCTATGATGCCGGCTCTGACGCTGCCTCCTACCAGGGTGTGCAGCACCTCGTCTATGCCTCCTCCTCTTCCGTTTACGGCGCCAATCCGAAGGTCCCGTTTTCCACGGACGACAAGGTGGATGATCCGGTTTCCCTGTACGCTGCCACCAAGAAGTCCAATGAGCTGATGGCGCACGCCTACTCCAAGCTGTACAACATTCCCTCCACGGGGCTTCGCTTTTTCACGGTGTACGGCCCCGCAGGACGGCCGGATATGGCATATTTCGGCTTTACCGACAAGCTCCGGCGAGGGGAAAATATCCGCATCTTCAATTACGGCAACTGCAGCCGGGATTTCACCTACATCGATGACATCGTAGAGGGGGTCGTCCGCGTCATGCAGGGAGCCCCGGAGCGCCGGAACGGCGCGGACGGTCTGCCGCTCCCTCCCTATGCCGTCTACAACATCGGCGGAGGACGCCCCGTCAGCCTTCTGGATTTCGTTTCCATTCTGCAGGAGGAGCTGGTTCGCGCCGGCGTGCTCCCTGCCGACTATGATTTTGCCGCCCACCGGGAGCTGGTGCCCATGCAGCCCGGCGATGTGCCGGTAACCTATGCGGATACCAAGGCATTGGAGCGCGACTACGGCTACCGCCCCGGCGTTGACCTGCGGACCGGCCTTCGCGCCTTCGCCGAGTGGTACCGCGCGTTTTATCCGGCCGCAAAGCGTCAATGACTTTTTATCAAATGCAAAGTGTTCCCGGGAATTCCTTTGCAAATCCGTGCGATCCACCGGAGGATTCTAAGGAAATGCTGATTAAATCAGCATTTCCTTAGTGCATCGCGCGAAATGTCTGCACCGTCAGCCTCTTTCCTCCCTTCCGGATGCGGAACGTGATTTCGCCGGTCTTACGCGTGTCAAAGATTTCCCGTACTCCTGCCTGTCGGAGCCGCTCCATTGCCTCCTCTCCGGGATGTCCGTATCGGTTTCCCTCCCCGCAGGAGACATAGGCATAAAGCGGCCGGAAATGCGCCAGGAATTCCGCACCCGTTGCACCATTGGAGCCATGATGCGCCACGTGCAGGAGTGTCAGAGGCATTGCCTCTTCTCCCACATATTCCAGGAGCCGCTGTTCGCCCTCTCCCTCCAGATCTCCGTTCAGAAGACAGGTGAACGCTCCGTATGTCAGATAGAGGACGACAGACCGTTCGTTGGCCTCCTCGTAACCGCTTTCCTTCTCCGGATGCAGGCACAGCAGCTGTAACGCTCCCTTCTGCAGCCGCATGCCCTCCGAGAGCTCGATGACGGGAACGCCGGCCTCTGCCGCCAGCTCCGTCAAGGCCAGATAGGCTTCCGATTTCTCATCCTCCCGCACCGACGGCAGGTACAGAGCCTTTATGCGGATTCCCGTTCCCCCGTCGGACAACAGCTCCCGCACGCCGCTGATGTGATCCTCGTCCTCGTGCGTCACCACGCAGGTCAGCTCCCGCACGCCGTAATATTGCAGCAGCGGAATGACCTGATACCGGCCAACCTGATTCCGGTCCGTGCTCCCTGCGTCCACCAGAAGGTTCTCGCCCTCTGCCTGCAGCAGCAGGCCGTCTCCCTGCCCCACATCGATCACGTGCAAGGACAATCCACGGGAAAAGCGCAGGCACAGGATGACAATTGCTGCAGCGGCCAGAAGGATCCGCACGCCCTCGGCATACCGCTCCTTCCTCGCATCATCCATACGCATACGGTGGTTCGCATGCGCAGCCACAAACGGCACCCAGTCCCTGCTGCAGGCAACCGCTGCCATGAGGAGTACGTACAGCACGACCTGCCCGGTCCGCGGGGCCCCCAGATTCACCTGCTGCCACGGAAGGGCTTCGCAGAACCGGCACAGCAGGGTATAAAAGCCAAGGATCCCCGCCGGAATTCTTCCGACTGCCGTCCCGATCGGCGTACCGACACTTCCTGCGAGAATGGTCAAAAGGCCCCCGACCATCGCGGTACCGGTCAGCGGTATGACAATGAGGTTCAATGCAACGGAATATATGGGAAAGCGATAATAGAACATCAGATAAATGGGAAGGGTGGCCAGATTGACCGCCATCGCCTTCATCCATTTCGAAGAAAAGGCCGGCATCAAGAGTCCGATGCCCAGAACTGCCGAAAAAGAAAAGAGAAAACCGGAATGCCGCAGGTACAGCGGCTGCTGCATCACGAGGAGAACCCCCGCGACAGCAAGCGCGGTCAGAAGGTCATAGGCCCGGTGCAGGAGATGAGCAAGAAGCCGGAGCGAGAACATCACGATTGCCCGGCAGGAGGATGCTCCCATTCCCGTCATCCTGCCGTAGAGGAGCATTGCCGCCGCAGCGGTCCCTGCCGCCAGGACATTCCCCGCGCGAACCGGAAGCGGAGCCGTGACCTTCCGCAGAATCCGGTACAGCCCCATTCCGAGAAGTGAAATATGAAGCCCGGATATGGCCAGAATATGAATGATGCCGTTGTCCTGATAAAGGCTCTTGATGTCCGGGTCCAGGCTCCCCTTCTCCCCCAGGAGCATGGCCTTCATGACACCGGCATCCTCCGGTGACAGACATCGGTCCAGCACCCCGCACAGCCTTCTGCGAACGCGGTGAAGGGTCTCCCCCAGCGCCCGGTACATTCTCCGATACGCCGTCTCCTTGCACACCTGCGCTTCGCTCCCGCCATCCAGTGTCGCCCCGTTCAGCTGGCCGCCATAGCCCAGCGTGCGGTAATAAAGAGCGGCATCGAATTCACCGGAATTGGACGCTTTGCGGAAGGTGCGAAAGGTGCCCTCGGCGTGAACGGCATCTCCTATGCGGATCCTTTCGTCTGTCTCCGCAGCATCCTCGGGACTGCCGTCTCCCGTCCGGCAGAGGATCCGGTGCTGCAGCTGTGTCCCTTCCATCCGCGGTGCAGCCATCTCCTCTGCTCCTGCGAATTCCTCGCCCTGCAGGCTCCCGTTTCCGGAAATCCCGCCTGCGGATTCCTCGCCCTGCAGGCTCCCGTTCCCGGAAATCCCATCTGCGGATCCCGAAGGCGCTGCATCCTCTGCCAGCAGAACCGCGGACTCCAATGTCACCAGAAGGTGCACACTGCCGTCTTCCGATGTCTTGTATTCCTTTTCCGCGGCGATCCCCTCGATGGAGACCCTGCAGCGATCCCATTCCGAAAGATCCTCTTCGGCGGCCGGACACAAATGCAGCAGGATCCCGACGGAAAGGAGATAGACGAGTGCCGCAAGGCACAACGGTCTTCTCACCCCAAGCGCTTCATCCTCTCTGCAGCGGAACGACGAACCATCTTCTCCGCCGGAACATGCGGCGTCTGCCGGCTACTCCCTCGTTCCGCTCCATCTGCCGTTTGATCGCAAACGTAATCCCGATGCACAACGGGAAAAACGGTGTGAACGGACCGGCCCAGAAGAGCAGACAGGCCGACGCAATCACCGATCCGGTCTTCCATCCGAACAGAGCATGCAGCAGATACCCGCCCCAGACCGGAAAATACATCACCGCCATCACCGTCAGCAAAAGGGCGGCCGTTCTGACATCCCGGCATTCCGTCCAGATCCACCGCAGCAATTCACGTGCCTTTTCCAATCCCTTGCGTACCACTCTGTCCATTCTCTCCTGTCCTGTCCCTTTCCCTTCCTTCACCGGTTGCAATTTTCCTTCACCGTTTCATCCTTCCGCTCCACTTATCCTCTGCGGAAGAATCGGTACGCATAGTATACCGAAAAAGGTTGTGACATGTTACAGGTGTCGCGAAAAGTTAACAGTTTTTTAATTGCTGCTGCGGACCACTTTCCGGTTTTTTTCAAAGGAGCCGCTCAGGCCAACCTCCATGAAGCTGCGGCTCGAATCTCCGTCGATTGCAAATTGCACCGCCTGCACCGTCGAGAGCTCCGTCAGGGAATTGACCAGCGAATAAATCGCAACCTGCGCCGTCACCGAATAGGGATCCGTCAGAAAGGTCTGATCCAGATTGACATAGCAGATGCCGTCCCGGGTTGTGATGGATAAAATCTTCGTATCTGCGTTGACGGTCGGGAATACCACCTCGGAATCCGGTCCCTTGAGCACCTGCTCCACCACCACCCGCTCCAGCGGCACATTGCAGTTGTAGACCACCGTACGCCATGTATCCACCAGCTGCGTTCCATCCTCATCGGCAAAATACAGATGCAGCTGTACCTTGGCATAGTTGTCCATCTCCTTGCCCGAGCTGAAGATGAACATATCCGCCGTCTCCGCGCCGATCGGATTCCCGTCACTGTCATACAGGGAGTGATCTCCGCACAGAAAGGAAACCGAATCCACCGCCTCCAGTTGACACAGTGTGTCCACCAGCGCTGCCCTTGTCAGAATCTCCTTTACGCCCGTAAGCGCCTCGTAATCCTCGGACAGCGTCACCGTCATTGCACCGTCCGTCAGACGAACCTCTTCAATTGTAAAATTCTGCACCGGCGGCACGTCGTCCGCATGCGCCGAGGGCTCCGACAATTGCTGCAGCATGTCCTCCGCCAGTGCAAGGCCATCCATTTCCTCCGCGCTCCTCCCGTTCGAGGGCACGTAGCTGCGTCCCTGAAGTGAGGTCTGTTCTCCGTTCAGATAATACAGGTACAGACCGCTCTCACGTCCCTGCTCCTTTCCGCACCCCGCGCACACCAGAAGCGCCAGAAGACAGCCGATCACTGCGCCGGGAACCCGCACCATCCACGGGCATCTGCCGGCACCCACCGTTTCGTTCCTCCGAACGGGCACTCTCTTTTGCATCATATGCCCTCCGCATGCTCCGCATAGGTCAGCGGTATGGATACTGTGAACTCCGTTCCCTTTTTCTCCTCCGATTCCACCCGGATGCTCCCCCTGTGCAGCAGAACCGCACTGCGTACAATGGAAAGTCCGAGGCCCGTCCCGCCGATTTCTCTCGATCTCGACGAGTCCACCCGGTAAAAGCGCTCGAAAATCTTATCCTGTGCCTCCCTGGGGATCCCGATCCCGGTGTCCTTCACACGGATCGTGAACTGCTTGTTGTCCGCATCCAGCGTGACCGTCACCGTTCCCCTTTCACGGTTGTATTTCACCGCATTTTCCATGAGATTCGTGAGAATCGTCATCATTTTGTTCTCATCCACCTCGGCATAGACTTCCCGCTCGCTGACCACCACCAGCTCAATGTTTTTCTGCTCCGCAAGCGGACGGATCCGCTTGGCCGCCGTCATCGTCAGCTCTCCGATGTCCAGCTTGGCAATGTGCATGCCGCCCTGCTTCTGATCCAGCTTGGTCAGCGTCAGAAGATCCTCGATCATTCGATTCTCCCGGTCCAGCTCTCCGTCAATGTCCTGCAGGAACTCCCGGTACATCTCCGGCGGAACACTCTCCCCCATCTGCAGCAGAGAATCCGCCAGCACCTTCATGCTGGTCATCGGTGTTTTCAGCTCATGCGATACATTGGAAACGAATTCCTGTCGGGACTCCTCCAGGGCCCGCATTCTGCCGAGGACCTCATTGAAGGAGGCCGCCAGCTCTCTTGTCTCCCAGCAGTCGTCGCCGCGGATATCCGCAGAGGTATATCCCGCCTGAACGCGCCGAAATGCCGCAGCCAGGCGACGCACCGGACGCACCAGCCTGCCGGACCCCCACACCGACAGCGAACCGACAACCGCCGCCAGCAGGGTCCCGATCAGCTGAAATCTCCTCTTGAGCGAGGCCAGCGCCGCCGCAATGGAATCCGTCGATACGCTGACAAGAAGAACGCCCCAGGTGCTCTCCTCCTGTCCGCTCCCCTCTGCGTAATCCCGCTCCTCCAGTGCCTTCGTCTCGTTGATCGGCAGGATCACTTCGAGGTAACCGTCCTCTTTCACGTAGTTGACCACAGTCCCTCCGCTGCCGTTCTGAAGGCAGCGGACAACATCCCCGGAAACAACGGTCTTGCCGGTGGACATACCGAAGGTATCCTTCACCACC
This sequence comes from Succinivibrio sp., assembly GCA_963591995.1. GTDB lineage: Bacteria > Bacillota > Clostridia > Lachnospirales > Lachnospiraceae > CAG-791. The sequence goes on from CAVAUJ010000012.1 coordinate 39,352, forward strand.
TTCAGATTCCGGTCAATGACCAGAATCCGGCCGTCATAAAAGGATGCGAACTGCTCCAGCTCCGCGTCCATGACCGCGGAACCCGGATTGTTCAGGTAATCATACATCAGCAGATGATTGGCCAGAACCCGCAGCTGGGTCTGCACCTCGCCGGCGCACATCCCAACCTCCTCGGATTCGTAGTCTGCCAGTATGGCTTCCTGCATGATATAACAGGGAACGCTCCCCAGAAGGAGCGCAAAGAGCAGGATGCGGACCCGAAGGCTTTGCCTTGCGAAAGCCCTCGCTGCCAGCTCCCGTATCATTTTCCACACACGATGCACTATCGGTTCATCTCCCGGAAATAGTAGCCTACGCCCCACTTGGTCTGTACATACATCGGTTCCGAAGGATTGGGCTCAATCTTCTCCCGCAGCCTCCGCACATGTACGTCCACCGTTCTCTCATCGCCGGGGTAGTCCGGCCCCCAGATCAGCTGCAGGAGCTTGGCTCTGCCGTAGACCTTGCCCGGATTGGCCGCAAGGAGCTCAAGGAGCTCGAATTCCTTTCCGGTCAGGCTGATCCTGCGCTCCCCGATCCGCAGATTCCGATTCTCCAGATCCATGCAGAATTCCCCGATCTGCAGAACGTTCGGCTTCGGATCCGCAGCGGCGGAGAGCTTCTTCATGCGGCGCAGAATTGCCTTGATTCTGGCCTTCAGCTCCATGATGTTGAAGGGCTTGGTCACATAATCGTCGGCTCCGTACTCAAGGCCGAGGATCTTGTCCATGTCCTCGCTCCTGGCCGTCAGCATGATAATCGGAACATCCGAGAACTCCCGCACCCTCCGGCACACCTCAATCCCGTCCAGCACCGGCAGCATGACATCCAGCAGAACGAGGCTGTAGCTGTTCTGATGAATCTTTTCCAGTGCCTCCTGCCCGTCATAGGCGGTATCCACCTCGTACTCGTCATTCTCCAGACTGACCCGCAGGCCCTTTACAATCAATTTCTCATCATCGACAATCAGAATTCTTGCCGCCATGCTCCTCCTTTTTGCTGCTGCCGCCGCTCCGGCACTTCGGTGGCGGAAAGGCCGCGGACGACCCGCCCGCGGCCTCGAACACTGCAGCCAGCCCCCATTCTAAGATCCCACCGTAATATAGGCCTCCAGCCCCGCGTAGGTGGCATCCCCGATTCCGGACACCTTCTTCAGCTCCTCCGCGGAGCGAAAGCTCCCGTTCTCCCTTCGGTAGCTCAGAATGGCCTCCGCCTTTGCCGCACCGATTCCGGGGAGCGTCTGCAGCTGCGCCGCCGTCGCCGTGTTCAGGTCAACCTTTCCGTCCTTTACGCGGTCCGTACCCCCATCGCTTCCGGAGGACGTTCCCGCTCCGTCCGAGGCGGACAGGGTCTTTCCCGTGCCGTCTCCTGTCCCCGACGCGCGGTCAAGGCCCACAGCCCCTGCCGTTGCCCCCGGATACTCACCTGCCTGCAGGGCCTCCAGCTCCTCCTGCGTATAAATATACAGCTGCTCCTGATCCGTCAGGATTCTCGCCTGATTGACCGACGTCTCCACGGCCGCAAGTGAAAAGCCGCCGGCTGCACGGACCGCATCACAGACTCTCGCGCCTTCCTCCAGACAATAGACCCCCGGCTGCTCAACTGCTCCGCAGACATCCACATAAATCCATGCGGGATCCGCCTCCGGTGCCTCGTCCGTCTGCGCCGTGCTCCCGCCGTTCTCTGCTGCAGCCGCCTCTTCGCCTGCCTTGTTCTCCTTGCCTGTCGTTTCTTTGCCTGTCGCTTCTTTGCCTATTGTCTCTTGGTCTGTGCTCGCCTTGCCGGCGTTTCCTTCGCCGGTTCCCTCTGCCACAGCCTCCTGCAGCGTCAACGCTCCCTCTGCCGCAGCGGCTTCTCCCGCAAGGGCAATGCCCTCCGCCGCCTGCCCGCTCACCGCCAGCTCCGTGCTGCTCCCGCAGGCCGCCGCAAGATTCCCGATCGCTACGGCCGCGGCCGCACCAAGGAGCTGCACGAGTCTTCTTCTACCTTTGATCTGCTTCATACATGACCTCCCTGCGTGTCTTCAGGGGTCCCGCCATGTGCTCAGAATTGTAACACACGCCGCAGCAAAAGGGCCGGGCGGAAAGCAACTTTTCTGCTTCCGCCCGGCCCCTGCCGTATGCAGCTGTCCTAATCTCCACCGGAGAGCTCGCTTTGAATGTCCACGTAGGTCGGATTCTCAATGGAGGATACCTGCACCTTCTCCTGCCCGGTCATCTGAATCAGCAGCTGCTGGCACAGCTGACGCAGCTGCTCGTTGGGATCCTCGCCGTCCCAGACGGTCGAAAAGGTATTCTCCAGCAGCATCCAGAAGTTGGATGCCGAGCGCAGCTTGGTAATGGGCGCCGAATCCTCATACGCCGTGTAAAAGCCGTCCATGTGCGCATCGCTCCAGGACGCTCCGGCAACGGCCGGCGCCTTCCCCGTCTGATCGTAAAAGGAATCCATGCTCTCAAAAAGGAGATACTGTACGAACGCGTTCGCCGCCTCCTGCTGCTCGGAATATCCGTTGATCACAAGGCAGCTGGTGATCGAGAGCGTCTTGGATTTCAGCTCGGCCGTCAGGTCCGGAATCTGTGTAACGCCGTAATTCACCGTCGTTCCGTTCGTTTTTTCGTATTGCGCGATCTTCTTCACACTGTCGGAGGTCGCCAGCGTAAAGACAATTTTCCCCGCCGCAAAATCCTCCAGCAGGCTGTCGTAATCCACCGAGGAGGAGTCGATGGAAAAGAACTGGTTCAGCTGCTGGTACACCTGCAGACAGGAAATCAGCTGCTGGTTGTACACATGGAGCTGGCCGGTATCATCCCCGTGCGGGCCGCCGATGTCCATATAATTGCCGACAAAGCAGTAATTGTAAAAGATGTCGCTGACATCCCACTTCAGCACGGAGGTCACCTCCTCCGGCGCATCGTAGCTGTTGGCCAGCGTGATCACGTCCACCATCGTTCCGGGGACCGTTTCCTCCAGCGTCTTTCCCGCCGTATCCGCCATGTCCTGCAGATAATCCTCGTTGTAGAGGAAGGCCGCCGCCTCATAGCTCATGGGATAGGCAATCACCATGTCCTGGTAGGTAACCGCATCCAGTGCCGGCTCACAGAACGTATCGGTATTGTCGAAATGCTCCGTGTCCGTGACCTGCGCGGCCAGCCCTGTCAGCCACAACCGCTCCAGAAGATCATTTCCCGCGATAAAAACATCCGGGAACTCTTCTCCCTCCTTCGAGGCATCATAGATCTTCTGCATGTAATCCGTGTCGTCAATCCGTGTCGGCTCCACGCGATAATCGCTCTGGCTGTCCGTGTAGGCGACGCAGACACTGTTCAGAAAATCCGTGAGGCTTTCATCGGTATACCACAGGTTGATGGTCGCCTTCCGTGAAAACAGGGATTCGGAGCTGCCTCCTCCGCTGCCTCCGTAGGCAGCGGCAATATATGCCAATGCCGATGCCAGCAGCAGCACTGCCAGCACCGACAACAATCTCTTCCGCATGCTCAAAGGATTGCCCTCACTGCTCCAACGCAATCTCCGTTTGCTTCAAACTCGGTCAATACCGGATCCAGGATTCCGATCATCTCATCCACATCGTCCTTTGTGATCACAAGCGGCGGAACAAAGCGCAGAATGTTCGCGCCGGCATTGATGAGAATCAGTCCCTTGTCCATTGCCTTTACAATGGCGGGATTCACCGGGCGATCGCAGACGAGTCCCTGCATCAGGCCGCTCCCGCGCCGCTCCAGCACGCAGCTGTGCCTTTGCACGAGCTCATCCAGACGCTTCTCCAGATAGGGTGCGGTCTCCCGCACATGCTCCAGAATGTGCAGCTTCTCATACAGCTCCAGGACCTTGCACACCGCAGCGGTTGCAAACGGGTTGCCGCCGTAGGTGGTTCCGTGATCTCCGGCCGCAAGGCTGCTCCCGGCCACCTCCTCCGTCATCAGGAAGGCGCCCACGGGAACGCCGCAGCCAAGGGCCTTGGCGGTTGTCATGATATCCGGCTTCACACCGTATCGCTGCCATGCGTACATGTAGCCGGTCCGGCCCATGCCGCATTGCACCTCATCCAGAATCATCAGCACCCGATGCTCATCGCACAGCCTGCGCACGCCCTCCAGAAATTCCTTTTCGGCCGGGATGAGGCCGCCCTCTCCCTGCACGGTTTCCAGAATAATGGCGGCCGTATTCTCGCTCAGCTGCGCCTCTACCGATTCCAGGTTGTTATATTGCGCAAATCTCACGCGGCAGGGCATTTCGCCGAAGGCCTCCCGGTAATGCGCATTTCCCGTGACGGAAAGCGCCCCGTAGGTTCTGCCGTGAAAGGAGTGCTCCATTGCAATGATCTCCTGCTCCGCACCGCCCTTCTGCAGATAAGCGTGCTTCATCGCCGCCTTGAGCGCGCCCTCCACCGCTTCCGCGCCGCTGTTCGTGAAAAAGACCCGGTCCATTCCCGAAACGGCCTTGAGGGCATGTGCGGCCCGAATGGCCGGCTCATTGTAATAATAATTCGATGTATGCAGGATCTTATCGATCTGTGCCTTCAGGGCATCGTTGTACTCCCGGTTCCCGTAGCCCAGTGCGAACACGGCAATGCCGGCCACGAAATCCAGATAACGCTTTCCGTTGATGTCGTACAGGGACACGCCGTCCCCGTGATCCAGCACGATCTGATAACGGTTATAGGTGTGCAGCAGATCCTGCTCCGCCTCTGCAATCAATTCCTGCATTTTATCTGCCATATGGAACATCCTTTCTTTTCCGCGTCCTTCCCGCGGCGTCCTTCCCGCGGAGCGTCCTCTCTGTATTCTTCCCGCCGCGGCCTCTGTCCGGCATCCGTCCCGCCCGTGATCTCCGAAGAAACCCTCCGGCCTTCGAAGGACCGCACTGCGGACGCATCAATCCAGTTCGTCGTCGTCCTGGTAGAACATCGTGCCGTTTCCTTTTTTGGTGAAAATCTCCAGAAGGATGCTGTGCGGCACTCTTCCGTCCAGAATATGCACCCGCTTCACGCCGCCCCGCATGGCCTCCGTGCAATTGGAGAGCTTCGGCAGCATGCCGCCGCCGATCAATCCGTCACGGATGAGCTGCTCCGCCTCGCTCACACTGATCCGCGCAAGGAAGGAACTCTTGTCCTTGAAATCCCGGTACAGCCCCTCCACATCCGTCAGATATACCAGCTTGTCTGCGCCAACCGCCTTGGCAATGGCACAGGCCGCCTCGTCCGCATTGATGTTGTAGGTGTCGTACCGCTCGTCGAGTCCGATCGGCGCCACAATGGGAAGATAGTCATCGTCGAGCATGTCGAACAGAATCTTGGGATCCACCGAGGTGATCTCTCCCACAAAGCCGATGTCCTGTCCGCCCGAGAGGCGCTTTTTCACGCGCAGCATCGCGGAATCCTTGCCCGAAATTCCCACGGCCTTGACACCGAGCTCCTCCACCATGGTCACCAGATTCTTCGACACCTTGCCCAGCACCATCTCCGCAATTTCCATGGTCTCCGCGTCGGTTACGCGCAGTCCGTTGATGAACTGCGCCTCCTTTCCGACCTTCCCCACCCAGGAGGAGATCGCCTTTCCGCCGCCGTGTACGATGATCGGCTTAAAGCCCACCAGCTTCAGAAGCGTCACATCCTGAATTACCTGCCGCTGCAGCGCCTCGTTGCTCATGGCAGAACCGCCGTATTTCACGACAATGATCTTGCGGTTGAATCGCTGAATATAAGGAAGCGCCTCGATCAGGACCTCTGCCTTGCGCTGTGCCTCGTCCAATTCCTGCATCATATTCTGTCCTCTCATCTGCCCGCATATGCCCATATATGCGGTTTCTTCGCGGTACCGGGCGCCTGCCGGCTGCGCCGGCTCCCTTCCGGATTACGGAAACGCTGATGAAAGCGTTTCCCACGCCGGATTTGCGCTGCGAAGCAGCAAATTTCTTTGAAAATCCGTGCGATCCACCGGAGGGTCCTAAGGAAATGCTGATTAAATCAGCATTTCCTTAGGACCGGTAATCTGCGTTGATCTTCACATAATCATAGGTCAGATCGCAGCCCCAGGCCGTTGCCTTTTCCTCACCCATGTGCATGTCGCTGCGGATGATCACCTTGCTGCTGCCGAGGAGCTCCGCCGCCTTCTCCTCCGAATAGTCCGCCGCGCTGCCCTTCGTAAAGATCAGCATGGACTCTCCGTCGGCTTCAAAATACAAATCAACATTTTCCGGATCAAAGGAAGCGCCGGAATATCCGAGGGCACACAGAACGCGCCCCCAGTTGGCATCTCTTCCGAAGACTGCCGCCTTCGTGAGGTTGGACTGAATGACCGCCTTCGCCAGAATGCGTGCATTCTCCTTGGTGTCCGCGTGGAGGACCTCCGACTCGATGAGCTTCGTTGCGCCCTCTCCGTCTCCTGCCATTTTCATCGCCAGTGTCCGGCAGACGAAATACAGGGCTTCCCGGAAGACGCGGTAATCCTCGTTCTCCTCCTCCACGCGAGGGTTCCCGGCCAGACCGTTGGCCAGCACCAGCAGCGTGTCGTTGGTGGACATGTCGCCGTCCACGGAAATCATGTTGAAGGTATCCTCCACAATCTCCGACACCGCCTTTTGCAGCAATGCCTTATTGATTGCCGCGTCGGTCGTCACATAGGCCAGCATCGTGCACATGCCGGGATGGATCATCCCGGAGCCCTTGGACATGCCGCCGATCGTAACCGTCTCTCCGCCGAGCGTTATCGTAACGCAGACCTCCTTGTTGACGGTATCCGTGGTCATGATCGCACGGGAGGCCGCTTCCCCGGCCTCTCTTGTTCCGGTTTTCCCGGCAGCAAGCGCCGCGATGCCCGCCTTGATCCTGTCCATCGGCAGCTGCATGCCGATAACGCCCGTGGATCCGACCAGCACGGATTCTGCCGGGATTCCAAGCGCCTCTCCCGCTGCCTTTGCCGTCTCCTCGCAGATTGCAAGTCCCTCTTTGCCGGTGCACGCGTTCGCAATGCCCGAATTCACCACCACGGCCTGCACCTTCGCATCGCTTTCCCGCACGATGTGCCGGTCCCAGAGCACCGGTGCCGCCTTCACCACGTTGGAGGTAAAGGTCCCCGCCGCCTCACAGGGGACTGTGCTGTAAATCAGCGCCATATCGGTGCGGTTCTGATATTTGATCCCGGCCGCTGCCGCCGCTGCCTCAAATCCCTTTGCTGATGTAATGCCGCCTTCTGTCTGTATCATCTGCTGCCTTCCTTCTTGTCTCCCGCCTGCGGTCTTCATTCTCCGATGAACTTCGTAATGTTCTTTTCGTTCAGAATGAAATCATAATAATAGAAATCCTCGCGCTTCTGCCATCCGATTCCCTTCCAAAAGGCATTTCCCACCTGATTTCTCGTAAATGCGACCAGAGACACCTTGTTGATCCCCATGTCGCGAAGGGCCTTCATGCAATAGCCCACCATCTGTCTGCCGATTCCGAGGCGCCGCAGCTCCCTCTCCACACAGACATGGTACAGGGTCCCCTGCCGTCCGTCGCTGCCGCAGAGAATGGAGCCGACAATTCTCCCCTCCAGAACAGCCACCACAGAGGTCTCCGGATTCCTCTCAATAAACCGGTACACGTCCTCCCGGCTGTCATCCAGCGAGCGGATCCCGAATCCCTGAATGGTCAGCCACAGGCTGTGCACCTCTTCGTAATCCGCCTCCCTCATGGGACGGATGATCACCTTTCCTTCCATACTCTCCTCGTTCACTGCCGCGGGAAATGATGCCGCGGATGGCTTCCCTTACGGCAGCATCGCCGGCAGCGCAATGCCGGTCTCCTCCGGCAGGCCGAACATCAGATTCATGTTCTGCACCGCCTGACTCGCCGCGCCCTTTCCCATGTTGTCAATGGCTCCCATCATGATCACGCGCCCCGTTCTCGGATCCGTCTTGAGGCCGATGTCCACGAAGTTGCTGCCCTCCACAAAGCGCGTCTCCGGATACCTGCCTGCCGGCAGGATACGAATGAAGCGCTCCTTTCCGTAGCGCTTTTCGTAGACCTCCCGCAGCTCCTCCTCCGACGGAAGGCTCCCGTCCGGCTTCCGGACAAGCGAAGCGTATTCGGTCGCCAGAATGCCGCGGTTCATCGGCACCAGATGCGGTGTGAAGCTCACGGTCACCGGCCGCCCGCAGGCATAGGAGAGCTGCTCCTCAATCTCCGGCGTGTGCCGGTGTCCGGCTACGCCGTAGGGCTTGGCGCTCTCATTCACCTCGCAGTAAAGGTTCGCCGTCTTGGCTCCCCTCCCCGCACCGGAAACACCGGAAAGCGCGTCGACGATCAGCGTGTCGGGGTCGATCAGCCCTGCCTCCACCAGCGGATAGGCCGTCAGAATGGAGCAGGTGGTATAGCAGCCCGGGTTCGCCAGAATGCGGGCGTTCGGAATCTTCTCGCGGTTAATTTCCACAAGGCCGTAGACCGCCTCCGGGATGAATTGCGGCGAGGCATGCGGTATCTTATACCATTTCTCGTACACCGCCACGTCCTTGATGCGGAAATCCGCGGACATGTCGATGATGCGGCTCTTCTGCAGCAGCTCCTCGCTCATCAGCCCTGCGCAGGCCCCCTGCGGCGTCGCCGTGAAGATCACATCCACATCCTCGGCGAGCCTGGTCAGCTCCGTCCGCAGCCTTTGCGTGTCATCGTCCAGAAGGGAGAGATCCACGAAATGGAACAGATTGCCGTAAACCGAGGCAATCTTCTGATCTGCATAGCTGCGGGAGCCGATCCATCGGATCTCCACCTCCGGATGCGTGGCCAGAATCCGCAGAATTTCTGCTCCGGCGTAGCCTGTTGCTCCAATGATTCCCGCGCGAATCTTATGCTTCCCTTCCATGTCCGTCCTCCTGCTGCATAGTTGCCATAGATTAAGTAACTATACACCATTTTCCCTTCGTCTGTGAACGTAAACCTCTGCAATGTACTCTAATGTACTCTTCCGCCGACGGATATGCAAGATTAACTTTATATTTATGCATTTTCTTCCCGCCATTTATGCATAATTCCGCATATTTATTCATTAAAATACATTTCAGTGTATATTTTCGCAGTTGCAATTATACCGCCGAGGCGCTATAGTTCTGAGAAGATGTAAATGAAACGGTATGCCATGCAGGTTGGCTGCGGCAGGAAAGGAATTTATGGAAAAAGAGAAGGTTGTACTGGCTTATTCCGGCGGACTGGATACGACATGTATCATTCCCTGGCTGAAGGAGAATTACAATTATGATGTTGTCTGCGTCTGCATCAACGTAGGGCAGGAGCAGGAGCTGGAGGGTCTCGAGGAGCGGGCCAAGTATTGCGGCGCCGACAAGCTCTACATTCTGGACGTGATCGATGAGTTCTGCGACGAGTATGTGGCACCCTGCATTCAGGCACATGCCGTATATGAGAACAAATATCTCATCGGCACCTCCATGGCGCGTCCTCTGATCGCCAAGAAGCTCGTGGAGATCGCCCGCAAGGAGGGCGCTGTTGCCATCTGCCACGGCGCAACCGGCAAGGGCAATGACCAGATTCGCTTCGAGCTGGGCATCAAGGCCCTCGCTCCCGACATCCGCATCATCGCCGCATGGCGTGATCCCAACTGGAAGCTGGATTCCCGCGAGTCCGAGATCGAGTATGCACACCAGCACGGCATCGACCTGCCCTTCTCGATGGATGAGAGCTACAGCCGTGACCGCAACCTCTGGCACATCAGCCACGAGGGACTTGAGCTGGAGGATCCCTCCAACGAGCCCAACTACGAGCATCTGCTGGTTCTGTCCACCACCCCGCAGAAGGCTCCCGACAAGACCACCTATCTGACCATCGATTTTGAAAAGGGTCTGCCGGTTGCCGTCGACGGACAGAAGATGAAGCTCTCCGACATCGTCCGCAAGCTCAACAAGATCGGCGGCGAGAACGGCATCGGCATCGTCGACATCGTCGAGAACCGCGTGGTCGGCATGAAGAGCCGCGGCGTCTATGAGACTCCCGGCGGAACCATCCTCTACGAGGCACACCAGCAGCTCGAGGAGCTGATCCTCGACCGCGAGACCTATGCGCTGAAGGAAGAGATCGGCAGCAAATTCGCCAGCCTGATCTACGAGGGCAAGTGGTTCTCTCCTCTGCGCGAGGCAGAGCAGGCCTTCATCGAGAGCACGCAGCGTTATGTCACCGGTACCGTCAAGCTCGGGCTCTACAAGGGCAACATCATCCGCGCCGGCGAGACCTCTCCGTATTCCATGTACAACGAGAGCATCGCTTCCTTCAAGACCGGCGATATGTACGACCACACCGATGCACGCGGCTTCATCAACCTCTTCGGCCTTTCCACAAAGGTCCGCGCACTCAAGATGCAGGAGGTTGCCAGAAAAGAAGGCGTGAAGAACTGGCAGGATCTCCTGTAAAGAAGACGTGAAGAACCGGCAGGATCTCCTGTAAGGAAGACGCCTCCGTCCCTCTCCCGGGACGGAGGCGTCTTTTGGTGTCAAAAAACGTAGGCGTAGCGGGCTACGCTGAGGATTTTTGACACGTGCAA
>CAVAUJ010000013.1:0-49014 GCA_963591995.1 Succinivibrio sp.
CGCAAGCACCGAGGCCTCGCAAGGCCCCTGATCCGGACATTCTCCGCCACCCTGCCGCTTGGCGCGCGTCTGTACCGCAACCGATTTCGTCGCAGTACAGGGGGGCAGCCTCACTCCGTCAGAAGGCCCCGGTATACCTCGCGCTTGGGGATCCCCCGGTCCTGCGCCACCTTTTTCATGGCGTCCTTGCGGGAGAGTCCCTCTCCTTCATAGACGGCCATGTGCTCCTGCAGGCTCATGCTCTCCCAGGCTGCCGCCTCCTTTTTGCGCAGCTCCTCAGGATCTGCTCCGGCCAGAACCAGCACATATTCTCCTCTCGGCTCCGCCGTCTCATAATAGGTACAGGCGTCCTGCAGCGTAAATGGAACCGCTTCCTCGAATTTCTTGGTCAGCTCTCTGCACACGACGATCCTGCGGTCGCCCACCGCATGCAGCAGCTCCTTCAGGGTTGCCCGCAGGTGGTGCGGCGCTTCGTACAGAATGGTTGTTCGCTCCTCCCTCTCCAGCTGCTCCAGCACATGTGCGCGTTCTTTTTTGTCTGTCGGAAGAAAGCCTTCAAAGCAGAATCTTCGCGCCGGCATGCCGGTCATCGTCAGGGCCGTGATCAGAGCACACGCGCCGGGGAGCGATGTCACACGGATTCCCCGTTCCATGCACAGAGCGGCGAGCACCTCGCCGGGGTCGGAAATGGCCGGCGTCCCCGCATCCGTGACCACCGCGATGCTCTCTCCCCTCGCAAGGCGGCCAAGAAGCTCCTCCGCCTTTTCGTATTTGTTGTGCTCATGGTAGCTCGTCATGGGCTTATGAATCGAATAGTGATTCATAAGCTTCATGGTGTTTCTGGTATCCTCTGCGGCAATCAAATCCACCGTTTTAAGGGTTTCCAAAACGCGCAGCGTAATGTCCCCGAGATTTCCGATGGGTGTGGCGCACAGATACAGTGTCCCCGTTTCCTTTTCGTTCATCTTCCTTTTCCTGTCTCAATACCCGTACAGCTCCAGGATTTCCGCCGTGTATTGTCCCTGCGCCTCATATACGACCAGGGGCTTCTCCACCGTAATGCGGGAGCGGCCTCCCCGCACACATTCCAGCAGCACCATGTTCGGCTCCCGGTCCGCATACGGATACACCAGCCGCATTCTCTTGGGCTCCAGATGGTGTGCGCACATCGTGCACATGATCTCCGCCAGGCGGAAGGGCCGATGCACCAGGTAGAAATGACCGCCGCAGCGCAGGAGCTTCTCCGTGGCCGTCGCCAGATCCTCCAGGCTGCAGCAGACCTCATGCCGTGCGATGGCCAATGCATCGTTCGGATTCTGCAGGCCGTGCCGGTTGGTCATATACGGCGGGTTGGACGTGATGACATCAAAAGAAGCAGCCGCGAACAATGCGCCTGCCTCTCTGATGTCTCCCGTCACGATCTCGATGCGCTTCTCCAGCCCGTTCATCCGCACGCTCCGCCTCGCCATGTCCGCACTCTCCGGCTGCAGCTCGAGACCGACGAAATGCTCCGCCTCTGTTTTGGCGCTCATGAGCAGCGGCAGAATTCCCGTGCCGGTGCCGAGATCCAGAACCCGATCTCCCCTTGCCGCCCCGGCAAAGCCCGACAGCAGGACCGCGTCCATCCCGAAGGCGAATCGTCCCGGGTTCTGAATGATTTCCAGCCGGCTGCGCTGCAGATCGTCAATTCTCTCATTCGGCCGCAGAAGGCTTCTCTTCTCTTGGTCTGTCATTGCTGCTCCTGCGTCTGTACCTGTGGTGTCTGCGCGTGTTCTCGCCCTCGGATTCTCTTGCATCGCTCTCCGGGCGCGGCCTTGCCGCTGCATTGCCCTCGCCCTGCTCCTTCCGGGGCCTGCGGTTTGCGGAACGCTCCCGCCTCTCCGGACGCTCTGCGGAATTCTCGGCGCGCTCCGTCTGTCCGGAACGATCCCTGCGCTCCGAACGATCCGCAGATTCTGCTCGCTCCGGACGGTTCCTGCGTTCCGAACGGTCTGTGCGCTCTTTTCTCTCCGGTCGCTCATTCCGTTCCGTCCGATCCGAACGATCGGAACGCTCCGGACGGTCTGCGCGATCCTGGCGCGCAGAGCGGTCCGTCTCCCTTTTTTCCGGTCGATCGGTGCGTCCGCTCCGCTCGGTTCTCTCTCTTCTCTCCGGGCGCTCATTCCGCTCCGAACGGTCGGAACGGTCCGATCGCTCCGGACGGTCCGCGCGATCCGGGCGTGCAGAGCGGTCCGTCTCCCTTTCGCTCTGCTCCGCTTCCTCTCTTCCCTTGGCGGCACGACCGCCCGGCCGGGCATTCTTGCCGCTGTTCTTGAGTTCGGCCCGGTTCACCTTCGGCTTTGCCTGACCGCGTTTCCTTCGATGCAGAATGGTCAGCGTATCCGCCGTGTGCTCCTGCACTTCCTTTTCGTCGTCGATTTCCACCAGGATGCGCACCAGCTGCTTGAGAATGTCCACGCTGATCACGCTGCCGGAGATGCCTTCCGCCGTCTGAACCTCATCCCCCAGCCGGGGAAGATTCTTGTTCAGCTCCTCATAGGTCTCTTCCTCGTTCTTGAGACAGCACATCAGCCTTCCGCACGAGCCGGAAATCTTCGTCGGATTCAGCGACAGATTCTGCTCCTTTGCCATTTTGATGGACACCGGCACGAAATCCGACAGATAGGTATGACAGCAAAGCGGCCGCCCGCAGATGCCGTAGCCGCCCAGAATCTTGGTTTCATCGCGGACGCCGATCTGCCGCAGCTCTATTCTGGTATGGAAAATTCCGGCCAGATCCTTTACCAGGTCGCGGAAATCCACACGCCCGTCCGAAGTGAAATAGAACAGAAGCTTTCCGCTGTCGAACGTATACTCCGCATCGATCAGCTTCATGTCCAGTTCATGCTCCCGGATCTTCTCAAAGCAGACGGCAAAGGCCTCCCGCTCCCTGGCACGGTTCTCCCGCACGCGCTTCTCATCTGCCTCGCTCGCCATACGGATGATCTTCTTGACCGGCGCCTTAAACTGCCTCTGATGAATGTTCATCGGATCGCACACGCTCGTTCCGTATTCCAGCCCCCGCGCCGTTTCCACCACAACATGAGAGCCGCGCCGGACCGGCAAATCCCCTACGGCAAAATAGTAGGATTTCCCCGCTGTTCGGAACCGAACCCCCACCACCCCGATGAGGTCCGAATCATCCATAGTAAGAGGAGCTCCCACACTCCTGCGGAGCTCCTCCGGTTCCTGTTGACCATTTCCCTGTGTTGTATCCTTCTGCGGCTCCGCCGGTGTCTGTGCGGTCTCTTCCGTCTCCCGGGCCAAAGCCTCTTCGTTCTTCATTTCTTCCATATTTTTCCGATCAATCTCTGCCCTGTCGCAGGATTCTGCGCAGCTGAAGGAGCAGTAGCTCCGCGACCTGCGCCTCGCTCTCCTTGCTCCTTCGCCGTCTTTCCGCTTCATCAAACGCTTCCATGCTCCGCTGCAGTCCCTGATAGGACAGCGCTGCGGCAGCATTTCTAATATAAGGTATCTGTTCGCGGAAAATCAAGCCGTCCTCCGTCCCGGTGCTCTTCATCACCAGAAGGTCCCGGTACCAGCTGCGTGCAAAATCCAGAAAATCCTCCATGTGCGAGGCTTTGTCGTCCTTCTCCCCGGCGAGCTTCTGTGCAAAGAGGAGGAGCCGGCAGGCATCCGTCTCCTTGAGGTTCTGCAGCATTTCGATCACCTCCTGCCGGAATGCCTGCAGCTCTTCTCCGATCAAGGCCCTGCACCTTCCCGGATTTCCATGGGAGAGTCTTGCCGCCGTCCTTGCCGGCTCACCGCAGACCCCCTCCTTTTCCAGCGCCTGCAGGAGCTCTTCCTCCGGCGCCGGCTGCAGACGGATGGCCACGCAGCGGGAGAGCACCGTCGGCAGAAAGGCAGCCGGATTGTCCGACAGAAGCACCAGCATGGCATAGGACGGCGGCTCCTCCAGCGTCTTAAGAAGTGCGTTCTGTGCCTGCGGATTCATCCGGTCCGCATCCGGAATAATATAGATCTTATAGGGTCCCTGGTAGGGTTTGACGGCAACGTCGGACTGCACAAAGCGGGCGGCCGCAACACCGATCGTCGACGTCTTCGCAGCCGTGCCGATCCGTTCATTGGTCACCCATACCACGTCCGGGTGGCTGCCTGCCGCAATCTGTCTGCAGGAATGACAGCAGCCGCAGGGTTCCCTCCGTCCGTTTTTTTCCTCCGGATGCTCGCACATGACCACCGCAGAAAGCGCCGTGGCAAGGGCCGTCTTCCCGGATCCTTTTTCGCCGTGAATCAGATACGCCTGGGAGAGGTGCCCCGTCCGTATGGCATTCTGCAGGTGAGCTACGGCCATTTTCTGCCCGATCACCGCGTCAAATCCGATTCCCGACATATCCTCTTCCACACTTCCTCTACGCAGCTGTCAATGTTGTCATTCCGGTACCGCACATCAATTCCGGCATCGCGGAGCTTGTCCTCCGCAAAATCCTGCTCATCCGCAAGAAAACGCCGGCACAGCTCCGCATACCTTGGCGACGGCTCCCTGCGTTCTCTGCAAAGCGCCCTCTCCAGCCGCTCTCCCGGATCGAGCTCAAGATACAGCGGCACCACTCTCTCCGGACCGTAGCGATCCCGAAACGACAGGTAGGACTCCAGCGTCCCGATGAGAAGATAGCTGCGCTCCTCCAGCCGGATCTGTCCGTCCTCCTTCGTATAATAGTGCCAGATCCCGTGTATCGTCCGGTAATCCCGCGATTCAATGATGCTGCCCGCCGCCTTTGCCCGGGCGAACTGCGCATCCGTCTCATAATAATAGGTGACCCCGTTCTCTTCTCCCGCCCGGATCGGCCGGGTGGTATACGGGATCACATGTCCCAGCGTTATTCCCTGCTGCTGCGCCCGCTCCAGGAGCCTCCGGTATACGGTGTCCTTTCCGGAGGCACTCTTTCCCAGCAGACAGTAGATCCGATGCTCCGAACCGCTCATGGCTCACCACACGTCGATGCAGCGGATCATGTTGGTGTTGCCCGACACGCCCAGCGGAATTCCTGCCGTCAGAACGGCCTTGGCCCCCGGCTCCACGTAGCCCGCCAGCTTCGCCATATTGATGGCCGCCTCAAACAGAAGGTCTGCCGTCGGCTCCTGCGGAATGATGACCGGCTGTACGCCGAACAGAAGATTCATCTGGCAGGCCGTCTCCTTGCTGGTGGTGCAGGCGATGATCGGGCAGACCGGCTTATGCGCCGCAAGGCGTCTTGCCGTAAAGCCGGAA
Source organism: Succinivibrio sp. (assembly GCA_963591995.1). Classification (GTDB taxonomy): domain Bacteria; phylum Bacillota; class Clostridia; order Lachnospirales; family Lachnospiraceae; genus CAG-791. The sequence goes on from CAVAUJ010000013.1 coordinate 5,273, forward strand.
AGGGTAACCGTAACAATCGCATCCGCGTGCACGTCATCTGCGATGGTGCAGGTGGCGTGCGAAATGGCCGACGTGATATCGCTTCGGTCGGAAACACTGCGCGAATCCATGCGGGACGCATAGTCGATGTCTTTTTCGGTCCGCTCCGCAATGCGGGACATCGTCTTCACCGCCTCCACCGGATAGGCGCCGTTGGCCGTTTCGCCGGAGAGCATGATGACGGTGGTCCCATCGTAGATGGCGTTGGCCACATCGGTCGTCTCCGCTCTGGTCGGACGCGGATTGTGCATCATGGAGTCCAGCATCTGCGTAGCTGTCACGCAGATCTTTCCCTTCTGCTCTGCCATGCGGATCATCCTCTTCTGGAGCACCGGCACATCCTCCAGCGGGACCTCCACGCCGAGGTCACCGCGCGCCACCATGATGCCGTCCGCCTCCTCCAGAATCTCCTCCAGATTGCGGACGCCCTGCACGCTCTCGATCTTCGCAATGATCTTAATCTTGCTCTTATACCGTGCCAGAATCCTGCGGATTTCCCGAATGTCCTCTGCCGTCCGGGTAAAGGAGGCTGCAATGTAATCAAAGCCCAGAACGCACCCGAATTCGATATCGCTCCGATCCTGCTCGCTGATGAAGGGCATGGACAATTCCGCCCCCGGCACGTTGATTCCCTTGTGGTTGGACACCGGCCCGCCGTTCACCACGGTACATTCAATCTCGGTTCCCTTTACGGCATCCACCCGCAGCTCGATCAGCCCGTCGTCGATGAGAATACTTCCCCCTACCTGTACATCCTTCGGGAGGTTGCCGTAGGTGACCGAGGCAATGGTATTGTCCCCGTCCAGGACGCGGGTTGTCAGCGTGAACTTCTGACCGGCCTCCAGCCTCACCTTGCCGCCCTTGAAATCCCGAGTCCGTATCTCCGGCCCCTTGGTATCCAGCAATGCCGCTACGGGAAGATTCTTCTCAATGCGGACCTTCTTGAGCCGCTCGAATTTCTGTGCCTGTTCCTCATGGGTTCCGTGGGAGAAATTAAAGCGTGCGACGTTCATGCCGGCATCGATCAGCCGTCCGATCATCTCCTCGCTGTCGCTGGCCGGGCCCAATGTGCAGATAATTTTCGTCTTTCTCATTCGTCCTCCTTTGTTCTTCCGGACTCTGTCCTTTTTGACTTTATTGTTTTGGTCTCTGTTCCCCTGGCCTCCGCATCAGGGGGCGGAGCGCCGCCTTCCTTCCGCTCACGCCTTGGCTACGGCTGCTGCGAAGGCATCCAGGGCATCCCGGTCCGCGGCAGAAAGCGCACTGCGGATGGTGAGCGACGTATCCAGCACCGTGCAGTTCTTCCATGTCTCGAGCTTTGCGCGCATGAGCTTCACGGCTGCCGGTGCCCAGGTGCCGTTCTCCGCCAGGGCAAAGGTCCGATTCTGAACCGCCAGCGCCTGCATGTCGTCCAGGAACCGTGCGATGGGCGGATACAGTCCTGCATTGTAGGTGGGACAGAAGATCACAATCCGGCGGCAGCGCCACACCTCGGCGATCAGGTAGGAGACATCCGTCACAGACGCGTCATAGACCGCCGTGCTCCGCCCGCTCTTCTCCCGAACCTCTGCCGCAAAGCTCTCTGCGGCACTGGCCGTATGGCCGTACAGCGACCCGTATACCACCAGAATGTCGTCGGTCTCCGGCGCATAGGTGCTCCAGGTCTGGTATTTTCCGATCAGCCAATCCAGATTTTCTCTCCAGATCGGCCCGTGAAGCGGCAGAAGCGCCGCGATGTCCAGCCCGGCCGCCTTCCGCAGAGCCGCCTGCACCTGCGGGCCGTACTTGCCGACGATGTTCGCGTAATAGCGGCGGGCCTCCTCCAGATAGCGCGCCTCAAAATCACATTCATCCGCAAAGATGCTGCCCTCCAGCGCGCCGAAGGTGCCGAAGGCATCTGCCGAAAAGAGTGCTTTTGTGGCCTCGTCATAGGCAAAGAGAACCTCCGGCCAATGCACCATGGGCGCCGCCGTGAAATGGAAGGCGTGGGTGCCGGTCTGCAGGACATCCCCTTCCTTGACGATCTGACGATGCTCCACGGCCAGCCCCGGGAAGAACTGCCCGATGAACTTAAAGGTCTGTGCACCGGAAACCACGATCGTCTCCGGATAGCGCGTCAGGACGGCCTCGAGCAGGGCGCAATGATCCGGCTCCATATGCAGCACCACCAGGTAATCCGGCCGGCGCCCCGCCAGTGCAGACTCCAGATTCTCCAGGTATTGATCGGCGATGCTCACGTCTGCCGTATCAAAGATCGTTACCTTCTCATCCAGAACCACATAGCTGTTGTATGACACTCCCTTCGGAAGCGGGAACAGATTCTCGAACAGCGCCAGCCGCCGATCGCTCCCGCCGATCCACAATGTGTCCTGTACCACCGTCTTTACATTTTGCATAAAAACAATCTCCCTTCCGGAAACGCTGTACCCGTTTCCTCACCCTGCTCTATCGCAGCACGATAAAGCTTTGCGGATCCAGCAGAATTCTCGTCCCGTCGCAGGAGCCGCTTCCGATTGTGAACAGCGTTTCCGTATGGGTTCCCCGGTCCTCGGCAGGGAGCATGACACTTCTTGCCGACGAGGACGGATTCACCGCCAGCAGCAGCGCACCTCTCCGGTAGACATACATCGGCTCCGTATCCTCCGCATAAACCGACGCAAAGCTCCCGTCTGCCTGCAGATCCTCCCAGGCATGGCGCAGCGCCAGAAGCTCCTTTACCGTGTGATAAATCGAATCCGCTCTTGCCTCTTCCCCTGCGACCGTGGGCGCATCCTCGGCCGGATCCACCGGCAGATAGAGCTTCTCCGGTGCAGCCGATGAAAAACCAAGGTTGGTACCCTCCTCCCATTGCATCGGGGTTCTGGTCCCGGTGCGGTTGTAACCGCCCTCCTTGGTCGGAAGGTGACGGTACCGCATGCCGATCTCATCGCCGTAATACAGGAACGGAACCCCCGGCATGGTGAACAGGAAGGCAAAGGCCAGACGCCTCTCCCTCTCGTCCAGATTCATGGTCAGCCGCGGCGTATCATGATTGCACGTGATGAAGCAGATATAGCCATCCTCTCTGGTGCTGGCATACATGCGCTCATAGTCGTTCAGGAAGGAGCGAATCGAGCCGCCGGCATCCTTTTTGAAATACGTGCGGTCGACCACCCAGTCTGCCTTCCTGCCGTCCGTGTATCCCCTTCGGCTGACCACATGCGCGCCGTGATTGTTGTAATCCCGCAGGAGGTAGGAGCAAGGCCGGCTCCATCCGTCCAGCATGAAATCCATGTGGAATCCGGCCTTTAAGGAAAGCTCCGGATTGCTCCACTCCGAAACCATGGCCGCCTCCGGATAGTCGCGGTCCAGCATTCTGCGGACGTCTCTCCAGATGCGGGAGGTACCGGTTTTGCATTCGTCGTCCCCCTTGACCAGAGAATCCGCCATGTCCACGCGGAATCCGTCGCACCCAAGGTCGAGCCAGAAGCGCATGACATCCTTCATCGCCTCCTTGGTCGCAATGCAGGCCGGATCATCCATCGGCTTCTGCCAGGGCTGGTCCGGATGGAGAAAGCCGTAATTCAGCGCCGGCTGACATTTGAAGAAATTCAGCATGTACGCGCCCTCGCGCTCGGCCTCTCCCGCCACGTAGGGGCGTCCCGCCATGCCGGCAAAAACGTCCATTGTCCATACATACCGGTCCGAATATTCGTTCTGCTCCGCCTTCTGGCTCTCCAGAAACCACGGATGCTCCTCCGATGTATGTCCGGGCACCAGATCCAGAAGAACGTGCATGCCCTTCCCGTGTGCCTTTCGGAACAGATTCACCAGATCCTCATTGGTGCCGTAGCGGGGTGCCGCCTTTTTGTAATTCCGCACGTCATACCCGGCATCCTTAAAAGGAGAATCGTAGCAGGGATTGATCCAGAGGGCGTTGCAGCCCAGCTCCCTGATGTAGTCCAGCTTTGATGCAATTCCGTTGAAATCCCCGATTCCGTCTCCGTTGGAATCACAGAAGGATTGAGGATAAATCTCATAGAATACAGCGTCCTTCAGCCATGCCGGCATCGCAATGTCCTCCCCGTTCCCATAATATCCAATGTCCTGTGAATGCTCCGTGTACTGCCGGTGTACGGAGAATTCTCCGACACCACTTCCATTGTAGCGGTTTCGCCCCCCGAGACAAGGAATATCCCTGTCTGTTTCCTGTTAAAAATCCGGTCAGGGCCGCAGCATTACGAAAACGCCGAAATTTCCCCGCCGCCCGTTGGTCACCCGGTGGCTGAAGAGGAGCTCCGGATTGCAGGCTGTGCAGACATCCGTCACATGGATGTGTTCCGGCAAAACCCCTGCCTCCTCCAGACCGATCCGGCAGGCGCTCCAAAGATGCAGCTGCACGTGCCCCGGATTGCCGCGAAATTCCAGCAGCTCCTTCTCCCGTCCGGGGAATTCGCTCCGGAAGACCTCTGCCACATCCTCGCTGACCTCGTAATGCTCCCCGCAGATGGAGGGGCCGATTCCAACCAGCAGGTCCGCCGGATTCGAGCCGAATTCCTCCGCCATCTTCCGCACCGTTTTCGCGCCGATTCGCCCGGCCGTTCCCCTCCAGCCCGAATGGCTCACACCGACTGCTCGCCGCACCGGATCCACGAACAGCAGCGGCACACAGTCTGCGTAAAAGGTGGACAGCACCAGCCCCGGCTCGTTCGTGACGAGCCCGTCCGCGCTCTCCCACGGCACAGGGAACAAAAGTCCCGCTCCGCCGTCCTCCTTTCCCACGCGGATGACGTTGGTTTCGTGCACCTGATGCGAGCACACGCAATGGGCAAGATCCGTTCCGAAGGCCGCTGCAACCCGCGAGAAATTCTCCAGCACGTTCTCCTTTGTATCGCCGCGTCCCACGGTCAGGTTCAAGGTGGCGAATTCGTTCCCGGAGACCCCGCCTCCGCGGGTGGAAATGAGGTGCATCGCCGTTTCATCCTGCTCCAGCGCCGGAAAAAACAAGGATGGCAGCACGCTTCCATCCCGGTTCGCAAAGCTCCTCTCGCAAATCTCCGCCGCCGCTTTCTTCCGCAATATCTTCATCCTGACCCCGCCGTTCTTCCGCCGCGCCCTCTCTGCGGCAGCTCTCCTTCAGAAAGGGCAGGCGGATGCAACCTCCGCCTGCCCCTTTGCCGCCCCGTACCCGGAGCGGCCCTTCCCTCTGCAAGAAATCTCTCTGCACTAATCCGCCAGTCTGGCCTTCAGCGCCTCGGTCTCTCCCTCAAAGCCCGGCTTTCCCAAAAGCGCGAACATGTTGTGCTTATAGGATTCCACGCCCGGCTGGTTAAACGGATTCACGGCCAGAAGATATCCGGATACGCCGCACGCGAATTCAAAGAAATAGAACAGCTGGCCCAGATACTCCTCGGTCTGCTCCGGAATCTGTACCATCAGGTTGGGAACACTGCCGTCCGTATGTGCAAGGATGGTTCCGTTCATGGCTGCCTCGTTTGCGAACTGCATGGTCTTGCCCGCAAGAAAGTTCAGACCGTCGAGATTCCCGGCATCCGCACCGATTGTGACATCCGCACGCGGCTTTTCCACATGCAGCACGGTCTCGAACATGATGCGCGCTCCGTCCTGAATGAACTGCCCCATGGAGTGCAGATCCGTCGTCAGATCCACGCTGGCCGGGAAGAGTCCTCTCTTGTCCTTTCCTTCCGACTCACCGTACAGCTGCTTCCACCACTCCGAGGTGTAATGCAGGGAAGGCTCATAATTGGCGAGAATCTCGACGGATTTGCCCTTGCGCAGGAAAATGTTGCGCAGCGCCGCATATTGCAGCGCATCATTGTCGGCATAATCCGACTCCAGTGCCAGCTTTCTGCCTTCCGCAGCGCCTGCCATCAGCTTGTCAATGTCCGCACCGGACACTGCGATGGGCAGCAGACCGACGGCTGTCAGAACCGAGAACCGGCCGCCCACATCGTCCGGGATGACAAAGGTCTCATAGCCCTCCGCATCGGCCAGCGTCTTAAGGGCGCCTCTTGCCTTGTCCGTGGTGGCATAGATTCTCTTTGCCGCCCCTTCCTTGCCGTATTTCTTTTCCGCAAGATCGCGGAAGAGACGGAAGGCAATGGACGTCTCCGTCGTCGTTCCGGATTTGGAGATGACATTGATAGAGAAATCCCTCTCCCCGATCACCTCTACCAGGTGAGCCAGATAGGTCCCGCTGATGGAATTGCCCGCAAAATAAATCTCGGGTGTCTTCCGGATCTCTTTGGAAACGCTGTTGTAGAAGCTGTGCCGAAGGAAATTGATGGCTGCGCGGGCTCCCAGATAGGAGCCGCCGATGCCCAGCACCAGCAGAACCTCCGAATCCCCCTGAATCTTCTCTGCCGCCTTCTTGATGCGCGCGAATTCTTCCTTGTCATAATCCACCGGGAGGTTCACCCAGCCCAGGAAATCATTGCCCGCGCCGGTTCCGGATACCAGCAGCTCCTTCGCCGCCAGAACCTGGCTCTTCATGTTCTCGACCTCGTTCTCCGAAACGAAGCCCTTTGCCTTCGAATAATCAAAAGTTACCTTTGCCATTGGGGGACACCTCCTTGCACCCTGAAAACCGCGTCCTGCGCACGCACCGACTGCCTGCCGCCCGCTCGTACTTCTTCAGCGCTCTTCCCAAAAAAACACAGCCCCTGCCGTCTTTTTTTGACCGCTCTGAACAAAAACAGTTTATCAGCAGGGCATGGCAAGTGCAAGCGGCAACCCCCGGAAGTACCGGCCGGCATTGCCGCACATCCGCACCGGACGTTCCGCCGGGAATCCCTTTGCAGCTGCACTTTTCCAGTTGGCGAACACCGTGCCGCAGGGTTATAATTAATGTTTGTTCATTATCTGCTGACTTTGAAAAGACCTTGCACGGATCCGGCGCTCTTCCCGATTGTCCCTTCGAAAAGCCTCGATGCGTCCGGCAGGAGGAATCCTATGGCAAAGAGAATCGTATTGACAGGCGGCGGCACCGCCGGACATTGCACCCCGAATCTGGCGCTCCTTCCCTACCTGCAGGCTGCCGGCTTTGAGGTCGCCTACGTCGGATCCATCAGCGGCATTGAGCGCAGGCTCGTTGCGGATTACGGCATCCCTTATGAACCCATCGAAACCGGAAAGCTGCGCCGCTATTTTGATCCCCAGAATTTTTCCGATCCGTTCCGTGTCATCCAGGGTTATCGGGAGGCACATAAATTTCTGAAGAGCTTCGCGCCGGATGTCGTCTTTTCCAAGGGCGGTTATGTCGGTGTGCCGGTCGTACATGCCGCACACCGCCTGCACATTCCCTGCATCATTCACGAGTCGGACATGACGCCGGGACTTGCCAACAAGCTCTGCATCCCCTTTGCCGCAAAGATCTGCTGCAATTTCCCGGAGACGATGAAGAGCATTCCGGATGCCAAGGCGGTTCTCACCGGAACCCCCATCCGCGATGAGCTGCTGCACGGCAGCCGGGAGGCCGGACGGACAATGTGCGGTTTTCAGGATACGAAGCCGGTTCTGCTCATCATCGGCGGATCGCAGGGAGCCTCCTCCGTCAACAAGACCGTACGGGACAATCTGGACGCGCTTCTGGAGCGTTTCCAGATCGTCCACCTCTGCGGCAAGGACAAGATGGACAACCTCCTTCTGACCAGAGAGGGCTATCGCCAGTTTGAATATGTGAAGGATGAGCTCAAGGATCTCTATGCCATGGCCGATGTCGTCCTCTCGCGTGCAGGCGCCAACGCCATCTGCGAGCTGCTGGCCTTGAAAAAGCCCAATCTCCTGGTTCCCCTTCCCACCGGCCGCGGTGACCAGAAGCTCAATGCCGCTTCCTTTGAGGCACAGGGCTACAGCATCGTCGTTCAGGACGATGATCTCCCCGATGTCCTGCTCACCAAGCTCGATGAGCTCCTGAAAAACCGTGACCGCTACATCACTGCCATGGAGAAAAGCTCCCAGACCGATGCCAACCGCATCCTCCTCGATCTGATCCGGCAGGTTGCCGCCGGGAAGAAATCTGTCTAAGGAAACGGAAACGCCGGAAATGCGGTTTTCCGCAGGAAGGAAGAAACCCGCGTATGCGGTTTCTCCGCAGCACGTTTAAAAGAAAGAGGTACCTTTATGAACATCACCGTATATCTCGGATCCATGGAGGGCAGCCGCCCGATCTACCGGGAGGCTGTCCGGGCGCTCGGCACCTGGATCGGCGAAAACGGACACACACTCGTTTACGGCGGCTCCGCCTGCGGATTGATGGGCGAGATCGCGCACAGCACCCTGCAGGCCGGCGGCGACGTCATCGGCATCGAACCGCAGTTCTTCATGGATCTGGAGGCGCAATATGACGGCCTCACAGAGCTCATCGTGACAAAGGACATGCGGGAGCGCAAGGCCGGCCTGATCGAGCGCGGCGATGCCTTCATCGCCTTCCCCGGCGGCACCGGCACGCTCGAGGAAATCTCCGAGGTCATGTCCATGGTCTCCCTCAAGCAGCTGTCTGCCCCCTGCATTCTCTACAATCTGGACGGCTACTACGACAGCCTCCGGGAGCTGCTGGACACCATGATCCGTGAAGGGCTCTCGGACAAGGAACGCCAGGAGGGCATTTATTTTGCCGATTCGCTCGAGGAGATCGGCAGGATTCTCCTGTCCAAAACCAGCTGACGCATCGTCTGCCGGCAAAATAACGGATACATCGTTTGCAAAACAACCGGCCCCATAACACAGGAAAGGGCAGCGGCACAATTCGGCCGCTGCCCTTTCTCATGTCTTTTTGTCTGCTCCGCCCGCGGAACCGCTCGCGTCAGCTCTCCCGCGGATAAATCACCTGACTCACGACATATTGCCCGTCGTTGATGAAAATCTCCACCAGGTTCCGCTCGGCGTAGATCTCCAGCTCACAGTGCCCGCCGATGTACGGTGTCCTGCTCTGCCGGTGCCATACGGCGTCATCCGGCAGGCATCCGCTCCGATCCGTATACAGAATCCCGTCCCGCAATGCAATTTCGATGCCGTTGACGCGCATCGATTCTCCGTTCTGCAGCGCAGCGAGAATCCGGCAGCGTCCCTCCTTCGCAAGCAGCACGCCGTGCTCCAGCTCCGTCCGACAGTCCGCATCGGCAAAATAGGCCCGTACATTCGGATGCACCGGCGTAACCAGCTCTCCGTTTCTCTTCTCCACCAGCCTCGGCAGACACATCATGCCGTTCCATTGCTTTCCGCCGGAGGCCTCGTTGTCCTCCGCCCGCTGCGGCTGCGGCATGCGAACCCAGGCGATGACGGTTCTCCGCCCTTCCGCATCCAGATTGCTCTGCGGCGCATAAAGATCCAGTCCGTAATCCAGCAGTTTCTCCTCTTCCGGCAGAAGCGTCACCCTTCCGGTCGCCGGATCAAAATCCACCCTTTGCAGCGTGCTCTGGCTCTCCGGGCAGTCCTCTCCGCTCCGGTTCCCCATGGGCGAGCAGATCAGCACATAGTCCTCCTCCAGCCGGAACAGATCCGGACATTCCAGTGTGTGTCCCAGCCGCGGATCCTCCAGACGGCCCGCATATTCCCATTTCTCTCCGTCTGCACTTCGATACAGCAGCAGCACGCCCGCCTTCTTCTCATGGGTGCTGCCAAGACACATATAGTAAACCTCCCCTTCCCGCCATACCTTGGGGTCCCGGCAATCTCCGGGATCCCCGATGGCGGTGTCAGTCATGGAGGGAATGACCTGCTTCTTGCCATGCAGATTGTCAAAGCGGTAGCCGTCCGCCGAACGGATCATCGCCTGTGACTGCAGGCAGACACCGTCCTTTGCCGTATGGATATAGGACGGATCCTCCTGCAGATAATGAACCGCCGTGTAATACAGCAGCAGCTCGCCGTCCTTTTCCACCGCGCTTCCGGAGAAAACACCGTTCGCATCAAAATCTCTGGTGGGATAGAGGGCCACGCCCACATGCTGCCAGTGAATCAGATCCTTGCTGACCGCGTGCCCCCAATGCATGGTGCCCCAGATGGGCTCATAGGGAAAATATTGATAGAACAGATGATATTCGCCCCTGTACCAGATGAAGCCGTTGGGATCGTTGATCCAGTTCCCCGGGGCCTTAAGATGTAAAATGTTCTGCATACCGCATCCGTCTCCTTACGAATCCCTGTGCAGTGCCCACACGTATTCATACGGCTGCAGCGTGAGACTTTCCTGCTGCACTCTGCGTTTTTTCCCGAGGAAATCGCGGTACCCGTCGGCGAATTCCACGATATGCACCGTCTGGGCCTCGCTCGAGAAATTGAACAGTCCGATGATGCGCTCTGCCCCCTTGCTGCGCAGCATGCCGAGGACCGAAGCGTTGTGGGTTTCAATGGTGTACACCTGGGCATCTCCGGCGAAGATATCGTCGGAGCGTCTCGCCTTTTCGAGCTCCCGAAGGCCCGTGTGCACGCGGTCCTGCACCGAATGTCCGTCTCCGATATTCTTCGTCAGCTCCCAGTTGAATCTGCCCCGGTGAAGGTAGCGGGAATCCTGCGCCTTCAGCGGATCCTCATGATAGGACCAGTCGTTGATGGCTCCGATCTCATCGCCGCTGTAGATCACCGGAATGCCGGACTGGAACATCAGGAAGGCATGCAGCATCAGATCCAGCTGAATGCCGGCGGCAACCTTTTCCGGATTGTTCTCAAAGCCTCCCCGTTCTATCCCGCACATGGAGGCCGTGGTGCCGCAGAACCTTGCATCTCCCGTCACCGGATCCTCATTGTAGAGCTCTCCGGTGCTGGTGCTGTACGAAAGGTTGCCCAGATAGTAGTCGTTGAGGAAGCGTTTGTGCTCCACCTCCCGCATTCCTCTGTCCGCAAGAAAGCGGAAATCCAGTCCCCAGCCGATGTCGTCATGACACCGCACATAGTTGAGAAAGCTGTATGTTTTCGGCAGCTGTGCGACCTGATCGGTCTGGTACCGCAGCAGCTCCGTGTTCCTTGTGGCCACCGTGTGCCACAGCGTGCACATGGTCGTTGCGTTGTACAGCATATGACACTCCGGCTTCTCCGGCGTGCCGAAGTACGGCGCGAGCTCCTTGGGCTCCATGACGACCTCTCCCAGCAGCAGCACACCCGGGCAAACGATTTCCGTGATCAGCCGGATCATCCGCATGATGGTGTGCACCTGCGGCAGGTTCCGGCAGTTGGTTCCCAGCTGCTTCCAGATGTACGGAACGGCATCGATCCGGATGACATCCACGCCGCGGTTCGCCAGATACATGAGATTTGCCGCCGTTTCATTGAAAACGATCGGATTCCAGTAATTCAGATCCCATTGATAGGGATAGAACGAGGTCATGACGAACTTATTCAATTCCGGAAGGTAGGTGAAATTGCCGGGTGCCGTCTTGGGGAACACCTCCGGCACGGTCTGCTCGAACTGTGCCGGCAGGCTGTAGTCGTCATAGAAGAAGTAGCGGTCCTGATACTCCCGCTCTCCCGCTCTGGCGCGTCTTGCCCATTCATGCTCCTCCGACGTGTGATTCACCACATAATCCAGGCACACGCAGATGTCCCTTCTGTGGCAGTCCTCGGTCAGCTCCGCCAGATCCTCCATGGTTCCCAGATCCGGGCGCACCTTTCGATAATCGCAGACCGCATAGCCCCCGTCGCTTTTTCCCTCCGGCGTATCCAGAAGCGGCATCAGATGCAGATAGTTGATGCCGCTCTTCTCCAGATAATCCAGATGCTGCCGGACTCCCTGAAGATTTCCGCCGAAATTCTCGGTGTACAGCATCATCCCCACCAGCCGGTTCTCCAGATACCAGGAGGGCGCAGCCTCTCTCCTGCGGTCCGATTCCTTCAGGTTCTCGGGCCGCTCCCGATAAAAGCCCTCCATCGTGCGGCACAGATCGTAATAACGCTCCGTCTGTCCGTGGTACAGCTCCATATACAGCCATTTTAATTCATCGCTTCGTTCCGACAGTCTGCGCCCGAATTCCGATTGCATGCTATGCCTCCTGTTTTCCTGCCATATCTGTCCCGAAAAGACCGGGACGCTGAACCTTCCCGGTCTCTCCGCCTTGTTGTCTGCCGCCTTTACTTGACAGCTCCTGCCGTCACGCCTTCCACGATGAAGCGCTGCAGGAACAGGTACAGAATCAGAATCGGCAGCATTGCCAGAAGAAGTGCCGCCATGATCAGACCGATGTCTGTGGAAAAGGTCCCATAGAAAATCTGTGTCGCGATGGGCAGCGTATACAGCTCCTTGCGCCCCAGGATCAGGCTCGGCAGCAGATAGTCGTTCCAGAATGCCATGGCATCGATGATGGCAATCGTCGCAATGGTGGGCTTGAGCATCGGGAATACAATCTTCCAGAAAATCTGCCAAGTGGTGCAGCCGTCAATCGTGCCGGCCTCCTCCAGAGCGAGCGGGACATTCGTATGGATCGCCCCGTGAAACATAAAGGTCGCCATGGACAGAGAGAAACCGACGTGCATGAAGATCAAGGTGAGCCGGTGGTTCAGAATGCCCAGAATGCCGCCGTAAATGGACACCAGCGGGATCATCAATACCTGGAAGGGAATGACCATGGAGGCGATCATCAAAGCGAACAGGACCGCCGTCACCTTCCATTTGCGCCGAACCATGATATAAGCCGTCATCGCCGAGAGCAGAATGGTGACCGCCGTGGAGGACGCTGTGATGAGGAAGGAGTTGCCGAACGCCTTGTAGAAGTCCATCTTCTTAATGGCACTCGGGAAATTCTGTATCGTAAAGCCATGGGCGCCGATCAATGCCAGCGGATTGCTGGTGATGTCTGCCTTGGTCTTGAACACATTGATGATGACCATGAAGAACGGAAAGATAAAAAGGATCAGAGCCACTACGAGGATCACCAGCTTCAGTGCATGGAATACCTTTTTCTGAGCGGCAGCTTTTTCATTCTGATTCATGCCTGCACCTCCCCTTTCTTACCAATGTAAACCTGCAGACCGCCGATGACCGCGCAGATGATAAAGAGCACCAGGGCCTCTGCCTGACCGGTTCCGTAATTCTTATACTTGAATGCCTGATTGTACACGTGCATGGCTGCCATGACCGAGCTGTTGAACGGCTCTCCGTTGGTCAGGGAGAGGTTCACGTCGTACACCATGAAGCAACGGGTGATGGTGAGGAACAGGCACTGGACAAAGGAGGAGACCATCAGCGGAACGGAAATGCTCACCAGCCTCTGGAAGCCGTTGCAGCCGTCGATGGCGGCCGCCTCCACCACATCCTCCGATACGCTCATAAAGCCTGCGATGTAGATTAACATCATGTAGCCTGCGTACTGCCATACGGAGACAATGATGAGGCACAGAAGCGCTCCGTTCGTTGTCGCCAGCCATGAGGTGGAAAGTGCGCCGATGCTGAGGGATTCCCCGATCTTGACAAAAGCCCGGTTGAAGACGAATTTCCAGACGTAGCCCAGTACGATTCCGCCGATCAGGTTCGGCACGAAAAAGCCTGCCCGGAAAAAGTTCTGTCCCTTCACCCCGCTGGTCAGAATATAGGCCAGAAGGAACGCGACTACATTGACAAGAATCACGGCAACAGCGGAATAAATCAGTGTTCGTCCCAGTGCCTGCCAATAGGCGGTGTCCTGAAACGTTGCGATGTAATTCGCCAGACCGACGAACGGCTTCTGTCTGGACACCCCGTCCCAGCTGGTGAAGGTCAGATACAGACCATACAGGAACGGGACGATGACGACGGCGCAGAAAACAAAGGTGCTGACGCCGGCGAACATCAGGAATTCCTTGACCTTATACGACATTGATTTTGTTCTCATTTTCCCCCTACCTATCCCGCAGCTCTCCTGCGGCTCAGCGATCCGGCTTTTTTAAAGCCTCGCACCTGTTCCTGATTTCCGGCCGTTTCCGGCCGGCCGCACCGGAGCTTCCCTTCGAACCCCCCGATGCAGCCGTCCCAAAAAGCATGTGTATTGCCAAAGATCAGTGTGCTACGACGGTCGCGGTCTTCCAGTAGTTCTCCAGCTCTGTTGCAAATGCTGCCCGATCTTCCTCTCCTGCCAGGTACTTCTGCATGTAGCCGCCGGCCACCGTGATATGATCGTCCGGAAGGTAATTGTAGTTGTCGATCAGAGCGCCCTCGTCCGCATATTTCTTAACAGACTGTGACAGCGGATCCAGCGCCGAGCAGTCGATGTTGGCATAGGCAGGAACCAATGCGCATTTCTCGGTAAGGAATGCATTTCCCTCCGGATCGCTCACCAGCCAGTTGAGGAAATCCTTGGCTGCCTGACGCTGTGCATCCGAGGTGTATTCCGAAGAGTCAATGAAGAAGTACTTGGAGCCGCCGCCGACAAGCTTCTCGTTCGATCCGTCGTCGGTATTCTGCGGAACCGGCATCATGCCCATGTTCTCGGTGTACTCATAGGCATTGATCATGGACCAGTCCCAGTTGCCGCCGAACATGAAGGCAATTTCGCCCTCTGCCAGCTTCTGCTCGGAAACCTCGCGCTCTGCCGCGACCGGGGATCCCGCTGCGTAGTTGTACTGCATGAGGACGTCGAAGGTATCCATGAGCGATTCGAACTTCGCATTGCCGTTGATCGACTCGGTTCCCGCCGTCAGTCCCTCGACGTAGCTCTCCGGATCCGGCTGCTCCTCGATGAACTGTGCCAGATAGTGCGCCGCCAGAGACCAGTCCTCCTTCATGATGCCGACAGGAGAGGTCATCCCGCCGCTCGCCAGCTTCTCCAGAAGAGCCTTGAACGCATCCAGCGTCTTGTAATCCTCCGGATGGAACTCCTCGCCGGTGATGGCTTCGATGGCATCCGCGTTGTACATCAGACCCCTTGCCTCGATGCAAAGCGGGAAGCCGACCACCTTGTCGTTCACGCTGATGGCATACTCGGTATTGGCCACCCAATCCTCTCCGGAAAGATCCGTTGCATATTCCTCGGCCAGCGTGTAGACGTCCTTTGCATCAACCATGGCCATGGTGTAAGGATCGCCGGACGCATACTTGGTTGCGATGTGGGAAGCCACGGTATCGCTGCTGTAGTAAATCTCTACATTGACGCCCTTCTCTGCGCTGTACTGCTCTGCCATCTCCACGAACTGGTCCTGTACCTCTACCTTCGAGTTGAAGATGGTGATGGAAACCTCTCCGTCTCCGGAAGCCGCTGCGGACGATCCGCCGCTGCCGCTGTCCCCGGATCCTCCGCAGGCGCTGACGGAAACACACATCACCGCTGCGAGCAGCATTGCCAAAGCCTTTTTCCTCATGTTCATCCCTCCTTGTGCCCTCCGGCACGCTTTTCGTTCGAAGATGCACCGTCCGGTTCCTCTCCAAACTGCCCCGTTTTGATGAAGCCGTCCCTTTGATCTTTCGTCAAATCACACCAAGGAATTGCATTCATCCGCTTTTCTGTTGTCTATGTTGTAACCATACTCCCCTCGCATTTGTGTGTCAATCGTATGACATACTTTTCGCCGTTTCTAACAGTTTTAATCCCCTGTTTTTGTTGGAATGTGCCTAAGACATCAGTATTTTTAATGTATCAAACAATTGACATGTTTTTTAAGTGCCGTCGTTTCTGTTCCGCACCTGACATATCCATATTGCCCAAAGGACAGTTTTCCGAAAGAGTAAAAAAGAAAAGGATCGGAACGCCGCGTGTTCTCCGGCATTCCGATCCTCCTGCTATATAATGCATTCTCAGGGAAATGCGGATTCATCCGCGTTTCCCTAACAGCAAAAATGTCTGCTCCCTCCCGTTCCACAAAGACCTATACGGTTCCGCGCTCCACAAGATGCACCGGCAGCACGACGCGTTTGGCCACCGTCCTGCCTTCTGCGGCATCCTGCAGCAGCTGCACCGCCTGTGCCGCCATTTCCTTGACCGGCTGGTGGATGGTGGTGAGCTTCGGCGTTGTCAGAGACGCCACATAGGAATCATCGAAGCCGACGATCTTCATCTGCTCCGGCACCTTGATGTCCAGACTCCTGCAGACCTGCAGCGTCTGTGCGCCGATGACGTCGCTGCTCGCGAACACGCCGTCCGTTTCCGGATTCTCCCGCAAGGTACGCTCCAGCAGCTCCGCGTAGGCAAGGTTGTCATATTCCTGCTGCCCCGGGTCGATCTCGTAGCAGGACACACCCCTTTCCGCGCAAACCTCCCGAAAGCCGACGGCGCGGTTGTCGGCCGGCAGCTCCAGGCACCCGGCCGTGCTGCCCACCATCAGGATCCTCCGGCACCCCGCATCAATCAGACATTTCGCCGCCAGCTCACCGCCGCCCCGGTTGTCGCATTCCACGGAAGCCGTGCCGTTCCCGAGCGTTCTCTCCATGGTGATCACCGGCACATTCAGCTGAACGAACTCATCCACCGACATGGAGCCGCTGAACAGAATGATCCCCGCCACACGGTTGCCGGTGCAGATGTCCAGATATTCCTTCTCGTTCTCTTCCTTGCCCTTTGTATTGCACAAAAAGAGCCGGTAGCCCTTCTTGAATGCCTCGTTTTCAATGTTGCTGATCATTTCCGTAAAATAAGGATGTCTCACATGCGGAACGATCAGGCCGATGGCGTTGGTGGTCTTCCGGTGAAGGGAGCGTGCCACCTCGTTCGGGCGGTAATTCAGCTTTTTCATTGCGTCATACACGCGCCTTCTGGCATCGTCACTGATGTATCCCCGGTTGTTCAACACCCGGGATACCGTTGTCACGGTAAGTCCCGCTTCCGCTGCAACATCTTTTATGGTAGCCACGTGATCACCTCCTGGGCCGGAACAGCGAACCGCTCGGTGCGCCTGTCAATCGTTTGCTATATTCTTCATCATATCCAACCCCGTATTTTCCTTCAATTGGCATATTCTCCATGTTTTCACGTCCTCTTCTGTCCTACCTGACGAAAAACAGACGTGGCGTGGTATACTCTTGCGTATGAATGAAAAAGTCATGCGCATTTGCGAATTCCATAAAATCACCGCACTTTTAGAGGCCAATGCCACTTCCGATCCCGGCCGTGAGCTCTGCCGGAAGCTGGTCCCGATGACAGATCTTGCCGACATCGAATCGGCGCAGGCCCAGACCGAATCGGCCCTTGGGTACCTGCTGCGCAGCGGCTCTGTCAGCTTCGGCAATAACCGCGATTTCTCGGCTGCCTTCGGTGCCCTCCACATCGGCACCGGTCTCTCCATCGCAGAGCTGAACCAGTTCGCCTCCTTCCTTGAGAATGTGGCGTCCGTTCGCAGCCACGCTCCGCAGGACGAGGAGGATCCGCTCTATGATCTGTTCGACTGCCTGGTTCCTTTGACGCCCGTCGCCCAGGAAATCCGCCGCTGCATTGCCGGGGAGGACCGTCTCGCCGACGATGCCAGTCCCGAGCTCAAAAAGGTGCGCCGCGATATCGCCATCACCGATGACCGCATCCACGTCCAGCTGAACAAGCTGCTGAACCAGACGCTCTCCTCCTACCTGCAGGACACGGTGGTCACCATGCGGGATGACCGCTACTGTCTGCCCATTAAGAGCGAATACAAGAGTCAGGTGAAGGGAATCGTTCACGACCAGTCCTCCACCGGCTCCACGCTGTTCATTGAACCGGCTTCCATCGTCGAGCTGGGCAATACCATCCGCACCCTCCAGGTGCAGGAAAAGCGGGAAGAGGAAAAGGTTCTGGCGGCACTCTCCGCGCTTCTGGCCGATCATCTCATCGCCCTGCGGGATGACTGTGCCAACATGACGCAGCTGGATTTCATCTTCGCCAAGGCCAGGCTCGCCCTCGCACAGGAGGCCGTGCGTCCCGTGTTCCATGACACCGGCCGCATCGAGATCCGCAAGGGACGGCATCCGCTGATCGACCCCAAAAAGGTTGTCCCCATCGATCTGACCATCGGTGATTCCTACGATATGATCATCGTCACCGGTCCCAACACCGGCGGCAAAACCGTGACCCTCAAAACGGTCGGCCTCTTCGAGCTCATGGGAATGGCAGGGCTCCACATCCCGGCCCAGGAGCACAGCGAGCTTTCTCTGTTTCGTGAGGTTTATGCGGACATCGGCGATGAGCAGAGCATTGAGCAGAATCTCTCCACCTTTTCCTCGCACATGACGGCCATCGTGGACATTCTGCGGCGCGCCGACAAGCACTGCCTTTGTCTCTTCGATGAGCTCGGCAGCGGCACGGATCCCACGGAGGGAGCGGCCCTTGCCATTTCCATTCTGAACTTCATGCACACGCGCAGGATCACAACGCTCGCCACCACGCACTATGCCGAGCTCAAGCTCTATGCCATGAAGACAGACGGCATCGTCAATGCCAGCTGTGAATTCGACATCGAAACGCTCCAGCCCACCTACCGGCTTCTGGTCGGCGTTCCCGGCAAGAGCAATGCCTTCGCCATCTCCCAGAAGCTCGGGCTGCCCGGCTACATCATCGAGACGGCCCGGGAGCAGCTCAGCCAGGAGACCCGCAGCTTTGAGGATGCTCTTTCCGAGCTCGAGGACACCAGGCGCCGGAACGACAAGGAGCGTCTCGACCTGGAACGCATGAAGGCGGATCTGGACCAGCGCAGCCGCGTGCTCTCGCAGCGCGAGAATTCTCTGGAGGAGAAGCGCCGCAAAATTCTCGATCAGGCGAACGAAAAGGCGCGCAACATTCTTCAGGATGCCAAGGATCAGGCAGACAGCGCCATCTCCGCCATCCGAAAGAGCAGCAAGGGCGCCGACATGACCGCCATGGAGCACACACGAACGAGCCTGCGCGAAAAGGTTTCCGCAAAGGAAAGGCGTCTCCAGAAGCCGGCAGAACAGCCGCCGAAGACCTCGCGGCTCAAGCCCTCCGATCTGCACATCGGGGATCTCGTAAAGGTTCTCTCCCTCGGCATGCAGGGCACGGTGACCAAGCTCCCGGACCGCCAGAACAAGGTCGGGGTTCAATGCGGCATCATGAACTCCCAGATTCCTCTGACGGATCTGGCTCTCATCGACGAGGATACCGGCATGTCCATCGATTCCGGTGCCAAGCGCAAGACCGCCAGCGCCCTCAAGCGCGCCTATGAGAACCAGTCCGGCCGCCTCTCCCGCGGCGGAATGGACCTCTCACGGGCAATGAACATTTCTTCCGAGATCAATCTCCTCGGCATGACGACCGATGAGGCCATCATGGCGCTGGATAAATACCTCGACGATGCGCGCCTGTCACATCTGGACACGGTCCGCGTTGTGCACGGCAAGGGAACCGGCGCTCTTCGCAACGCCGTTCAGAATTACCTTCGCCGGCAGACCTGGGTGCACGGCTACCGCACGGGAGATTTCGGCGAGGGGGATGCCGGCGTCACCATTGTTACGCTCTGATTCGTACACCCGGCTTCGCCGCGCGCAGGCCGAAAGGGAAATGAACAAGACATGGCTGTGAACAAGCAGAAAATACTAATCGTAGACGATGATGCCAACATTGCAGAGCTCATCAGTCTCTATCTCAACAAGGAATGCTACGACACGGACATTGCAGAGGACGGAGAGCAGGCCCTGCTCAAATTCTCCTCCTATGCACCGGATCTTGTCCTCCTCGACCTTATGCTGCCGGGCATCGACGGCTATCAGGTCTGCCGCGAGATCCGCACCTCGTCCCAGACGCCCATCATCATGCTCAGCGCAAAGGGCGAGGTTTTCGATAAGGTTCTGGGACTGGAGCTGGGTGCCGACGACTACATGGAAAAGCCCTTCGACTCCAAGGAGCTGGTAGCCAGAGTCAAGGCGGTTCTGCGCCGTACGCATCAGCAGCAAAAGCCTGCGGAGAATACCGTCTCCGATGACAAGGCCGCCGTTTATCCCGACCTGATCGTGAATCTGACCAATTACTCCGTCACCTACATGGGGCAGAATCTGGACATGCCGCCCAAGGAGCTGGAGCTCCTCTATTTCCTGGCCTCTCAGCCCAACCGTGTCTTTACGCGGGAGCAGCTTCTGGATCAGATCTGGGGGTATGAATACATCGGAGACACACGAACCGTCGATGTCCACATCAAGCGCATCCGCGAGAAGATTCACGATCATGCCGCCTGGCGGGTCACCACCATCTGGGGAATCGGCTACAAATTTGAAGCGAGCATTCGTCCGTGAGAAGAACCATCTATCTGAAATTCATATTGGCCTACGCCCTGTTCGCCGTCTTCGGCTTCATTGTCGTTGCCACCTTCGTCTTCAACATGACCATGGATCAGGTGCGCCAGAAGACGGCCAGCTCCCTTTACCGCGAGGCCACCACCATCGCCGACACCTATGCCGCGGAGCTCTACAGCTCGGAAACCTCCCTTGACAGTGTCTACAAGCAGCTCAGCTCCCTCGGTACCTTTCTGGATGCCGACATCATGGTGCTGAATCCGTCCGGACGCATTGTCGTGGACAGCACGAAACGCATCGATCCGGAAACCGAGGTCCGCATTGACGGCTTCGACCCGCTGGTTTTCTCCGGAAGCCTCTACCTTGAGGGGACGTTCTGGGGATATTACGAGGACGACCGCCTCTCCGTGCTGGCTCCGATCACCCGGGATTACAAGACCAACGGTTATGTCGTCATCCACACTTCCCTGCAGGGCCTGTGGGAGGAGGCCAACAGCCGGCTGAACATTTCCTACATCGAGCTGCTGATCCTGCTCCTTCTCTCCCTCATTGTCCTGATTTTCTTCACCGAAATCGTATATCTTCCGCTGCGGCGCATCACCAAGGCCACCGAGCAATATGCCGCCGGCAACATGCATTATGAGCTGACGGCCGAAAGCGATGATGAAATCGGGTATCTGGCCGCCTCCTTGAGCTACATGGCCCGAAAGGTCGCAGCCTCCGAGGACGATCAGAAAAAATTCATCGCCAATGTCTCGCACGATTTCCGCTCGCCGCTGACCTCGATCCGCGGCTTCCTGCAGGCCATGCTGGACGGCACCATCCCGCCCGAAATGCACGAGAAGTATCTGCGCCTGGTTCTGAACGAAACCGACCGCCTCACCAAGCTGACCAACGATCTTCTTTCCCTCAACAACCTGAACACCAGGGGAATGATGCTGAACTGCACCGATTATGACATCAACGGCAGCATCCGGCAGGTGGCGGCCTCCTTCGAGCAGACCTGCCTTTCCCGCGGCGTCACGCTCGAACTGGTTCTCACCGGCGACGTTCTCTACGTCCATGCCGATCAGGACCGCATTCAGCAGGTTCTGTACAACCTTCTGGACAATGCCATCAAATTCAGCCGGAACGACACCTCCGTGCGCATCGAGACCTCCGAGAAGCACCGCAAGGTTTTCGTCTCCGTCAAGGATCACGGCATCGGCATCCCCACCGGCGAGCAGAGTGCGATTTTCGACCGCTTTTACAAAACCGACCTCTCGCGCGGCAAAGACAAAAAAGGGACAGGCCTCGGCCTGTCCATCGTCCGGGAAATTCTCCGGGCACATAATGAGAACATCAATGTCATCTCCACCGAGGGCGTCGGCTCCGAATTCATCTTCTCTCTCCCGCGCTCGCCGCTCAATGATGAACTGGAGTGACACCTGAGGGAACGGCCGATGCCGTTCCCTCAGGCGGCGAGTGGGGCTTTCGCCCCTACTCGCGGCTTGATGTGAATTCGCCTTCGCGAATTCACATCTGCGTCACGAACCGCCGATACCGTTCCCTCAGGCGGAGAGTGGGGCGGATCAGCCGCGCGCCCGCAGCTTCTCCACATAGTCGGAAAGCCGCCCCAGCGCCTTTTTGAGGCTGTCGATCGAATACGCATAGGAGATTCGAAGATAGCCCTCCCCGCAGTCGCCAAAGGCCGTTCCGGGTACAATGGCAACCTTTTCCTCCCGCAGAAGATCGGTTGCGAATTCGTCGCTGCTCATTCCGAACTCTTTGATGCAGGGGAAGACATAAAATGCTCCCTCGGGCTCAAAGCACGGGAGTCCCATTTCTCCCAGCATATAGAGTACAAAGCGTCGCCTTTCATCGTAGGATTCGCGCATCTTGCGCACATCCTCGTCACCGTTCCGGAGTGCCTCCACGGCCGCATACTGCGAGGTGGTCGGTGCACACATGATGCAGTATTGGTGAATCTTGACCATCTGGCGCATGATGTCCGCCGGTCCGCAGGCATAGCCAAGACGCCAGCCGGTCATGGCATAGGCCTTGGAAAAACCGTTGATGAGGATGGTCCTCTCCTGCATGCCGGGAAGACCCGCGATGGAAACATGCTGCTTGCCGCCGTAGGTCAGCTCGCTGTAGATCTCATCCGAAATCACCACAAGGTCGTTCCGGACAATGATCGGAACCAGCTTCTCCAGGTCCTCCCGTTCCATAATGGCTCCGGTGGGATTGTTCGGAAAGGGCATCACGAGAAGCTTGGTTTTCGGTGTGATCGCCTTTTCCAGCTCCTCCGGCGTTAAGCGGAACCGGTTCTCCTCCTTGAGCTCAATGATCACCGGAACCCCGTCCGCCAGAACAACGCAGGGCTCATAGGATACGTAGGAGGGCTGCGGGATCAGCACCTCGTCCCCGGGATTGAGCAGGGCGCGCATCGCAAGGTCAATGGCCTCCGATCCGCCGACGGTGACAAAGATTTCCGAAAGGTAATGGTAATCCAGGTTCTGTGTGCGCTTCATGTAGGCTGCAATTTCCATCCGCAGCTCGGTCAGACCGGAATTGGAGGTATAGAAGGTCCTCCCCTTTTCCAGCGAATAGATTCCCTCATCCCGAATGTGCCAGGGTGTGTCAAAATCCGGCTCGCCCACGCCCAGCGAAATGACATCCTTCATGTCCGCAACGATGTCAAAAAATTTACGGATTCCGGACGGCTTCAGCGAAGCTGCCTTATCTGCAATCAAATCCTCTCTCATGGTGTCACAATCTCCCTGGTATCCTCGTGCTTCTTATCCATGATGGTTCCGTGATCCTTATAGCGCTTCAGAATGAAGTGCGTTGTGGTTCCCAGCACGGTATCCAGTGTGGACAGCTTGTGCGTAACAAAGCCGGATACCTCTTTCAGCGTCTTTCCCTCCAGAATCACCATGAGATCGTAGCCGCCGCTCATAAGATAGACGTTGCTGACCTCCGGATATTTGTAAATGCGCTCCGCGATCTCTTCAAAGCCCTGACCTCTCTGGGGTGCGACCCGCACCTCAATGAGCGCGGTCACACGCTCCACCCCGGTCTTGTCCCAGTTGATCATGGTGTGATAACCGCAGATGATGCCGTCGGCCTCCATCTCCGCCAGCGCCGCGGCCACCTCGGTTTCCTCTGTCCCCAGCATAATCGCCAGCTCCTTGAGACCGACGCGGCTGTTCTTTTCAATGATGGTCAGAATTCTCTCTTTCAGCGTATTCATGCAATCTGCTCCTTCCTCCTATGTTGTTCCATGACTGCTGCTCTTCTGCTCCAGATAACGAAGGAGCGAATCCGGCTCCGGACGATTCAGGTTCTGCCGCTCCTGTCCGTTGACAAGGATCTTCTCTCTGCCCGGCTCCAGCACGCCGATCCGCGCCGCGGCAAAGCCCCTCTCCTTCAGCCGAAGGGCCGCGTCCTCTCCGCTGTCTACCGCTGCAAGGAGGAACCCCTCTGCGCTCATCTGATACGGGTGGACGCCGCAGGCATCTGCAAGTTCCACGGTCTCCTGCCGAATCGGAATTGCCGGCAACTCCACGGTCATTCCGTTCCGTCCTTCCCTTCCCGCATCGGCAAAAGCCCACAAGGCGGCATAGACGCCCCCTGCGGTCCCCGCCCTCATCCGAAGGGGTACAATTCCCGCCTCCTTCATGGCAGAAAGCGCCGGCAATACCGAAAGCGCCTCCTTCATCCGCCATGCTTTTTCCAGAAACTGCAACGGGAAACGCTTCTCCAGCTCCTGCCGCCGGGCAGCACACAGAATCACGGTCCCGGACTGCCCGGCGGTGCCAACGGCCAGGAGCTCTCTTCCCTTTTCCGTCCCTTCCGTCCGTTCCTGCATTTCTTCCCGCGAGAATACCGGATGCTGTCCCGACACGCACGCTGTGATCACCGGTCTTGTCACCGCAGCGGTCACGGCTCCGTGGAATGCCTCAATGCGCATTCCGCTCTCTGCAGCCGCCGCGCCCAGCGAATCGGTGACCGCCCGCAGCAGCGCCTCGCTGCTGCCCTCCGGCAGAAGGACCTCCGCCTGCAGGTATTCCGGAACAAAATTGCTGCAGGAAAGTGCGTTGGCCGCTCCCGTCACCGCCAGTGAGGCAGACAGGCCCGCCGGCGCCGCTTCCTCTGCGGCCGCCCACACCGGAATCGAGACCGTCCGTACCGCCTGCCCGGCTCCCGCACGCGTTCCGTCCAAGGGCTGCCAGGTCCTCCCGAAACGCTTCACCGCAGAGCGGTCGAACACATTCGCATCCAGACTCCCGCAGCGCAGGATCACGGTGTTCCTCCTTCTGCGTCGGCAGCATCTGCCTCGCCGGCTGCCGCATCTGTATTTTCCGCCTGCGAGATGGCGGCATTCGCCGCATCCTGTGCTTTTTCCATGGCCGTTGTGGTATCCAGGCCCTGAGCCAGTGCATCCGCATAAGCGGCATTCGCTGCATCCTGTGCCTGATTGGTCAGCTCATCCGTCTGTGTGGAATCCACACCGGCCGCCGCATCCGCCGCCGCGGTCTTGATGGCGTCCACGTCTGCGGACGCGATGGCATCCTTCAGCGCCTGCGTCACATTGCCGGCGGTTCCGACCTTCACATAGGTGGGCGACATGCTGTAATTGCTGTTGTTGAAGATTTCCTTGCTCTGCTCCGCGCCATCCACCGTGACAACCTTCCACAGCCTTGCGGTCAGTCCGTCGTGCCCTGCCGTCGTCTGCACCGTGCCAACGGCCAGGGAGGCGTCTTCCTTGATTTTGTATCCCTCCGACGGGGTTTCCGAAAGCGTTTCGCTGACAAAGGAAACCTTGCGGTTGGAGGCTCTGGTCTCCACGCCGTATATGGTGAAGGTAATCGTGCCGTTGTAGGCAGAGCCCTCAATGTAAACGGTGCTGCTCAGATTGTTCGTGAACCGGAAATCCATTCCGGCCGATTCCGCAATGGCCGCATCCGCGGAAGGATCCACATAGGTGACGATCATGGAGTGGTTGTGCCGCTCTGTCACGTTCAGCTCCGCACGGATCACCGCATTGTACAAGGTCGTGGACACCTGGCAGATTCCTCCGCCGAAGCTCTCCACCACCTCATCCCCTACATAGGAGCCTGCCAGAGCATAGCCGTTCTCCTCCGTAAAGGGCGTGATGGTATTCAGCATGGAGAAGCTCTCCCCGGGTGCCAGCGTCATTCCGTTGATCATGGTGCAGGCATTGGAAATATTCTTCGACCGGGCGGCATTGGACTGCGAATAGGAGGTGGAGAAGGTTCCCAGAACCGACGTCAGCTTCTGCAGCTCCTCCACGGTCGTCGCCGGCTCCGTTTCGTCCATGTCCAGGTCGATGGTCGCGTCCTCTCCGTTCCACTCGGTTGTAAGAAAGCTGACAATCTGCCGGACCGATTCATCCTCGTTGATCCGGATGCCGCTCCTGCCCTCCGTATATTGGAATCCGCCGCCGGATCTTGTCATCGAGGCCTCTACGGCCTCCACATTCCATTCGGAGCAGTTGTTCTCGATGAAGGTGCGGATCTGCTCCTCATTGAACGAAAGCTCCAGTGAAAATTCCGCCCCGTTGTGCTCCAGATCCTTCGCCTGCTTGTACCTTGCAATGATGTTGGCGGCATACCCGTAATGAACGATCGTGTCCACCACATCGCTGTTGCTCCAGGTAAGGCCCAGATTTCCCGCACTGACCGTCACGTTCTCATCGTCCATTCCATGGAGCGTAATGACCGCCGCCCTTCGCTTGTCCAGAAGCTCCTCTGCAACGGCCTCCACCTCCTCCCGGGTCATGCCCGAGAGGTCCACTCCCTCCAGCGATATGCCGCTTTGCACGGTAGCTTCCGCCGTCTGAGCGGTCTCTGCGGCCGATACACTCGCCACGAGAAGCGGAAGGATCATGGCAAGGATCAGAACCCCCGCAATCACCGCCGCTATGATCTGTTTCTTCTTTCTGCCCCGCATACGAATTGATTCCCTGCCCTTCTGCACGTAACGCTCTTTGCAGCCTCCGCCTGCGCCGACGGATCCGTCCAAAAACATAACCTTCATTATATCGATTTCCCGTGGTACCGGCAACCGCTCCGCCCCTGCCCGCTCCGGCCCGTTTCCCATTTACAAACTCATAAAGGTTCCCGGCAACACACTCTGTAACACAATGCTCCCTCCCTGCGTATGTGTTCCTGTAAGCACAGTCAATCATACCTGCTGTCTCGGAGCAGGAGAATAAAAAAGGAGAAAACAAGATGAAGCGCATGAATCAGATGAACGGAACCGGCGAAATGAATGCACTGGATGAAAGAACCCTCGAGCAGGTGTCCGGCGGTTTCATTGACATCATCCCGGATAAGAGCTCGCACAAGACCACCGCTTCCGTCATGGAGCCCATCCTCAAAGTGCCGCTGAAGATTGTTCCTCCCACCATTTTCTGGAAGTAGCCCCTCCCGCCGGCCGTCGGTCCTCATTGACGAACCCTCCCGCGCGCCTTATATTAAAAGAAGAAGACAAGGCAAGGGCGCCTTTTTTGAGGCTGCCTTGCCTTGTCTTCTTCTTTCAGCAGATTAAGATACCAGACGGCAGAGGTGTGTTATGGAAGGTTTGATTCAGCATGAGGCACAGATTAACCAGCAGCTTGCGCGGTACGGCGTGAAATTCGGCATCTACAAGAACGGCACCTTTCAGGAGCGCCTGTTCCCCTTTGATCCGCTTCCCCGCATCATATCCGCAGCAGAATGGGGGCCGCTGGAGTCAGGTCTTCGCCAGCGCGTGCGTGCCCTCAACCTCTTCCTTCGGGACATCTACGGAGAGAAGCAAATCCTGCGCGACGGCATTGTGCCGGAGGACTTTGTATACCGTTCCCCCGGTTATCTGGCGCAGTGCGAGGGAATTCTTCCCCCGGGCGGAATCTACAGTCACATTTCCGGCATTGACCTTGTCAAGGGAAAGGACGGAGAATGGTACGTGCTCGAGGACAATCTGCGCATTCCGTCCGGTGCAAGCTATCCCCTGATTGCAAGAAATCTATGTCGGCGTGCAAGCCCGCAGACCTTCCGCCGCTGCAATGTTCTGGACAATCGGGGCTACGGAAAGCTTCTGCGGCATACCATGGACAGCGTGAACACCGGAGGCATCAACGTGGTCTTTACCCCCGGAAGATACAATGCCGCCTACTTTGAGCATTCGTATCTTGCCGAACAGGCCGGTGCGGTTCTGGCCGAGGCCGGCGACCTCTACGTCAAGGATGCCCGGCTCTATTACCGCTCCACCAGCGGGGATCAGCAGGTAGGTGCGCTCTACCGCCGGGTCAGCGACGAGTACATGGATCCCCTCGCCTTTGAGCCGGGGTCTCTTATCGGCATTCCGAATCTCATGAGTGCCTACCGCGCCGGAAATGTCGCGGTTCTGAATGCCTTCGGAAACGGTGTTGCGGATGATAAGGGAATCTATTATTTTGTTCCTAAGATGATTTCGTACTATCTGAAGGAGGAGCCGATTCTCCGCAATGCGCCCACCTACCTCCCCTTCTATCCGGAGGACCGCGACTATGTCCTTTCCCACATCGATTCTCTGGTGGTGAAGGATGTTGCCGAGGCCGGCGGCTACGGTGTTGTCTTCGGGAGCAAGCTGGATTCCGACGGTCTGGCGAATCTGGTCCGTCTCATCAAGGAGCAGCCGCGGCGGTTCATCGCCCAGGAGGTCATCGACTTCCAGGATCTTCCGATCATGGAAAACGGGGAACAGGTAGAACGAAAGGCCGATCTTCGCGCCTTTGTCCTCTCCAGCGCAGAGGATACGCAGGTCTGGCCAAGCGGATTGACGCGCTTTTCCCGCAATCCGGACAGCTTCATCGTGAATTCTTCTCAGGGAGGAGGTTTTAAAGACACATGGGTCATGTCGCATTGAGCACGCAAAACCGTCTGTTCTGGCTGGGACGGTACAACGAGAGAGTATATACAACCATTCAGTTCATGCTGGAGCAGTTTGACCGGACCATCGACGGACAGCTCCCGGATTACCCTGCCATCTGTGAGCAGCTGGGCATCCCCTGTGATTACACGGATGCGGAGGATTTCTGCCGCCGCTTTGTCTTCGATGCGTCCTCCCCGGTTTCTGTCATGTCCGGTGTCGAGAGTATGCTCGGGAACGGCATGGTCCTCCGCGAGATTCTCTCAACCCCCACACTCGCCTATCTGCAGATGGCGCACAACGCCATGGAACTCGCCTCCCGCAGCGACGGCCCGGGAATTCAGCTGCAATGGGTTCTGGATGACATCATGGCCTTCCGCGGCAGCATGGATGATTCCATCGAAAACGAAAAGGCGCGGAACATCGTAAAGGCCGGTGCCATCGCCGAGCGTCTCAGCCTCATGCTGCGGCTGAACTGGCACACCGGCTCCGTTCCCCGCGAGCTGCGCAAGCTCCTCAACCGTCTCTACAAGACCGATCTTCCCACCGATCCTACGGCGCTGGAGGTCATCACGAAGGAGGTCATTGACAACGAGCCGCAGGATCGAAAGCTTCTGCTGCGCAGCATTGAGGAACTGTTCCTGGTATGAAACAGCACTTACGGTTTGATTACGACGTTCTGCTGGAGTTCGATGCCCCGGTGATGCGCCATGCCTTCGTTCTGCGGTGCCTCCCGCCTTCCTATGCAGGGCAGGAAATTCAGGATGTCACGCTCCGGCTGGAGCCCTATGCACCCTGGCGGCTCCAGCGGGACGCCTTCGGCAATCTTCTGCAGGTTGGTCGACTGGACAAGCCGCACAAAATGTTCCATTATACAGTAAGCGGCCGCGCGGTCACGGACCGGACGGCATACCGACAGGAGGAATCGGCGGGGTTCTACCGCTATCCCTCCTGTTGTACGTTGCCTTCCGCTCCGCTTCTGGACTTTCTGCGCTCGCTATCTCTCCCGGAAGAGGAAAGGGCGCGCGCGTGGCAGCTGAGTGAAGCGGTGCGCGCGCACCTGCAATATACGCCCGGCGTCACCGGCACCGGCACCACTGCGGCCGAAGCCTTTGCAAAGGGCGCCGGTGTCTGTCAGGATTACGCGCATGTCTATCTGGCACTGGCCAGACAGGCCGGCCTCACCGTCCGCTATTGCAGCGGGCTTACCGTCGGCGAGGGTGCCAGTCACGCGTGGTGCGAGGTCCGGCTGGACGGCATCTGGCGCGGCATCGATCCGACAAGAGGCCTCTGGACGGATGAAAGCTATCTGCGGTTCAACGTAGGAAGAGATTTCGCGGATTGTCCCATGGAGCGCGGCATATTCACCGGAGCGGCCGGCCAGCGGCAGCACATTCAGATGCGGGTACGTCCCGTCATGTAATGCACGTTTGGTGTCGCTTCCGCACTCTGCCTGCGTGCGCAGGCACCACCATCAATAAAAGTCAGCTGCTCCGTGTCTGTGACACCCCGCAGGTGACACAGCTTTCCAGGAAAGGCAGACAGAATGATTGCTCAGGTTCTAGGGGTTCCGCTTGCCGTCGGTGAGGAGCTTACGATCCGCAAACAACGGATCGGCACCGGCGATAAGCGGATCTGTATTGTAACGGGAACACACGGCGATGAGCTCGAAGGACAGTATGTCGCGTGGCGGCTGGCCCGCATACTGCAGGACAACATTGACGACCTTCACGGCATCGTTGACATCTATCCGGCTCTGAATCCCCTGGGCATCAGTACCATGACCCGCGGGATTCCGCAATGTGATCTGGACATGAACCGCACGTTCCCCGGGAGCGATCACGGCAGCCAGTCCGAATATATCGCGCACGAAATCGTGCGGGACATGAAGGGCGCGGACGTCTGCATCGACATCCACGCGAGCAACATCTATCTGCGCGAGCTGCCTCAGGTCCGCATCAATGTGAATACCGCAGACCGGCTGGTGCCTCTGGCGCAGCACCTGAACATGGATCTTCTCTGGATCCATGCCGCCGCCACCGTGCTCGAATCCACGCTCGCCTACAGCCTCAACAGTCTGAATACGCCGACGCTTGTTGTGGAGATGGGCATCGGAATGCGCGTCACCCGGGAATACGGTGACCAGCTGATCGCCGGTATCCTCTCCCTGATGTCGCACCTAGGCATGTGGAAGGCACCGGTTGTGCCGGTGTCCCCTCCGATCATCAGCTCCGACGGCAGTGTATCCTTTCTCAATGCCGACCGCCCGGGACTGTTCTTTCCCACTGCCGTCCACGGGTCCCGTGTTGCCCAGGGTCAGGAAATCGGTATCATCGCCGATCCCCTGACGGGCGCCGTCAGCCAGACGCTTCGCGCACCGGCCGCCGGTCTTCTGTTCACTCTGCGGGAATATCCGATCGTCTATGAGGGTTCTCTGATCGCGCGCATTTTAGGAGGCAGTCTGTGAGAGAAACGACACTGTTTACGCTGGAAACCCCCTATCGCCAGCCGCTTCCCGTCAAGGGCTGGTTTTTCGGCAATCCGGACCAAAAGAGCCTTGCCGTAATGGGTGCCCTGCGCGGCAATGAAATTCAGCAAATGTACATCTGCGGACGCCTCATCCGTACCCTCACGCGGCTCGAGGAAGAGGGAAAGCTCTCGGAAGAATGCGGCATCCTGGTCGTCCCGTGTGCCAACCAGTTCTCCATGAACGTGGGGAGCCGGTTCTGGGCGGCGGACAAAACCGACATCAACCGCATGTTCCCGGGGTATGATCTGGGCGAAACCACCCAGCGGATTGCCGCCCGCATCTTTGCCGCCCTCCAGGGCTACCGGTACGGCATCCAGCTGGCCAGCTTCTATCTGCCGGGAGATTTTCTCCCTCACGTGCGCATGATGGAAACCGGCTACCAGCACACCGAGGAGGCCGATGCGTTCGGGCTGCCCTATGTGCTGCTGCGCACGCCGCAGCCCTATGACACCACCACCCTCAACTACAACTGGCAGATCTGGAACACGCAGGCCTTCTCCCTCTATACCAGAGAGACCGACTCCATTGACCCGGACACCGCGGCACAGGCCCAGGAGGCAATTCTTCGCTTCCTGCAGGAAAAGGGTCTGGGACAGACCGATGCCGCGCCGGCCGCTGCGCCTTCCATGCTGGTAAAAGAGAGTGCACTGGAAACCGTTTTGTCCTCCGCAGGCGGTCTTCTCCTGCGCCGCAGAATCCCCGGCGATTTCGTGCAGGCGGGGGATCTGCTGGGTGAAATTCTGGATCCCTGCACCGATACCATTCTGGAAGAGCTGCATGCCGGACGAAGCGGCCGGATTTTCTTTGCGCACAAGGCACAGCTGATCGGCGGGCACGAGGTGGCCTACCGTATTGTCTGCTGATTACAACCGGAGGATGGAGCTCCTATGACCTTAATCCGTAGATTTCTCCCCTATCTTGCCAAATACAGGGCCATTCTGTTTTTCGACCTTTTCTGTGCTGCCCTGACAACGCTGTGTGACATCGTTCTGCCCAAGATCATCAGCGTTCTGACGAATTCCGCCATGGGCGTCGGCATCACTCTGACGACGGGCATTGTTCTGAAGCTGGCCATTCTGTACCTGGCGCTGCGGCTCATTGATGCCGCCGCGTCCTATTTTATGTCCGGCATTGGTCACATCATGGGTGTGCACATTGAAACCGATATGCGCCGGGACGCTTTCGATCATCTGCTGCGCCTCGACCACACCTATTACAACAACACGAAGGTCGGCACCATCATGGGCCGCATCACCAACGATCTTTTTGATGTAACGGAATTCGCGCATCACTGCCCCGAGGAATTCTTCATTGCCGCCATCAAAATCTTGGTTTCGTTCATTATCCTCTGCCAGGCCAGTGTTCCGCTGACGCTGGCGGTTTTCGCCTGCGTGCCCGTTATGGGCATCGTGTCGGTCTTTCTGAACCTTCGTCTGCGGGAGCGCTTCCGCCAGCAGCGCGTGCAGATCGGCGAGCTCAACGCCTCCATTGAGGACTCCCTCCTGGGGCAGAGCGTGGTAAAGGCCTTCGCCGCGGAGGAGGAAGAACGCCGGAAATTTGCGGCCAGCAACAAACGTTTTGAAGAGATCAAGACCCTCAGCTATTACGCCATGGCCGCCTTCAACACCTCCACAAGGCTCTTCGACGGGCTGATGTACCTGGTCGTCATCCTGGCCGGCGGCCTCTCTCTGGCTGCCCACCGGATCAATGCCGGCGATCTGGTGGCCTACATTCTCTACGTCACCACACTGATTGCCACCATCCGCCGGATCGTGGAGTTCGCAGAGCAGTTCCAGCGCGGCATGACGGGAATCGAACGCTTTGTGGAAATCATGGATACCCCTGTGACCATTCAGGATGCCGCGGATGCGGTTCCCTTCGTGCCGGGCAAGGGCGAAATCCGCTTCGAGCACGTAAGCTTTGAATATCCCGATGATCACAACCGCGTGCTGCGGGATGTGAGCCTTACCATCGGCGCCGGCGAGCGCCTCGCGCTGGTGGGGCCCTCCGGCGGCGGCAAAACGACGCTGTGCAACCTGATCCCGCGCTTTTATGAGCCTACCGGCGGCCGGATCTGCATCGACGGGCAGGATATCTGCCATGTGACGTTAAAAAGTCTGCGGGAGAAGATCGGTATTGTACAGCAGGATGTCTATCTTTTCAGCGGCTCCGTTGCGGACAACATTGCCTACGGCAAGCCCGGCGCCTCTCCCGAGGACATCCGGCAGGCCGCCCGCCTTGCCGGCGCGGATGAATTCATCCAAAAGCTCAAAAACGGCTACGATACCTACATCGGCGAGCGCGGTGTCAAGCTCTCCGGCGGCCAGCGGCAGCGCATTGCCATTGCCAGGGTGTTCCTCAAAAATCCGCCCATCCTCATCCTGGATGAGGCCACCAGCGCACTGGATAATGAAAGTGAGATTCTGGTCGGCCGGAGTCTGGAGAAGCTCGCCCACGGCAGGACCACCCTCACCATTGCCCACCGGCTGACAACGATACGAAACTATGACCGCATTCTGGTTCTGGGGGAGGACGGCATCGAGGAGGCCGGAACGCACGAGGAGCTGCTGGCGCAAAAGGGGATCTACTACCGTCTCTGGAACCAGATTCCGGAGCAGGACACAGAATAACGGCTTTCCCGGCATTTCTCCCGGGAAGCGATTGCACGATTGCAGCAGAAAGGAAAAGGTTGTTCTATGGGACAAAGACTTACAAAGGGGGATGTTGCCAAGATTGAGGCAGAGATCGAAATGCGCAAGGTGGAGCTGCGCCCCCAGCTGACCGCGGCCGTTGCCGAGGCCGCCGCGCAGGGCGACCGCTCGGAGAACTTTGAATACTACGCGGCCAAAAAAGAAAACGGCCACAACAACAGCCGCATTCGTTATCTGGAGCGCCTGCTGCGCACCGCGGAGATTGTAGAGGATGCCCCTGCCGATGAGGTCGGTGTGGATAAGGAGGTCCGGATCTATATCCCGGAGGACGACGAAGAGGAGGTATATACGCTGGTGACACCGATCCGTGCTGATTCCCTTCACAACATCGTCAGCATCGAATCCCCGATCGGCAGGGCGCTCGTGCACCATCGTGTGGGCGATGTCGTCACCATCCGGGTGAACGATTCCTTTTCCTACAAAGCAGAAATCCGGGAAATCAGAAATTCTGATTCCGCCGGATCTCTGGACATCTCTGCTTTTTGATTCATCGTTTGCAAAACAACCACATCGTTTGCAAAATAGCCGGCCGGAAAGCGCAGAGCTTTTCCCGGGGTGCGTGTCCTCTACTTCAGACGGTACACCTTCACGCCGTGGGCCGGCACCTCCGCCGTTATCACACCGCCTTTGGCGGTGTGATTTGTTTTATCCCAGAGCTCATGGAGCAGCACCTCGGCGGGAACGCTCCCGTCCTCCTGCTCCAGCCCAAGCTCCGCAAAGCCAACGCTCCGGCTGCCGTCCTCATCGGAGAGGTTGAACAGGGCCACCGTCAAATGTCCGTCGCCGCAGTCCGTGCTGACCCAGACCGCCGATTCCTCATCCCGCAGGATCTGTTTCCCGTAATGGGTGCCGTCGTTCAGATCCAGAATTTCCTTGTTGGTCAGAAGCCGCAGCTCCTCGTCGTTCAGCTTCGTCAGCTCTCCCCCGATCATCAGCGGCGTTCCGAACATATTCCACAGGGTCAGCATGGTGCGCAGCTCATCTCCCGTGAAATTCGACCGACGCTCGTCTCCGAAGGTCTTTCCGATGACGCCGATGGGCAGCATGTCACAGTCCGGATAGCAGCCGCAGGCCACATGATCCTGCCATTTCTCGCAGCGCCAGAACATCTCGCGCAAAAGCGGCCAGCTGTCCCAGAAGTCATCCGTGATCCGCCACATATTGGCATTCTTCGCATAAAACCACGCGCGATCCACATGCGCCGGTCCCGGGGAAAGAGACAGGACGATCGGCCGCCCCGTCTTCATGATCGCCCGATGGATCATCTCCGTTTCATGCCAGCCGGAGAATTCCTGTACCGCATTTCCGTCGGGATACATCTTGGAATCACAGATGTCATCGCATTTGATGAAATCGACGCCCCAGTCCGCATACATCTGAATCAGACCGTCGTAATAGATCTGTCCCTCCGGCGTATTCCGGACGCCGTACATGTCCGGATTCCACGGACAGATCGAGGTCGGGTCGGCCACCTTGTCCGCTGTCGTATCCGTTCCCGGAATCGGCAGATGTCCATATGCCGCGGCTCTGGCAATGCCCCGCATGATATGAATTCCGAATTTCAGCCCCAGGCTGTGGACATAATCCGCAAGCTCCTTAAAGCCCCGGCCACCGGCCGATGAGGGAAAGCGGTTCTCTGCCGGCTGCAGCCGTCCGTATGCATCCAATGCATCGTCGCCGAAGGGAATGTATTGCACCTCCGGGCGCTGCGTTCCCGCATCCCTGGAATACCACTCGATGTCAATGACCACATATTCATAGCCGTAGGACTTCAGATGGGCCGCCATATATCTGGCATTCGCCTTCACTTCCTCCTCGTTGACCGCGGTGTCGTAGTAGTCATA
The DNA here is from genome assembly GCA_963591995.1 of Succinivibrio sp. Taxonomy (GTDB): domain Bacteria; phylum Bacillota; class Clostridia; order Lachnospirales; family Lachnospiraceae; genus CAG-791. The sequence goes on from CAVAUJ010000013.1 coordinate 40,400, forward strand.
GCTGTTCCACCCCTTCGGTGATGTCATTGCGAATTGATCCTTGTTCATGTGTGCATTCCTTTCCCCGTTGTCCGTCCGGACCGTTCGAAAGACCTGTCCGGTTACCAATTGGCCTTATCAATAATTCATATTCTGGCCATTGTGAGCAAACCAGTTCCGTATATACTAGGGACTTAATTCCGGAAGAGATACCAAATATTTTATTCTGGCGCCTGCGCTTTCGCAAGGCTGCCGGGGGAGGAGATCTTTATGAGTTCATCAAAGGTTACAACCGCAGAACATCCTGTCCTGACACAGGATGACCGGATCAAAAAGCTGGTCTTTGCAGGCGTCTTCGCTGCGATCACGTATGTCGTCTTCACGTATCTCTCCATCCGCATTCCCACACCGGGCGGCGGACAGGTATCGGTTCACCTCGGAAACGCCTTCGTGGTACTCGGTGCGCTGCTCCTCGGCGGGCTTTACGGAGGTGTCGGCGGTGCCATCGGTCTGACTCTGGCCGATTTGTTCGATCCGGCTTACATTGTGGAGGCTCCCATCACCTTTCTGATCAAGCTGCTCATCGGCATCATCGTCGGCCTGGTTGCCCACAAGGCAGCGCATATCTCCACCGAGACAGACAACAAAAAGGTGCTCTTCTGGCTGATTGCGGCATCCATCGCAGGCCTTGCCTTCAACACGGTATTCGATCCGCTGCTGCGCTATTTCTATAAAATCCTGATTCTGGGAAAGCCCGCCGCAGAGGTTTCCTTCAGCATCAATCTGGTGGTGACACTGATCAACTCCGTTGTCTCTGCTGTCGTTGTCGTCGTGCTCTACCTGGCACTCCGCACGCCGCTCAAGAAGCTCGGTCTGTTCTTCCGCCTCTGAGAAGGTGTCCGGGCCGTCCTGCATTTCTCCTGCCACGCTGCCGGCAGTATACGGTCAGTCCCGCTGCCGAAAGAACAGCCGCGGCCAGAAGGCCGCCGGCTGCTGCAGGATCTCCGGTACCGGCGCCTCTCTCTTCTGAAATCTGCACCGGCTGCAGCTCCGGCACAGCCGCGGTGCTCTCCGTCGCCGTGCTCTCACTGCTCTCCGCGTAGGTTCCCTGGGTCTTCCCATCGCTCCCCCCGGGCGTCTCCGCCGTCCCTGTCCGCGCAGACGTCTTCGGATATACCACGGCATCCCAGCTCCATTCCGCCTTTTCATCTGTCGGATTTGCAGGAATTGTCACTAGGAGCGGTCCTGCCGTTTCATATGCCGCGCTCTTTCCTGCGGCACCGCTTTGCCACACCAGATAAATGCCGGCAGGACAGCCGGTGAAATACGCATTTCCTTCGGCGTCCGTGGTTCTCCGGACAGCTGCCGCTGCGCCCTTTCCGGATGCGGCGGCATTGTCCGCCCCGGACGTTTTCCCTGTCTGTGCACGATGGCATTCCAGCAGCTTGTCCGCCGCCTTTTTGTCCTTCCAAAAGGACGGCTTCTGCGGATCCAGTCCGGTGCCCGCATAGGCCTCCTTCATCGTATAGACCATCCTCCCCTGCTCGACCGTTCCCTTTGCCACACGAACCGCAGATAATTCCGCTCCCTCTATCCCGCTGCGGCCGCTGTCGCAGGAATAGACGACCCGCAGCGTACCGATCCCGGCTGCCTGCAGCGGCAGACGCTCCCCCATCATGATTCCGATGACCGCCAGCACTCCTGCGGCAATGCACCTCATTGTCTGTTTCATCCTGATCTCCATTCTGCAGACACCTTCCTTTTTGTCTGCCTCCTTCGGCGGCCCTCCCGTCTTCCGAGATCCACGGTCCAGAGCCAGAGGATACGCAGCATGCCGGCCGTGACCGCAAGGAATGCCGCTCCCAGAATCACTGCCGGCTCCCGGATTGCCCATCGGTGTGTCCCCGACGCCGCACCGGTGTTCTCGTTTCCACGGTCTTCCTTCGGATCACCCCCTTCGGAAGTGACCGCTCCTGCCTCCTCCCGGTTCGCCTTCTCCGACCGTTCTCCTGTCACCAGCAGCCGGTGCGTATTTACGCCATAGGGCGTACACGTGATCAGCGTGACAAGATCCTTTCCCTCCTCTATGCGGATTCCCTCCGTTTCCTCCGGCAGAACCGTCTGTATGCGCATCACCTCATAAATATGGGTCTCCCCGAGAACATGGATTGCAAAAACATCCCCGTCCTTCAGCTGATCCAGATCCGTAAAAAGGCTTGCGGAGGGAAGTCCGCGGTGGCCGCTCAGCAATGCATGCGTTCCCGCCCCGCCCACCGGCAGACTGGATCCCTCCAGATGTCCGGCTCCCTTTGCCAGGGCCTCATCCGAGGTTCCGTGATAAATCGGCAGGCGGACTGATATTGCTGGTATTTCCAGATATCCCATGACGCCGTCTCCGCCGATGTTGAGCAATGCTTCATATTCCCGCTCCTCTTCCTCCGTCAATGCGCCGATTCCTCCGCCGGCCTTTGCAAGTCTTTGGTTATAAGCGCTTGCCCTCTCTCTTTCCTGTGCAAGCTCCTCATCGGAAACCTGTTCCCACAGCGAATTCTGATATTGAAGGATCCTCTTCTCCGAAAGCTGCCGGCTCCAGGCATCCCCAAGAGCCGGATAGAATCCAACGGCGAGAATGCAAAGGACGGCCACGGTTTCAAGAGTCTTCACGAGGGCCTCTCTCATGCATTCTCACCCCTTTCCGCGTTTCATGTCCTTGCGCCGTCTCCGGAAGCTCTGCGCTGCCTACGTTTTTGACACGCACCCTCAGAAAAAAGTTCTGCGTTATTTGGCTGGTTATTTTGCAAACGATGTACCAGCTTCCAGACCACCAGACCGCCCGACATTCCGGCCGCCGCCAGAACAAAGCCGAAGGTTCCCCCGCCGCCCGCGGAAGGGAGCGCGGTCAACGGCACATTGAGAATCTCCGCCGCCTCTCCCCGGGATGTAATGGTATTGGTGATGCTCCCGTCCGCTTCTACCGCAGATACCGCCTTGTAGGTGAAGGTACCGGCCTCTTCTTCCGCTCCCTGAGCATTCCGCTGCCCGGTTGTGACGGTATACTCCTCCAGACTGCCGTCCTCGCGGTACTGCGCCGAGATGACAACATGATAGACGGTCTCATTGGCCGCATATCCCTTCGGCGTTTCCGTCTCCCGGAGGTAATATTCCCCCTCCGCAAGGCCCGTGAAGGTCAGATGTCCGTTGGCATCCGAGACCGCCGCAGCGACCTCCTTCGTCATTTCCTTATCCCGATACAGGGTAAAGCCTGCTCCCTCGAGTGCGTATTTGCTGCGCACGGTTGTCGTGGCTCCGGTTCCGGAACCGGTGACCTCCGTGGTCTCATAGGCCGAATCCGTCTTTGTCACCTTATTGATCTCATTCGTCTCGATCTGCTGCTCCTTTTCGCCTTCCGCATCGATGTTTGCTCCCAGTCCGAAGGTGTATTGATAGGAAACCGCCGTTTTCTCTCTTACCTCCCTCGCATCCGCCGGATTGCAGGAATATTCCAATACCGCACGATTCGTATTCTCGGCAAAATTTAACCCGGCATTTCCGGTCAGCTCGGCACAGTAATGAATTGCAACCGGCTTCGTCCCGTGGCTGCGAAGGTAGCTGTCTGCAAATTCCACCGCAAAGGACGTCTTTCCGCTTCCGTAGGTCACCCTCCAGGTGTCCTCTCCCGCGGCGACCTCCTCTTCGTCCACCAGAACCTTCAGGTCATGAATTGCGCCAAAGCAGCCCCCTTCCAGTTCATCCCGGATCCGGAAGACCACCGTCTCATAGCTGTCGGAATAGGACGGGATGTTCATCGAATCTATCACAAATTCCATGCTCTCCCCGATTGCCGCAGAGCGTCCCCGTACCTGTTCCCCGTTTCGCAGAACCGTCTTTTGCAGATCCGTCCCGGAGGACTTCAGATACGCACGGCTCCCGCTTTCAAAAAACGAACCGCCAAAGTCCACGCTGCCGTCCTCCAGATCCATTCGCTCCGCATCCGTGACATTGACGGAAACCACTGCCGGATTGTAGATCGTATCGCCGCTTCCGGTGACCAGAATCAGATATTCTCCCGGTTCCGTCTCCAGTGTCCACGTCCCCTTTTCCGCATCCGTCAGCGTCAGCGCTGTCCCGGTCACCGCCCCCGGATTTTCCTCAATGTAATCGGCAATGTCCGCAAGCTCCTTTGCCGTTGGCTGCTGCATGTCCGCAAGCTTTCCGTTCTCCGCATCCGTCAGAACATAGCCGGTGAGCTTCCCCTCCGCCGAATAGGTGCCGGTTACAATCGGATAGGCCGTCACACTGGCTTCCGTCTCCGTCACGTTCGTAACCGAAATGGTCCCCTTCGGCACCTCGGCCGCCTGCGCGGCCACCCCCGGGAACACCAGCTGCGCCGCAGCCGCCAGAAGGACCGCATTTCCCGCAAGCCTGCCGCCCGTTCGTCCTGTTCTTTTCCTTGTCTTCGTGTTCATTTTCTCTTCCCTTCCTTTTCCTTTGTGCAATAGTGCAATGCCGTGCGGTTCTCCCGGTTCTCCCGCTTTTCCATCTTTTCCATCTTTTCCGCGAAGCTACTCCCTTATCTTCCGCAGAGCTTCCTTCTGCATTTCCATCCGGCCAGCAAAACGGCGAAGCCTCCCGCCGCCCATGCATACGGTGCAGCTCCTCCTGCGCCGGTATCCGGCAGCACCACCTTCTCCTGCATCGGTCGCTCCTTTACGTGCAGCAGAAACCGGATGCCCTTTTTCCCATCCTCTGCCGCGTCATAGCCGCAATTCTCCCTGCTGCAGCTGTGAGAGAAGACGCTCTGTTCCGTGATGTCCGCGCCCAGCGCACCGTCCGCCTGCCGATAGACGCCCACGATGACCGGAACGTCCTCCAGCTGATCGATGAGCAGAACGCCTTCCTCCTCCCTTACGCCCCGGGGAATCGCAATCCGGTACCCCAGAAGCGGCTCCTCCCCGGTCTGCGATGTCGTCTCATCCGAACATTTCCAGACGAGCTTTGTCAGGTGTTCTCCAAGGGCGGCTGCATCGGTAGCGTCTCCTGTCTCGACCGTCGCAGGTTCTCCGTACCAGCACGTTGTGTCACAAACCTGCAGCTCCGGATGAAACACATGCACCGCCGCGCTCTCTTCGGACGAACATGCCGTGAAATGTCCCTCTCGGACCGGTGTCGCCGTGCACCGCAGCCGGTACGTTCCGCATGCGGAGATCTCCTCGGTATACCACGTCCAATTGCACGTATCCGCGGACCTTCCCGCCGGAATGTACCGCTCCCCCACAAGATTTCCTGCCGCGTCTCTCATTTCATACGAGAGGTCCACCTGCGCATTCCTGCTCCCGTCCGCGGTCCAGGCTGCCTGCTGCCGCAGCAGCTCCCCCGAGGAGACCGTATCCGGTACGTACACATGCAAATCCTGCACCGCCGCCGCACACCTTGGCTTGATGTCCGCGGCCGGAACCGGATAGCAGACGGCGGCCTCCGATGCCCCGCTGCCCGAATAAATTCCCGATGCTGCACTGTTCGTTGGAAGTTGATTGCCGCCGAAGGTTGCCTGCGGCCGAATGGTAAAAGAAATGATGAGCTTGCTGCCGCGATAACTGCCGTCCGCGGACTCCGATAGATGCGGCTGTTCCGATACAAAGGCCGCGGCATAGTCATAACCGCCAACGATTACCTTCCCGCCGGAGGCCTTCACCTCCACCTCTCCGGTGATATCCCTCGGGGGTCCCCAGCCTCCGTTTCCCAGATAGTCGGATACCGAAACCGTTATGTCCCGTTCCTCCTCCAGACAGAACGGGGCGAGAATTTCATCCCGTGCCTCGGCCAGTGCCGTGAGTCCCGCGTCCGCATGGCTCACATCCTCCGCAATGGCATGCAGCACATCGGAAAGCGCGGAGGAGGCCGCCGCCGTATAGTAATAGGTCTCCCGATCCTCTCCGCGCGTACTGCCGGGATCTGTGAAGTCCAAGGCATTCGGCGTGTCCATATCCTGTGCGTGCGGGTTGTCGGAGGACATGAGATACATGAAGCGATTGATCAGCGCCAGACCGTTTTCATCGGAAGTGTTGTAATAAGACAGGGTTGGGTCGTAGAAAGGGGCAATGTAGAAATCCTCGTTCCCCTTTGTATAAGACGGCAGGGCCTCTCCCGGAACGGCGCTTGCCCGGGGCTCTACGGTGATGGTAAAAATCCGGACCCCGGCCTCCTTGAGGCTTCGGGCCGTTTCGATGCATTGATTGGCCTTTTCCATGACAAAGCCGGTCTGGCTCTCATGGTTCGGCGTTCCGTCGGTGTAGAGAATGACCACGCGGCTGCGTTCGGCATCGGCCTGCTCGTTCATGATCTGCTGCGCGTAACGCATGCCCTCGTCGATTCTCGTTCGTCCGGCATAGGTGAGCGATTGGATCGTCTCTCTTGCCGCAGCCGCTCCCCCCGTATCCGCCCTTGTAAGATTCATCCGTATGCCCGAGAGATTTGCGTCGCAGTAATTGACAATGGCGATCCGGCTCTGCAGCGCTTCCTCCAATCCTTCGTTCTGCTGCTCCAGACTGTCGACCATCCGGCTCGCCGCCGCCTTGAGGGCCTCCATTCTGGTTGTCTGATCCGTCATGGAAAAGCCCATGCTGGAGGAGGTATCCAGCACCAGCACCACATCCACCGGCACGATTCGCGAGGCGGACGTACCGCTCACCCAGGATTCCAGTTCAATCTGCAGCGTTCCGTCCTTGTTGTTGCGGAGCGTTTTCCTTACATGAACGCCGCCGTTCTCCGCCTCCTGTGTTATACTGTCGTCATCGGTGCCGGAGATTGCAATTTCCTCCGCGCCGTATCGCCGGAGTTCTTCCGGAAGCTCCTCTGCACTCGCAGGAAGCGCCCCCTTTCCCAGGATACACATCATTGCCACGACACAGGCCGCCAGTGTTCTCGTGCCGGCGCGCACCGGATGCCTTCTCCGGAAGAGCCTCTCCATCACATTCCCCTGTGAGGATCGTTCCGGAACCGTTCTGATCTTTTTCATTGCTGATTACCCCCGTGAGATGAGTGAAGACTTGACCGGCATTGCCGGCGATGCAGGAAGTGTCGGTCTCCGACCGTCGCATCGCGCTTCCCCTGCGGGGTTCCCGATGCCCTCTGCGGATACCGCGGCCGCTTCTGCGGCACTACACAGAGTATAGGGGCTTTTGCCGAAAAAAAAAGAAACCTGGCACGAAGGAAGGTTTTCCGGCACGAAGGGTTATTTTATGCAGAAGATTCGTCTGGAATTGTCCCAGCTCACTCCCCATTCCGTCGACTGTCTCTCGGAAGCGCTCCTCGTTCTCTCGGCCAATCTCCGGGAGCCGGTCTGCTTCGAGCTGTCCGCAGACAATCAAAAGGACCGGGTTCTGCTCCCGGTCCCGAAAGGCGAGGATCTCCCCGCCCGCAGCATTCCGCTGCGCATGGATGAAATTACGGCGGTTCTCTCCGACCGCCACTATCTGAATGTTGTCTGCCGTGACAGGACCCTGCGTGTCCGTCTGCGCCTGCGGGATATGCAGGCACTCCTGCCGCAGGAGCTCTTTTTCTGTCCCTGCCGCGGCATTCTGCTGAACCTCTCGCAGGTCACCGGCCTGCGGGGGCAGGATGTTCTGATGAAGGACGGCTCCCGCTATCCCATCGCAAGGTCCCGCCGCCGTGACGTTCTCCGCCTCCTGCGCAAAACGCTGTAACCGGCGTTCTCCTGTGGCCTTCCTGTACATCGTTTGCAAACGATGTACTATTCCGCTGCGTCCACGGCGATGCTCTGAATCACCTGCTCTTCCCAGGGTGCATCGTTCCAATTCGTCTTCACATCCGCGATCCGATCCAGCACCTCCAGACCCTCCGTGATCTTTCCGAAGGCGGCATACTGACCGTCCAGATGCGGTGCATCCTGGTGCATGATGAAGAACTGTGAGCCTGCGGAATTCGGATCCATGGCCCTTGCCATCGACAGCACGCCTCTTGTGTGCCTTAAATCATTCGCCACACCGTTGGCTGCGAACTCGCCCTTGATGCTGTAGCCGGGGCCGCCGGTTCCGTTCCCCTCCGGGTCGCCGCCCTGGATCATAAAGCCCTTGATGATGCGGTGAAAGGTCAGTCCGTCGTAAAACTTCTCGTCGCAGAGCTTTTTGAAATTCTCTACGGTGATGGGTGCAATTTCGGGATACAGCTCTCCCTTCATCACGCCGCCGTCGTTCATGGTAATCGTCACGGTATAGGTCTGTGCCATTGTTGTCCTCTTTTCTGTGTTGTGTGCTGCTTTCCGCTTCGTGCGAAAATACGGGTACGGCATCAGTATAGCATCCGTCTCCTGAATTTTCACACCGCAGTCTCTATTCCGCACCCGCATCTCGGTTCTCTGTCACTGTACAGACACTACGCCAGCGACAGGGTGGCGGAGTTGTCCGCTCAGGGGACACTCTCGTTCCATGCGCGGACCTAGCGGTGCTAAGCTCGCAGAATACGCTCGCAAGCACCGAGGCCTCGCAAGGCCCCTGATCCGGACATTCTCCGCCACCCTGTCGCCTGGATGTCGATTTCCCTGCGGGGAACCGGAGGATCACCAGCGCAGCCTCACCTCCCCGCACAGTCCGATGCGGTTGTGCGGCTCCCAATCCTCC
>CAVAUJ010000014.1:0-48908 GCA_963591995.1 Succinivibrio sp.
GCGGAATGGCTGGACGAGACGGGAGAGCTGCCGGCCGCGGCGGAATGGCTGGACGAAACGGGTGAGCTGCCGGCCGCAGCGGAATGGCCGGACGAGACGGGAAAGCTGCCGGGAGCCGGCGAATGCCGGAAGGAGGCGCAGGAGCCGGTGCATGCGGGGATGTGGCCGGAGGAGACGCAGGAGCTGCCGGTTGTTGCAAGATATGCAGCAAGGGCCGGGGAGGAAGAGCCTGCCGCATTCACAGAAGAAGAGAGTTCGGAGAATTCGGGCGAACCGGAGAATGCAGAGAACCTGGTAGAACCGGAGAATCCGGACGAACCGGAGGATGCAGAGGATTCGACAAAGGATCCGGCCCGGTTCGAGGAGCCTGCCTGCGGCAAGGTCATTCCAAGGCTGCACCTGAAGGATTGGGACGACACCCTGGATGAGGAACCGGAAGGGTGGTTCAAGACGGAACCGCCGGAGCGATCGGAGGTGTCGGGGAATTCGGAGCTTTCGGAGCCGCCGTATGCACCGGCGGGGGCATGGCGCCGCCTGTGGAACAGTCTGGAGGAGAAAAGGGCTTTCACTGCGGCGGCAGCAGGGCTTGGCGTGCTGATCGTCATTGCGGTAGCCAGTGCCGGTGTGACCGCTGCCGGGAACCGGGAGCTGCAGCAGCAAAGGGAGAGCCTGGCGGCGGTCGGTGATCTGCTTCCGGGGGATCAGGCGCTGAACACGGATGCGGTGAACCGTCTGGCAGAGCTGCGCATTCAAAAGGAAGAGGAGGAGGCCGCCGCCCGGAAGGCGGCGCAGGAGAAGGCGGCCCGGGAGGCGGAGCAGGACGAGGCAGAAGGCTCGGTTGCCGTGAACTTCACACTGTCCACCATCCAGAGCGACCTGAAGATCAAGATCCGGCGGGAGAAGGAGCAATCGCTCATCGGCGGCGTTCCCTTTACCGTGAAGATCAAGGGACCGAACGGGAAGACGACGGAGCAGACCGATGAGGATGAGGATGGAATCATCTATCTCACCGGCCTTGCCAACGGCAAATATGAGGTGAAGCTCTGCTCGCTCATCGATCTGGACGAGATCAAGCAGGAGGAGGATTACCGGGAGAACGAGGACTATGTCCGGTATTCCCGCTACAGCCTCTCGGACGCGGCGCAGACCATTGCCGTCACCGATCACATCGCCTATGAGGTGGTGGACGTTTCGGATGAGGTAAAGTCCGCCTCCGAGGTCAATGCGGCCAAGGAGGATACGGCACGCAATGACACCCCGGTGGAGAGCACCATCAAGGATACGGTGGAGTGGGTAGAGTCGACGAAGACGGAGATTACGGACGAGGGCGGAGAGGCCGCCTACACGGAGGTCTCCAAAAAAGACGTGCCGGATCCTTATGCCTCGGCCGTTCTGCCGGCGGCCTCCTTCCGCAGGCTCTCGGAGGTCAGCGCGGGGGATTCGACAGACAGCAAGGAGAACACAGCGGACGGCACGTCCGCCGAAGAAGGCACCGGCGGAGAAACAGCCGGTGACAACACTGGGGAGAAGGAGACAACGAACGACGGGAACGCGGACGGCGGCTCGGACAGCACCGGGGACGGGAAGGAAGCGGAGAACCCGCAGCTCAAGGCGGACCCCTCGGAAATTCATCTGACGGTGGGCGGAACGCAGAGCGTGAAGGCGACGGTGACGGGGGCAGCCGATACCACGGTGAGCTACACGTCGTCGGATACGGAGATTGCGACGGTGTCGGACGGAGGCACGGTGCAGGGCGTGAAGGCCGGCAGCTGCACCGTCACCGTATCTCTGCGGGAATATGCGGAGGTCACGCAGACGGTTTCCGTCACGGTTTCGGAGAAAACCGACGACAGCACGCCGCTGAAGGATGCGGACGGCAATCCTCTCTATGTCAAAGAGAACGAGAGCTACCGCGCGGCGACAGCGGGCGACTACAACAGCCATGATGTTTTCTACCGCAAGAACGTGACAGAGAAAAAATACCGCTACACCGGCTGGCAGCACATCAACGGGCTGACCTATTTTTACGACAAAAACGGCACACCGGTCACCGGGGCACAGATCATCCAGGGCGTGTCCTATACCTTCAGCAGCGAAGGCATTCTGGATACCGGCAGCACCAATGCGGGGATCGATGTGTCCATGTGGAACGGGTCCATCCGCTGGAGCGAGGTGGCGGCCTCCGGGATCTCCTTTGCCATTGTCCGCTGCGGTTATCGCGGGTCCTCCACCGGCGCGCTGGTCAAGGATTCTACGGTAGGAACCAATGTAACAGGGGCGAGAAATGCCGGGCTGAAGGTCGGCCTGTATTTCTTCTCGCAGGCGGTGAACGAGGCGGAAGCCGTGGAGGAGGCCTCCATGGCGGTGCAGATTGCCAGGAGCTACGGCATATCCATGCCGATCTTTCTGGACGTTGAGAGCTCCGGGGGACGGGGCGACGCGGTGAGTGTGAGCCAGCGGACCGCCAACATCGCGGCTTTTTGCAAAACGGTACAGAATGCCGGGTTCTCGGCGGGCGTGTATGCGAATACCAACTGGTTCAGCGAGAAGATCAACGTGAGTGCGCTCACCGGCTATCACATCTGGCTGGCACAGTATGCGGAGACACCGACCTATTCCGGATCCCGGTATGACATCTGGCAGTACAGCTCCACCGGGCACGTCAACGGCATCAGCGGCAACGTGGATCTGAACATCAGCTACCGCGCATTCTGACATCACAGACCGGCGCGGTTATGGTATACTTCATCCTGTGATATTCTGATATCGTGGAAGGAGAGGAATAACATGAAGACATTTCTGGTGACGGGAGGAGCAGGCTTTATCGGCTCCAACTTTGTACACTATATGCTGGGCAAATACGGTCAGGAAATCCGCATCATCAATGTGGACAAGCTGACCTATGCCGGGAATCTTGAGAATCTGAAGGATGTGGAGGATCTGCCGAACTATACCTTCGTGAAGGCGGATATCTGTGACAAGGAGGCTATCCGGGCCATTTTCCGGGAGAATGACATCGACCGCGTGATCCATTTCGCGGCGGAGTCGCATGTGGACCGCTCCATCAAGGAGCCGGAGCTCTTCGTGCAGACCAACGTGCTGGGGACAGCCAACATGCTCAACTGCGCCAAGGAGGCCTGGGAGCTGCCGGAGGGACCGGATCCCCTGGGCAACTACAAAGAGGGAAAGCGCTTCCTGCACGTGTCCACCGATGAGGTGTACGGCTCGCTGCCGGAGGATCCCGATGCGTATTTTTACGAGACGACGCCCTATGCGCCGCACAGCCCTTACAGCGCGTCCAAGGCATCCTCGGACATGCTGGTCAAGGCCTATATGGATACGTATCATTTCCCGGCCAACATCACCAACTGCTCCAACAACTACGGCCCGTATCAATTCCCGGAGAAGCTCATTCCGCTGATGATCAACAACGCACTCTCCGGCAAAAAGCTGCCGGTGTACGGCGACGGACGGAACGTGCGCGACTGGCTTTATGTGGAGGACCATTGCAAGGCCATCGATCTGGTGCAGGAGAAGGGACGCCTCTTCGAGACCTATAACGTCGGCGGCCACAATGAAAAGCAGAACATCGAGATCGTGAAGACCATCCTGGAGGTTCTGCGGGAGGAGCTCGACGATGCCGACCCCAGAAAGGCGGGGATCAGCGAGGACCTCATCGTATATGTGGAGGACCGCAAGGGGCACGACAGACGCTATGCCATTGCGCCGGACAAGATCCGCGCAGAGCTTGGCTGGGAGCCGGAGACGATGTTCCGGGAAGGAATCCGCAAGACGATCAAATGGTATTTTGATCACATGGACTGGATGGAGCACATCACCAGCGGCAGCTACCAGCAATACTATGCCGCCATGTATGACGAGAGAAAGGTTCTTCGCTAGCCGGTATCGAAACGGCGGGGGAACCCCGGAAGTCTTGCATTCTCTGCAGCCGGCAGCCTGCGGGCTGGGGACGGGAGCACGGGAAATGCCGCAGGAGGAAAGAGCGATATGAAGGGGATTATTCTGGCCGGAGGCTCCGGCACCAGGCTTTATCCGTTGACAAAGGCGATCTCCAAACAGATCATGCCGGTATACGACAAACCGATGATTTATTATCCGTTGTCGACCTTGATGCTGGCCGGCATCCGTGAGGTGCTGATTATCTCCACGCCGCGGGATCTGCCGGTGTTCGAGGATCTTCTGGGAACCGGAGAGCAGCTGGGCATGAACATTTCCTATGCCGTGCAGGAGCATCCCAACGGTCTGGCCGAAGCCTTTATCATCGGTGCGGATTTCATCGGGACGGATGCCTGCGCACTGGTTCTGGGCGACAATATTTTCTACGGACAGAGCTTCTCACGGGTACTGAAGGAGGCGGCGCACAGAGAAAAGGGTGCGACCATCTTCGGCTACTATGTGAAGGACCCTTCCGCATACGGCGTGGTGGAGTTTGACGCGGCCGGCAAGGCCATCTCCATCGAGGAGAAGCCGGCAAAGCCGAAGTCCAATTATGCGGTGCCGGGGCTGTATTTTTACGACAACGATGTGGTGGAGATTGCCAGGAACGTCAAGCCGTCCGCCCGCGGAGAGATTGAGATCACGAGCATCAACAACGAATATTTAAGCCGCGGCGACCTGTACGTGGAGACGCTGGGGCGCGGCTTTGCCTGGCTGGACACCGGCAGCCACGATTCGCTGCTGGATGCGGCCAATTTCGTGGCGACTTTTCAGAAGCGGCAGGGACTGTATGTGTCCTGCATTGAGGAAATTGCCTACAAGCGCGGCTTTATTGACCGGGATCAGCTGCTGAAGCTGGCGGAGCCGCTCATGAAGACCAACTACGGAAGATATCTGGTAGAGGTCGCAGAGGGACTGGGATAAGGCGGCCGCGACCGCTGCAGGACAGGTGCAAAGGGAGAAAACAATGGGACAGATTCAGGTAGAAGACAATTGCGGCGGCATTGAGGGGCTGAAGGTGGTGACACCCACCGTTCACGGCGATGACCGCGGCTATTTTATGGAGACCTACCAGCAAAGAGATTTTGCGGCAGCCGGCATTGACGTCACCTTCGTACAGGACAACCAGTCCTCTTCGAAGAAGGGAGTGCTGCGCGGACTTCATTTTCAGATTCAATATGCGCAGTCCAAGCTGGTACGCGTGGTCCGGGGCGAGGTATTCGATGTGGCGGTAGACCTTCGCCCGGGCTCGGCAACCTTCGGCAAGTGGTACGGCGTGCGCCTGTCCGCGGAGAACAAAAAGCAGTTCTTTATCCCCAAGAACTTTGCGCACGGCTTCCTCGTCCTGTCCGACGAGGCGGAGTTCTGCTATAAGGTGGACGATTTCTGGCATGCAAACGATGAGGCCGGCATCGCCTGGAACGATCCCGCCATCGGCATCGAATGGCCCGAGGTGGAGGGCACCTACGAAGGAAGTGCTTCCGCGAAGGGATATGCCCTGACGGACGGAACCTGCCTGGTCCTCTCGGAGAAGGACCAGAAGTGGGAGGGCTTGGACGCATATCGAAAGGACAGAAATCTGTAATTCTATGGAACAAAGCCGTAAAAAGAAGAGGATCACCCGCGCCCTTGTCTGGGGCGTGGCGGGTGTGCTGATGGCGGCATTGCTGCTGCACAACAATGTATTGGAGGATCCGGATACGGCAAGACTCAAGAAGATCTCCGGCTGCTTGTTATTGGGAGCCGGTGTTTTCTTGTTCACGGTTTTTCAGGACCGTGTCATGTCGCTCCCGGTGGAATTGTTCCAGAACAGACGGCTGATCTGGCGATTGTCCAAAAACGATTTCAAAAAGCGCTATGCGGGCTCTTATCTGGGAACCGTCTGGGCCATGGTGCCGCCGCTGGTGACGGTCATCATGTATTACGTTGTCTTTGACCGGATTTTCGGCTCCGGCCCCCAGCTGACCTACACGGGAGGAGAGGTTCCGTATGTCCTTTTCCTGACCGCCGGTCTGGTGCCGTGGTTTTTCTTCACGGATGCCGTGATGGGAGGAATGACCTCTCTTCTGGAGTACAACTACCTGGTGAAGAAGGTGGTGTTCAAGGTCAGCATCCTTCCCATGATCAAGGTGAATGCGGCCATGTTCGTCCATGTGGGCTTTACCGCGGTGCTGATCGTCATCGCAGCCTGCTACGGTTATTATCCCAGCATTTATACCCTGCAGGTCATTTATTATACCGTCTGCGAGTATGTCTTCATTCTGGGTCTGTCCTACGCAACCTGCGCCATTGTGATTTTCTTCCGCGATCTGCAGAACCTGATCAGCATTCTGATGCAGGTGGGCATGTGGGCGACACCGATCCTCTGGAACCTGAACACGCAGCTGCGGGAAAAACACAAGCCGCTGCTCAAGCTCAATCCCATGACCTACATTGTGGAGGGATACCGGAGTGCCGTCTATGAACAGCAATGGTTCTGGGAGCACTTTTATTCCTCGACATACTTCTGGATTGTGACAGCGTTGTTATTTGTGATATCGGCATTGATCTTCAAGAGACTGAAGCCGCAGTTTGCCGATGTTCTGTAAGCATACGGGACGGATTGCATGGAAAATGTCATTGAGGTGTCCCACCTCACGAAGCAATACAAATTATATGAGCACAACCGGGACCGGGTGGCGGATGCCCTTGGCTTTGGCAAAAGGGCACATTATACCGAGCATCTGGCGCTGAACGATGTGACTCTCTCCATCCAAAGGGGAGAGACGGTGGGAATCATCGGAACCAACGGCTCCGGAAAGTCCACCATCCTGAAGATCATCACCGGCGTTCTCACGCCGACCCGGGGGGATGTGAAAGTGAACGGCCGGATTTCGGCCCTGCTGGAGCTGGGCGCCGGCTTCAACATGGAATACAACGGCATTGAGAACATTTACCTCAACGGCACCATGATCGGCTTTACCGAGGAGGAGATCAAGGAGAAGCTTCCGGCCATTCTGGAGTTCGCTGATATCGGAGACTATGTGTACCAGCCGGTCAAGATGTACTCCAGCGGCATGTTCATGCGGCTTGCCTTTGCCCTCTCGATCAACATTGATCCGGAGATCCTGATCGTGGACGAGGCGCTGGCTGTGGGCGATGTGTTCTTTCAGGCGAAGTGCTTTCACAAATTCGATGAGTTCAAAAAGGCCGGGAAGACGGTTCTTTTCGTGTCCCACGATATGTCCAGCATCAGCAAATACTGTGACCGTGTGATCCTTCTGAACCAGGGCGTGAAGCTCGGTGAGGGGACGCCGAAGGAGATGATCGACATCTACAAGCGCGTGCTGGTGGGGCAGTATCATCCGGAGGAGGAAGAGAGCACCGCGCCGGATGCGCCGCAGTCGGGGACGGTCGCGGAGAATCCGGAGAAGCTCGAGTACGGCTCGGGAAAGGCCCGGATTGCGGCCTATGACATCCTCGACGAAGCCGGAAAGGTGAATTCCACGATTCTCAAGGGCACGGAATGCACCTTCCGCATGAGCGTGGAATTTCTGGAGGATGTGAAGGCGCCGATTTTCGCCTTCACCATCAAGAACAAATACGGCGTGGAGATCACGGGGACCAATACCATGTTCGAGAAGGCCTTTCTGGATTCCGTGAAAAAGGGAGAGTGCAAGACCGTGACCTTCCGGCAGAAGATGGATCTGCAGGGGGGAGAATATCTCCTCTCTTTGGGCGTTACGGGCTACGAAGGAGAGGAATTCACCGTTTACCACCGGCTGTACGACGTGATGAATCTCACGGTGGTATCCGATAAGAATACGGTGGGCTATTATGACATGAATTCCGCGGTGTCCGTAAGCGACGGATCCCTTGCGTGAGCGCTAAGGAAATGCGGATCAAATCAGCGTTTCCTTAGCACCTCCGGTGGAGGGCGCGGGATGCTACGGCAGCGGACAACGATTGGATGAGTGAGAGAGCATGGCGGACGCAGCTAGAACAGAACGAATCGGAAATGTGACACTGGATCTGTCCATGTATTCGGGACAGGACCTGTATTGCGACGGCGAGGTGGAGGATCGGATTCTGGAAATCGCCAGAAACCATAAGGAGGAGGAGTTCGATGCCATCATCCGCAGCGTAAGGGATTGGCCGACGCTCTATCACCTCTCCTCGATCCGGGAGAACATCGTCTCCTGGATTCCCTTCCGCGGGACGGAGAAGGTCCTGGAGATCGGTGCGGGGCCGGGTGCCGTTACGGGGGCTCTGGCCGGGAGGTGTGCACAGGTTGACTGCGTGGAGCTGTCCTATAAGCGCTCGCAGATCAATGCATACCGGCACAGGGGTGCCGGGAACATCACCATCCATGTGGGGAATTTTGAGGACATCGAGCCGTCACTGGACCGGGATTACGACTATATTTTTCTCATCGGCGTATTGGAATACGCGGGGAGCTACCTGCACGATGCAGATCCGTTCCGCAAGGAGCTGCAGACGGTTCTGTCGCACTGCAGGCCGGGCGGACGCCTGGTGATTGCCATCGAGAACCGGCTGGGAATGAAATACTGGGCGGGCTGCGCGGAGGACCACTCCGGACGGTATTTTGACGGAATCGAAGCCTACGCGAAGGAGGAGGCTCCGGCCCGAACCTTTTCAAGACCCGCGCTGGAGGCCCTCCTGCAGCGCAGCGGCGCAGCGGAGTATTCCTTTTACTATCCCTATCCGGATTATAAATTCCCGTCGGCGCTGTATTCCGACCGGAGGCTTCCGGGAGCGGACGAGCTCAATGAGAACATCCGCAACTTTGACAGAGACCGGCTCCTTCTGTTCGATGAGAAGCTGGCCTACCGCGGTGTGACAGCGGACGGACTCTATCCCCTGTTCGCCAACTCCTTTGAGGTGATTGTCGGCCCCGCGCTGCCGGTGGATTATTGCAAATTCTCCAATGACAGGGCGCCGGAGTATCGGATCCGGACGGAAATGGATCTGACGAACGGTCTTGTGCGCAAATATCCGCTGAACGAGCAGTCCGGGCGTCATGTGCAGCAGATGGTGCAAAGCGCACAGCTGCTGCAGGCCAGATACGGGAGTGCACCGGAAGAGGGCGGCGCGCCGCTGCAGATTGCGCCCTGCCTTCCGACGGGGGACGGCGGCGTACAGTTTCCGCTCGTCCCCGGAATCTCTCTGGAGCGTCTGCTGGATGAGCGGCTTGCACAGGCGGATGCGGACGGCTTCCTTTCGCTTTTGTCCCGCTACCGCAGACGCGTGGGCGCGGGGAGCGGCTGCCCGGTCTCGGATTACGACATGACCTTCTCCAACATTCTGGTGGACGGAGAGGTCTGGACGGCAATCGATTACGAGTGGGCGGTTTCGGAATACATTCCCGCAGAGGATCTGCTGCTGCGATCGCTTCTGGTATATGAGCTGGAGGACGAGAGCCGGGCGAAGCGGTGTGAGGAGCTGATCGGCCGGGAGAGACTTCTGCAGACGATCGGCATCGGCGATGCAGATGCCGAGAGGCTTGCACGGGAGGAACAGAGCTTTCAGCACCAGGTTACCGGCGGCATCATTTCTCTGGGAGAGCTGCGGGCACAGCTGGGCCGATCGGTGATCAAGCCGGCGCAGCTTCAGACCCGGGAAGAGGTGGAGGCGGCCGAGGAGGCGCTGCAGCAGGAGAAGGAGGAATGCGCGCAAAGCGTTGCCTCGATCCAGATCTATTGCGATATGGGGAAGGGCTTTCGGGAAGAGGATTCCTTCTGGCCGGCGGAGCACTACAAAGAGGAAGGAACGGTCACACTTACCATCGAAATCACGGAGGGGATGCGGAGGCTCCGCGTGGATCCCGCCATCTGCCCCTGTGTCGTTCTCTTGCGCAGCGGGCGGATTGTCTGCGGCACGAGAAAGAGCGAAGAAGAGACCGACTACCGTCTGCTGGATCGCCTGATGCGGACCAACGGCCGCAAATATTCCAACAGGAGTATCGTATATACGACATCGGATCCGTCCATGGAGTGGGACCTGCAGAAGCTGCGCCGCAGGGCGGGTCTGCCCGCGGGGGAGCCGTTTGCGCTGGAGCTGACGCTGCAGATGGCAGGGCTTCCCGCCACCATGGCGGAGGCAATGGAACGCGGACGCTTTTGAACATGAAGGAGCTGTCATAGTATGCTGAAGAAAATGATCCGGGATCATCTGATCCGGAAAAGAGACGAACAGTACGAAAACGAGCTGCAGGACAAGATCGACAGCTACAGCAACTGGTATCGTCTTCATAAGCGGGAGCTGGACAAGAGACTGGCGGCCGGGGATCATAGGGCGGGAAATGCACTTTCCAGAGAGGTGGTGCGGTATTCGCATTTGCGCAACCACCTGCTCTCGGGCGATGAACTGGCGGACATTGTGATCTGCTGTGACGATGAAGGGGTGCTGACCGATTATGCGGAGCTGATGATCTGTGACTTTTTCGCAGAGAATCCGGACGTCGGGATGGTCTACGGCGATGAGGATTTTCTGGGCGACAAGAGCCAGCTGAAGGACCCGTGGTTCAAGCCGGACTGGTCACCGGACACCTTTCTTTCGACCTTTTATTTCGGCAATATTTTCGCCATACGCAAGACGGAGCTGTATCTGATCAATCCGGGCGAGCGGAAGGCATCGGACTATGAGTCAAAGGCCACGACCCGCGAGGATTCCGAGGACGAACGGAAGGCGAAGGCCAGCGACCTGGACGACGGCATGCGCTCCTGGATTTATGACAAGCTCTGCCTGCGTCTGGCCCAGGCAGAGGGCGGATTCACCAGACGCCGGGGGGGACAGTTCCCGATCGGGCATATCCCGGAAATTCTGTTCCATTCCTTCCGCAGGACCAGGCCCTGGAACAGCAACCTGATCCGCGGCTCCCTGACCGGACGGTATTCCAGTGAATCGGCGGAAAAGCGCCTGATCAGCATCATCATCCCCAGCAAGGACAATCCGGAGATTCTGGGACAGTGCCTGCATTCCATTGAAAAATATACCGACAGCTCTCCCTTTGAGATCATCGTGGTGGACAACGGGAGCTCCGAAGAGAACCGGAGGAAGGTGGAGGAGCTCCTGGAGGCGTTCAATGAGAACGGCAGTGCAAGGCTTCTCTATGAGCCGATGGAGTTCAATTTTTCGGCGATGTGCAACCTGGGAGCGGAGAACGCCTGCGGGGAGTTGCTCCTCTTTTTGAACGATGACATTGAGATTTCAAGGCCCAACTGGCTCTCCTACCTTTCCGAGAAGGCCAAGCTCCCCTATGTGGGGTGCGTGGGTATGAAGCTCCTGTATCCGCATTCGGATCTGATCCAGCACGCCGGCGTGGTCAATGTGCATGCGGGACCGATTCACAAGCTCCAGTATTGCAGCAACAAGGAGGAGCATTATTTCGGCTTCAACAAGGGCGTGCGCAATGTCATTGCCGTGACAGGTGCCTGCCTGATGATCCGCACGGAGCTCTTCCGCGAGGTCGGCGGGTTCGATGCGGAGAATTTCGCCGTGGCGTTCAATGACATCGATCTGTGCCTGAAGGTGTTCGAAAAGGGCTACTACAACGTTGTCCGTAACAACATGTATCTCTATCATCACGAGTCGCTCTCGAGGGGAGATGACCGGGCCGACCGGATCAAGGCGCTGCGCCTCTCCGGAGAGCAGGAAAGGCTCCTGAACCGCCATCCGGATCTGTTCCGGAGGGATCCGTTCTATCACACATATCTGGAGCAGGACCCGGCGGTGACGGAATTCAAGATCGCGACGGAGGATGCGCTGCTGCAGGAACCGGTCTACGCAGAGGTGGAGCAGGCGCACGGACTGCGGAGGGCTCAGGTGGATCCGGTGCTGCGCCTCGGTGTGGAATATGCCGGTGCGCTTTCCGTGTGGCTGTGCGGCCCGATGGGCCGGAAGGATGCAAAGAGCAAGGAGGAGGAAGGCTTCTACATCAAGGGCTATGCCTTTGTCATCGACGCGGACAATGCCGTGTATGACCGGGAGCTTCTGATGCGCCTTGCGGACGGGACGGGTCCCGTCTGGAAGCTGTCCACCGAGAGAGTATACCGGCCGGACATCGCAGGCAATCTGACGGACCAGAAGAACGATCAGCTGGTCGGATTCATGACGGCATTCCGGAAGGATGCGCTGGCACCGGGACGCTATCAGATCGGCATGCTGGCCAGTGACAGGACGTCGAGACAGCGGCTGATGTTCTGGTCCGATGTCTTTCTGGTCATTCCGGGGGAAGGACAGGAACCTGCATGAGAGACAACGAAACGCACGAAACGCTAAGCGGCGTGAACCTGCAGGAGCAATACGAGCGGGAGAAGGCGAAGGCAGCCTTTCTGGCAGACCGCGTGGCACAGCTGGAGGATCAGGTGGACGATCTGCAGTTCAAGCTGGACCGCATCCGGAACAACAGGCTCTGGAAGGCCTCCCGGCCGGCCAGAGATGCGTACCATTTCCTGCAGCGCCAGACGGACCGCATCCGGAACCAGGGAGACGCGAAGGGCGTTGCAAAGAAGATTCAATACAAGATCCGGGAGAGGCAGGCGCAGAAGGGCTACGGAACGGCGAGCTTCCCGGACGAGAAGGAGCGAAGACGCCAGCAGGAGGAGGGAGCGTCCTTTCCGCGGCAGATTCGTTTCAGCATACTGGTGCCCCTGTACAATACGCCGGAGGAATACCTGCGGGATATGCTGGATTCCGTTCTGAACCAGACCTATGGAGAGTGGCAGCTCTGCCTTGCGGACGGTTCGGATGCGGAGCATGACTATGTCGGCGAGGTGGTGCAGACCTACCGCGAAAGGAGTCCGGAGCTGGCTTCCCGCATCTGCTATCGCAGACTGGAGCGGAACGGCGGCATTTCCGAGAATACCAATGCCTGCCTGGAGCTGGCGGACGGAGATTTCATCGCGCCCTTCGATCACGATGATTATCTGCATCCCTCGGTGCTGTACTGGTACGCGAAGGCGATCAATGAGCAGAACGCAGACTATCTGTACTGCGATGAGACGACCTTTAAGGAGAGCAATCTCAACCATTTTGTCACCATCCACTTTAAGCCCGATTATGCCATCGACAACCTGCGGGCGAACAATTACATCTGTCACCTTTCCTGCTTTGACCGGAAACTCCTGGAGGGTGAGGAGCTGTATCGTTCGGAATTTGACGGCTCACAGGACCATGACATGATCCTGCGGCTCACGGACAAGGCCGAAAAAATCGTGCATGTGCCGAAGCTCCTGTACTACTGGAGGAGCCATGCCGGCTCGACAGCCGACAACATCGGCGCCAAGACCTATGCCATCGATGCGGCCAAGGGGGCCGTGGCAGCGCACCTTCGCCGGCACGGCTACAAGAATTTCAAGATCACGAGCACGCGGGCCTTCGAGACCATTTTCAAGATCACGTATGAAATTCAGGGGGAGCCGAAAATATCCATCGTGATCGCCAATAAGGACCACGTGGAGGACCTGCGGCGGTGCCTGAATTCCATTTTTGAAAAGTCCACGTATGAGAATTACGAGATTCTTCTCGCAGAGAACGGCAGCACGCTGGAGGAAACCCGGAGATATTACAAAGAAGTTACATCCGGACCGTACAAGGACCGTGTTCGTGTAGTAGAATATAAACGTGCAGACGGCGAGAGCTTTAATTATTCGAAGGTGAACAATTTCGCCGCCCGTTATGCATCCGGCGATTATCTGCTGCTCCTTAACAATGACACGGAGGTGATTTCCGTGAACTGGATGGAGGAGCTGCTCATGTACGCACAGCGGCCGGATGTCGCCTGCGTGGGAGCCAAGCTCTATTATCCGGACAAGACCATTCAGCACGCGGGAATTGTTCTGGGGCTCGGTGCACACAGAACGGCGGGACACACGCACTACGGTCAGCGGCGGGAGAATCTCGGCTATATGGGGCGTCTGTGCTACGCACAGGATGTATCGGCCGTGACCGGTGCCTGCCTCATGGTGAAGCGATCCGTTTATGAAGAGGTGGGCGGTCTGGACGAGACCTTTGAGGTTTCGCTGAACGATGTGGACCTGTGTCTGAAATGCAGGGAAAAGGGATATCTGAACGTATTCACGCCCTTTGCGGAGCTTTACCACTACGAATCCGCTTCCCGGGGATCCGACGTTGCAGACCCTTCTTCGGAGAATGCCAAACGCTACGAGAAGGAGGCGGAGCATTTCCGCGGGAAATGGGAGCAGGTCCTTGCAAAGGGGGACCCGTATTATAACCCGAATTTCACACTGGACCGCAGCGATTACAGCCTGAAGGTTCAGGACCGGTAACAATTCGGCAGCTTCCCGATGCATCATTACGGGTGAATCGTCCCCGCGGAATCGGGACGGGGCACGGAATGTCTGCGGGTAATTTATGAAGGGAAAGACCGGGGGCCGGCACCCGGAGCACAGCCGCCGTTTCGGGAGAAGGCGCATCGCGGCGCCTTCCGAAGGGGCAGAGACCGGCAGGGCAGGAAAAGGCGAAAAGGCAGTGAAAAGGAGGAGCGATACTCATGTTGGAGCGCGTACAGGAGCAATTGCAGTATTGGCTGAACGATCCCTATTTTGACCGGGCGACAAAGGAAGAGCTTCGGGCCATCGAGGGCGACGAGAAGGAAGTGGAGGATCGCTTCTACAAGGATCTGGCCTTTGGAACCGGCGGCCTTCGCGGTGTGATCGGTGCGGGCACCAACCGGATGAACATCTATACCGTCCGGAAGGCGACACAGGGACTTGCCAATTACATCAACAAGAACGGCGATCCGAAAAAGGGCGTCGCCATCTCCTACGACAGCCGCCGCATGAGTCCGGAATTTGCAAAGGAAACGGCACTGTGCCTTGCCGCCAACGGGATCAAGGCTTATCTGTCGGATACGCTCCGCCCTGTACCGGAGGAGTCCTTTGCCCTTCGCAGCTTCGGCTGCCAGGCGGGCGTGGAGATCACGGCGAGCCATAACCCGCCGGAATACAACGGCTATAAGGTATACTGGGAGGACGGCGCGCAGGTGACGCCGCCGCACGATACCGGCATCATCGCAGATGTCAACGCGGTTACGGATTACAACGACGTGAAGACGATGTCGGAGGAAGAGGCTAAGAGCGCAGGGCTTCTGGTATATTTCGGCAAGGAAATCGATGACGCATACATGGTGGCCCTCAAGGAGCAGATCATTCACCCGGAGGTGATCCGGGAGATGGCGGACGACATCAAGATTGTCTACACGCCCTTCCACGGCGCGGGGCTGGTGCCTGTCACAAGGGTTCTGGAGGAGCTGGGCTTCAAGCATGTCTATGTGGTTCCGGAGCAAAGGGATCCCGATCCGGATTTCACAACGCTGGAGTATCCGAATCCGGAGGATAAGAAGGCCTTTACGCTGGCGCTCAAGCTCGCGAAGGAAAAGGATGCGGACATTGTTCTGGCCACCGATCCGGATGCGGACCGTCTGGGCGTTTATGCGAAGGACACGGCAACCGGCGAGTACATTGCCTTTACGGGCAATATGTCCGGCATGCTGATTGGCGAGTACATTCTCCGGGAGCGGACGCTTGCTCACACGATGCCGGAAAATCCTGCCTTTGTGACCACGATTGTGACGACGAATCTGGCCAAAGCCATCGCGACGCGGTACGGCTGCCACTACGTGGAGTGCCTTACCGGCTTTAAGTACATCGGCGAGCAGATCCGCCTGTTCGAGGAGCAGCATTCCTACCGGTATGTCTTCGGACTGGAGGAGTCCTACGGCTGCCTTGCCGGCACGCACGCAAGAGACAAGGATGCACCGGTTGCGGTGATGATGCTCTGCGAGGCGGCTGCCTTCTACAAAAAGCAGGGACTGACGCTCTGGGATCAGATGCAGAAGATTTATGAGGAGTACGGCTTCTACAAGGAGACGCAGTACGCCATCACCATGAAGGGAATGGACGGCGCGGCGCAGATCGATGCGCTGATGGAGAAGCTGCGTACGAATCCGCCGAAGACCTTCGGTGCGTGGAAGGTGGAGGAATTCCGCGATTATGCCTCCGGCAAGACCGTGCACCTTCCGGACGGAGCAGAGGGCAGCACGGGGCTGCCGTCGTCCAATGTTCTGTATTTTGCGCTGGATCAGGATGCCTGGTGCTGCGCAAGACCCTCGGGCACGGAGCCGAAGATCAAGTTCTACATGGGAGTAAAGGGAACGAGTCTTGCGGATGCGGACGCCAAGGTAGAGGCCTTGACGGCAGCTGTGAAGGAAAAGATCTAAGGGATGACGTTCTGGACGGATCTGAATAAGACAATCAAATACGCGCGCAGGAACGGACTTCGCGAGACATATTATGCCGCCATCGAGCGGCTGTGCGACAAGGTCGGCGCCTCATATACCTATGAGGCGCCGACCATTGAGCGTTTAAGGGAACAGAGACGGCAATGGCAGAAGAGGAGCCGGGAGGAGGAGCTGCCGCTCATCAGCTTCCTGGTGCCGCTGTATCAGCCGAATCTGTGCTTCCTGCGGGAGATGCTGGAGTCGGCGGAGCGGCAGACCTACGGCAACTGGGAGCTGATTCTCGCAGACGGGAGCAGCTGCAAGGCGGCGGCCAATCTTGCGGCCTCCTGCAAGGATGAGAGGATCCTCTACCGGGATCTGGGAGCCAACGGCGGAATCTCGAAGAATACCAATGCGGCGGCGAGCTATGCCAGGGGTGACTATGTGGCGCTCCTGGATTATGATGACCTGCTGACACCGGATGCCGTGTTCGAGCTCACGCACAAGATCGAGCGGACGGGTGCGGAGATTCTGTACTCGGATGAGGACAAGTGCGATGCGTCCGCGGAGCATTTCTTCGAGCCGAACCGGAAGCCGGATTTCAATCCGGACTATCTGCTGACCAACAACTACATCTGTCATCTTCTGGTCATGAAGCGGGAGCTGTTCCTGGCACTGCAGCTGCGCCCGGAATTCGACGGCGCGCAGGATTACGATCTGATTCTGCGGGCTCCATGGTCGGGGATTGTGCATATCGGCAAGGTGCTCTACCATTGGCGGACCCACGCCTCCTCGACGGCCGGAAATCCCGGCAGCAAGGATTATGCCTATGCGGCGGGGAAGGCTGCATTGCAGGATTATTTCCGCTCCTGCCGCATCGATGCGGTGGTGTCGGAATCCCGGCACAGAGGCTTCTTCCGCGTGGAATATCGTCCGGACATCTTCGCACAGCGCCCGGAGGTCGGGGTTGTGGGCGGCAAGCTCCTCTCGGCGAGCCGCCGCATTGTGGGCGGCATGATGGACGAGAACGGCCGAGTGGAGTTCGAGGGACTTCACGAGATGGAGAGCGGGCCCATGCACCGGGCGGACACCATGCAGGATGCGGCGGCAGTGGACGTTCGCTGCATGGAAATCCGCGATGAGCTGCGGCC
Source organism: Succinivibrio sp. (assembly GCA_963591995.1). Taxonomy (GTDB): domain Bacteria; phylum Bacillota; class Clostridia; order Lachnospirales; family Lachnospiraceae; genus CAG-791. Next base: position 17,350 of record CAVAUJ010000014.1, read on the forward strand.
GCTTTATCAGGCTGTCTTCAATGTGGCCTATGACAAAGAGGAGATGGCGCAGACCGACGGGGTAAAGGAGAAGAGCCTGGAGTTCTGCCGGCAGGTACGGCAGCAGGGCTATCTGATCGTGTGGGATCCTTTTATGACAAAGGTTCTTGAGGAGACAACTTGAGGAGACAACTTGAGAAGAGCTGCCGATGAGAGAATGACCGTGGTCATTCCGAATTACAACGGAGCCGGCCTGCTGAAGACCTGTCTGGAGTCGATCCTGGCGGGGACGCTGGTGCCGCACATCATTGTCGTGGACAACGGCTCGGAGGACGACTCCTGCGCAATGCTGGAGAGGGATTATCCGCAGGTGCTGACGCTGAAGCTGCCGGTCAACACCGGCTTTTGCCATGCCGTCAACGCAGGCCTCCATCTGGTACGGACGCCGTACGCCATGCTGCTGAACAACGATACGGCGGTGGAGCCGGAGGCAATGGAGCGGCTGCTGGCGGGAATGGAGGAGCTGCCGCACTGTTTTGCCCTGCAGGCACTCATGGTTTCGATGCAGGACCCGGCCGTGGTGGACGATGCGGGGGATTTCTACAGCGCACTGGGATGGGCCTTTGCGTGGGGGAAGGGAAGGCGCAGACGGGCAAAAGACCGCAGAAGGCCGCTGTTTGCGGCCTGTGCCGGCGCGGCGCTGTACCGCATGAGCGTCTTCGACGAGATCGGCTGGTTCGATGAGAGGCATTATTGCTACCTGGAGGACATTGACATCGGCTGGCGGGCACAGATCCGTGGCTTTCGCAGCTATCTGGAGCCGTCGGCGGTGGTCCGTCACGCGGGGAGCGCGACAACGGGATCGCGCTACAACGCGTTCAAGGAGGTCATGACGGCGGGCAATAACGCGCTGCTTTTGTATAAGAACATGCCCTTTCTCCAGTATTGGCTGAATGCCCCGCTGTGGGCACTCGGGGCTTTGATAAAGGGACGATATTTTGCCGGAAAGGGACTGGGGGAGGCGTACCGTGAGGGACGTGAAAGAGGACAGTACCTGAAGGCGATGACGCACGATGAGACGCTGCTGCGGCGGTATGAGCTCCCGTTTCGAAAGGGAAGCCTTCCGGAGGAGGCCTTTCTGGAGGGCGCCGGGGAGGGCCTGGGAGAGGTTTTGCCGCTGTATCTGGGAGAGCGGGTCCCGTTTCGGATGCGGAATCTGGGACACTATTGCTCCATCCAGGGACAGCTGTGGGCCGGTATGGTGCGGCGCTTCCTGCCGTATTGAGCCCCTGCCGTACTGAGAATACAGATGATCAAAGACAATCAGATCTTTTTCAACCGAATGCACATTGTGCTGGACGGGGTGGTGACCATTGTCAGCTTCCTTATCGCCTGGTCGCTCAAGTTCCTCACACCGCGGGCGGATTACACACCGGGGATCACAGCACTGCCGGCAGAGACCTATTTCAGGACTCTGTATTTTATTGTGCCCGGATATCTGATTCTGTACGGCATCTACAATCTGTATTCGTCCAAACGCTCCTCCAAGGTCGGTGCGGAGCTGGCCGGCATCATCAAGGCCAATACCGTGGGCATCGGGCTGGTGATGATCAGCTTCTTTCTGCTCTCCACCAGTGTTACCGGGATGGTGGATTTCTCGAGAAGCCTGATTCTGCTCTTCTATCTGATCAACACGGCGCTGACCTTCCTCTATCGGCTGGCGGTGCGCCGTTTTCTCTACTATATCCGCAGGCGCGGCAACAATCTCAAGCATGTCATTCTGGTCGGCTATTCCAGAGCGGCGGAGTCCTATCTGGACCGGATCAGCGCCAATCCGCAATGGGGCTACGTGGTACACGGCATTCTGGACGATCATGTGCCCAGGGGAACGGCCTACCGGGGCGTAAAGGTTCTGGGGACGCTCGGGAATCTCGAGATCATCCTGCCGGAGAACAAGATGGATGAGATCGCCATCACGCTTCCGCTGGAGGATTATCACAGTCTGGAGCACATCGTGGATCAATGCGAGAGATCCGGCGTCCATACGAAATTCATTCCGGATTACGGCTCCCTGTTCCCATCGAAACCCTACACGGAGGATCTGATGGGACTGCCGGTGATCAACATCCGGTATGTGCCGCTGACCAATACCTGGAATGCGATCTTAAAGCGCGGCATGGACATCGTGGGGGCGATCTTCTGCATCGTCCTGTTCTCGCCGGTGATGCTCTTTGCGGTCATCGGCACGAAGCTGACCAGCAAGGGACCGGTGATCTACCGGCAGACGAGAATCGGTCTTCATTCCAAGCCGTTCACGATGTATAAATTCCGCACGATGCGGGTGCAGTCCGCGGAGGAGGAGAAATCCGGCTGGACGACGCGCGGGGATGACCGGGTGACCGCGTTCGGCAGCTTCCTGCGGCGCACCAGCATCGATGAGATGCCGCAGTTTTTCAATGTGCTCACAGGGAAAATGAGTCTCGTGGGACCAAGACCCGAGCGGCCGCAGTTCGTGGAGAAATTCCGGGAGGAAATTCCCCGGTACATGGTCAAGCACCAGGTGCGTCCCGGGATTACGGGCTGGGCACAGATCAACGGCTACCGTGGCGACACCTCGATCCGCCGGCGGATCGAGCATGACATTTACTATATTGAGAACTGGAGCTTCGGATTCGATCTGCGCATCCTCTTCCTGACGGTGTTCAAGGGATTTGTGAACAAGAACGCATATTGAGGAATAAGATTGTATTGTTCTGGTGAGGGAAGTGTAGTATCCTGTCTAGTACAGTTGTCCGAAAAGAGGTATCTGTTCCGCTGCCGATGCATGTTGAGATCGTCGGGTGCCGGACGGATGGAAAAGTGCGTTTATACAGAGCAGACAATATAGCAGACAGTATATAGGAACAGATCGGCCGTGCCCGGAACCGTGTGGGCGGCGGATTGGCAGATGGGGGAGTGGAATGTCCAGAAGAGGCTATGAGGATTACGATGACCGCTATGACGACAGCTACGAGGATCGGCGGTCCGGCTCCTACGACGACGGCTACGGGGAAGAGTACGAGGACTCCTACGACAGCCGCTACGATGACGGCTACGATGACGGCTATGCGGAGGACTACGGCGACGGCTATGAGGATCGGCGGTCCGGCTCCTACGATGACGGCTACGGGGAAGAGTATGAGGATTCCTACGACAGCCGCTACGATGACGGCTATGCGGAGGATTACGACGATCGCTACGACGACCGTTACGACAACCGGTACCGCGATGAATATGCGGATGACGAAGAGGGCGGCTATGATCGAAGGGAACGCCGCAGCAGGACGCATACAGGCGGTGGCGGAAGGACCCGCAGCGGCGGAAAGAGGAAGGAGAGCGGCGGGAAGCGCCGGAAGATCCGGATTGCGGTGATCGTCGCGGAGGTGGCGGTCCTCCTGTGCGTGCTCATCGGCTGGTATGTGATCAACAGCCTCGGCAAGGTGGAGAAGGTGAATCTTCCCACCGAGGAAATTGTGAACAATATGTCGGAGGAGGTTATTGAGGATACCGAGACCGGCGCCATGAAGGGATATCGCAACATTGCCTTTTTCGGTGTGGACTCCACGGAAGGCCAGCTGGACCAGAATACGCGGAGTGATTCCATCATGATCTGCTCCATCAACGAGGACACCGGGGTTGTGAAGCTGATTTCCGTCTACCGCGATACGCTGCTGAACATTGGCGACGGAACCTATACGAAGTGCAACGCAGCTTATTCCCAGGGCGGCGCGGAGCAGGCCATCAACATGCTCAACCAGAACCTGGACATGAACATCACGGATTTCGTCACGGTCGGCTTCGGCGGGCTGACGGATGTGGTGGATGCACTGGGCGGCGTCACCATCGATGTGACGGAGGATGAGATCTCGCATCTGAACAATTACCAGTCGACGATGGCCAAGGAGCTCGGCAAGAGCGGCTATACCGAGGTGACGAAGGCCGGAACGCAGACGCTCAACGGCCTGCAGGCGACGGCCTACTGCCGGATTCGTTATACAAGAGGTTGGGACTACAAGCGCGCGGCGCGGCAAAGAGCGGTGCTGTATGCCGTGATGGATAAGGCAAAGAGTGCGAATGTGGCACAGCTGACGGAGATTGTCAACAAGGTTTCCGGAGAGATCTATACATCGTACAGTGTCAGCGATCTGATCAACGACGTGCAGGCCATCGCCGGCTATAACGTGCAGGCGGAGGACAGCATTGATTCCATGCAGAACGGCTTCCCGCAGGAGGACAGCCGTATTCAGGCAAACCTCGGCGGTGCGCTTGGAGACTGTGTCATTCCCAGAGATCTGACGGACAACGTCAGGTGGCTGCACGAGTTCCTGTTCGATGACAGCAGCTACAACACATCCGCAACCGTGGAGGAATACAGCCGGCACATTTCCGAGATGACCAAGGATGCCGTGGCGGAGGAAATGACGGACGCGGATCATACATAGTCGTACACATTAAGATAGAACTCAAGGGGGAGAGCCGATCGGTTCTCCCCTTTTGCGTGGTGTGACCGCGGCGGTGTTTATGCTATACTATGGCGGATGAACAGAGAGACGATTGTAGATGTCGTGCTCCCGACCTATTATCCGGGGAGACGGCTGGCTGAGATATTGCGCATGCTGCAGAGGCAGACCGTGCCGGTTCGCTGCATACGGATCATCAACACCGAGGAGGAAGGCTTCCGGCGGTTTCTCGAGCGGGAGGAGATGAGCCCGGAGGAGCTGCGGGCGGAATATCCGGAGCTGCGGATCCGTCACATCGGGGCAGAGGACTTTGACCACGCCGCGACAAGGGCAGAGGGCTTCCGCGAATGCGGCGGTGCGGATTATGTGCTGACCATGACGCAGGATGCGCTGCCGGCAGACGAGCACCTCGTGGAGGAGCTGCTGCGCCCTCTTGAAGGAGACGGAAAGGCGGCGGTCAGCTACGCAAGACAGCTCCCGAATCCGGGGGCCATGCCGGAGGAGATTCTGTCACGGGCCTTCAACTATCCGGCGGAATCCTGCGTCAAGTCCTGGGAGGATCGGGACAGACTGGGGATCAAGACCTTTTTCTGCTCGGATGTATGTGCGCTGTATCGGCTTGACCTCTGGCTTTCGCTGGGAGGCTTCCCGGAGAGGGCAATCTTCAATGAGGATATGATTTATGCCTGCCGTGCGCTGCAGGCGGGGAACCGGATCTGCTATGCGGCAGAAGCGAGGGTATTCCACTCGCATACGTATACGGCGCGGCAGCAGTTCTGCCGCAATTTTGATCTCGGCGTATCCCAGGCGCAGAATCCGGAGGTTTTCGAGGGCCTGACCTCGGAAAAAGAAGGCCTTCGTTACGTAAAGGCAGTTGTGAGGCAGCTGCAGCAGGAGGGAAAGGCGGGGATGATCCCCGGCTTTCTTGTGAGGTGTGCGGCACGACTGGCGGGGTACCGTCTGGGCAGGAGCTATGAACGGCTGCCGCAGGGGCTGGTGAAGCGGTGCAGCGCCAATCAGGTCTATTGGATGTTGAATCATACAGGCAAATGAGTAAAAGCGGAGAGATACTATGTGCGGAATCGTAGGATATGTTGGAAGAAAGCAGGCAGCGCCCATCCTTCTGGATGGCTTATCCAAGCTGGAATACCGGGGATATGATTCGGCCGGCATGGCAGTGCGCACGGCGGAGGGAAGCTTTGAAATTGTCAAGGCCAAGGGGAGATTGAAGGCCCTTGCGGAGAAGACCAACAACGGCCTGTCCATGGAGGGCTGCTGCGGCATCGGCCACACCCGTTGGGCAACGCACGGAGAGCCCAGTGAGAACAATGCGCACCCGCACGTGAGCAACGACGGCTCGGTGGTGGGCGTGCACAACGGCATCATTGAGAATTACCTGGACGTCAAGAACAAGCTCCTCTGCCGCGGCTACAAGTTTTACTCCGATACGGACACGGAGATTGCGCTGAATCTGGTCGATTACTACATGAAGAAATACAATCTCGGACCGGTTCATGCCATTACGCATGCGATGATGCGGGTGCGCGGTACCTACGCGCTGGCCATCATGCTCCGGGATTATCCCGGCAAGATCTTTGTGGCGAGAAAGGATGCGCCGATGATCGTCGGCGTCGGCGAGGGAGAGACCTTCCTTGCATCGGACGTGCCGGCCATTCTGAAATACACGAGGGATGTATACTACATCGACAATATGGAGGTCGGTGTGTTGGAGGAGGATAAGGTAACCTTCTACAACATCGATCAGGAAGAGGTGGAGAAGGAGCCGGTGCACGTCGAGATGGATGCGGCAGCGGCGGAAAAGGGCGGCTACCCGCATTTCATGCTGAAGGAAATCCATGAGCAGCCCAAGGCGGTCCGCGATACCATCAACTCGGTGATCGGGGAGGATGGACAGCTGGACCTCGGAAAGGTCGGCTTGACCAAAGAGGAGCTGGCCGGTCTGCAGCAGGTGTATATCATCGGCTGCGGCTCCGCCTACCATGTGGGCGTTGCGATCCAGTATGTCATCGAGGATCTGGCGCGGGTGCAGGTTCGCGTGGAGCTGGCATCGGAGTTCCGCTACCGGAATCCTTTGATCCTGCCGGGAAGCCTTGCCATCATCATCAGCCAGTCCGGAGAGACGGCAGATTCCCTGGCGGCGCTGCGCCTTGCCCGGGAGAACGGCATGAAGACCATGGCGATCGTCAATGTCGTCGGCTCCTCCATTGCCCGGGAGGCAGACTACGTATTCTATACCATGGCGGGCCCGGAAATTGCCGTGGCGACGACCAAGGCCTACAGCACGCAGCTGGTGGCCGGCTACGCCTTTGCCGTGGAGCTGGCGGCGGCCAGAGGCGCGATTGATGAGAATCAGAAGGCCCAGTATACCGAGGAGATTCAGACACTCCCGGACAAGATTGAGAAGGCACTGGATGATAAGGAGAGAATTCAATGGTTTGCCGCCAAGCGCAGCAATGCCAGAGATATCTTCTTCATCGGCCGGGGCATCGACTACGCCATCTCGCTGGAGGGATCTCTGAAGCTCAAGGAGATCAGCTACATTCATTCGGAGGCCTACGCGGCCGGCGAGCTGAAGCACGGCACCATCTCCCTGATCGAGGACCAGACGCTGGTGGTCGGCATACTCACACAGCCGGATCTGTTCGAGAAGACGGTCAGCAACATGGTGGAAGTGAAGAGCCGGGGCGGCTACCTGATGGGACTGACGACCTACGGCAATTACAGCATCGAAGACACGGCAGATTTTACGGTTTACATTCCGCGGACGGATCCGCATTTCGCCACCAGTGTTGCCATCATTCCGCTGCAGCTGCTGGCATATTATGTCAGCGTTGCCAAGGGACTGGATGTGGACAAGCCCAGAAACCTGGCCAAATCCGTGACCGTGGAGTGAGAGAGCGGGCAAGGAGCATACATGGAACTGCGAGTTATCGGAGAAGGCGCAGACAGCTATGAGGAGGTCATGCTGATCTACAACGGAGCCCTGCGCCAGATTCAGACCAAGCTGAACATCCTCAATGAGGAGTTCCAGCACGTGCACAATTACAATCCGATTGAGCATATCAAGGCAAGGCTCAAGACGCCGGAGAGCATTGTGAAAAAGCTCCGGCGTCACGGCTACGATTCCACGCTGGAGAACATGGTGAAATACTGCAATGATATTGCGGGCGTTCGGATCATCTGCGATTTCACCTCGGACATCTACAAGATTGCCGATATGATCAGCAATCAGAGCGACATCCGCATCCTGGCCATCAAGGATTATCTGGTGAATCCAAAGCCGAGCGGATACAAGAGCTATCACATGATCGTCACGGTGCCGGTCTATCTGTCCGACCGCATCGTGGACACCAAGGTGGAGATTCAGATCCGGACCATCGCCATGGACTTCTGGGCCAGCCTCGAGCACAAAATCCAATATAAATTCACCAAAGAGGTTCCGGCATCGATTGCCGCGGAGCTGCTGGAATGTGCACACATGGTGTCGGATCTGGATGAGAAGATGCTCTCTCTGAACAACGAAATTCAGGAAGTGAAATAGAACGGTCGTATCTGCCGCCCTTTCCGGCGGCGGCAGTCCCTTCGGGGGAGGACCCGCCCGGGTTGTGCGGAGGATTTCCGACCCGTACAATCCGGGAAGAGGCCGGTCGTTAAAAGCCGGTTTGCCGGAAAAAAGAGGAGTGCCCGGACATCTCTCGACGCCCGGGCTTATTATGAAAAAATCATCAAACGGTTGTTCGCTTCGTTGTGTTTAATATAGCAGAATCTTATGAACAAAATATGAACACAATTTTAATATATGTGAATAACAGACAAAAAACCAAATGCACAAAGGGCGGATTCGTGCAAAACTGCCAAGCACGGCACGGCATCCTTCATTGTCAATCGAAGGAGAAGATGTTATCATACACACGGATTACGCTGATGTGAAAGGAGCCGGACACATGGGTGACCAGTTTATGCAAGAGGTACAGGAAGAAGAGCATTCGATCGAGGAGCTCGAGAGGAAGATTCAGCAGTCAACCGGAATCGGGGAGGCGGCTGCAGATGATATGATCCGCGCCAACGAAGAGGCACAGGCCGCAGAGGTGGATGCACTCAAGGATACGGTAACGGCATATCGCAGACAGATCGACGAGCTGAAGGATCTTTATAACAAGAACAGCGGTCTGGTGGATGAGCTGCGCGGCATGAGTCTGGAAACCACAAAGGGCGTGCAGGATGTCATGAAGGCATCGGCACAGGCTCTTTCGGAGAACAGCAGCGCGCTGCGGGATGTGAATTTTGCGCAGATGCACGCAGAGTCCAGACAGCAGGTGGAGGATTCCGCAAAGGAGCTGGGCGAGAAGGTTACGGCCTCCATCGAACAGTCCCAGCAGAAGATCGCGGACCTTCTGCAGCAGTCGGATGATTTTGCACATAAGGAAAATGTCCGTATATACCGGAATGTGCAGGCGGCCACGGACCAGCTGCTCAAGCAGCAGACGGAGGAGCTGAAGGGCCATCTGGAGGAGTTCCGGGGTCAGGAGAAGGCACGGATTACCTGGGTTCAGATTCTGATTCTGGTAGGCGTTCTGGCGGGCACGGTGCTGGAAGTGCTGGATGTGTTCGGTATTTTTGACATGCTTTTCCGATGATACGGTTTCTGTCGTAAATGATGCGTTTGTTATTTCAGGCCAGCAGAAAAATTGAATTCTGGGCGCTGACGGTTTGTACTGCGGTACTGGCCGTCAGCCTCTTGTTGTTCCCCCAATACGTCCCGCTGGGGCAGCAGGAGGAGAACCTCATCACGGTGCTGCTCAACGGCGAAGAGGTGGGAATTGTGGATTCTGCGGAGGAGGCAGAACGCTGCTACCGTCTGGCCAGGCAGGAGATCGCGAACACGAGCGAGGACATGATCTTCATCGATGCGCGGCTGGAGCTGCAGGGACGGCATGTATCCTGGGGCTTCACGGACAGCGAGGAGCAGATCGTGAGCCGGATGAAGTCGGTGCTCTCGACGTATGAGCTGATGAGCCTGCAGCATTGCTACTCCGTCAAGATCGGTGAGAGCATCGTCAACATGGCCTCCGTGGATGACATCAAGGAGATTCTGAACGAGGTCCTGCAGCAATACGATCCGGAGAAAACCTACATCGTCAACATCAAATCGGACACGTCGCGGGAGGTCAATGCCCTGACCTACGAGGTGCTGACGACCAGCGAGCAGGAAAAAAAGGAGGAGCAGCAGGATCAGCTGCCGCTTGCCGGAATTGAGCAGGCCTTCTCCGATCTGTTCGACAACGTGACGCCCGCTGTCGGCATGGACTTCGAGGATTATGTTCTCGGCCTGCAGCAGATTGATTTCGGAGAGAAAATCGAGATCTCCGAAACCTACCTTCCCTCCAATCTGGTGAATTCCCTGGAGGAGGCCAAGGCCATGGTGACGGGCGAGGTTTCAAAGAGCTCATCCTATGAGGTGAAGAGCGGCGATACGCTGTCCACCATTGCCGCCCAGTACGGACTGACCACGGAGCAGCTGGTGTCCATCAACGGACTCTCCGGCACCGATGCCATCATCCGCCCCGGGGATGTTCTGAGCGTGACCGTTGCCGAGGCCCAGCTGACGGTGCTCTATACGAATCAGGAGTACATCGAAGAGGATTACTGGGCAGATACCATATACAAGGAAAATGACGACTGGTACACCGACAAATCCGAGGTGATTCAGGAGGGAAGTGCCGGACACCGCCGCGTGGTGGCATTGGTGAACTATCGCGACGATACGATCCTCAGCCGTGAAATTGTAAAGCAGGAAAATACGGTGGATGCCGTTCCCAAAATCATTGAGGTGGGAACCAAGAATCCGCCCACCTATATCTGGCCGGTGTACGGACGTGTGTCCTCGAACTTCGGCGGCCGCTCGGCACCGAAGGCCGGGGCCAGCACCAACCACAAGGGAATCGATATCGCGGTGGCAACCGGAACCTCCGTCATGGCCACCAGCGGCGGCAAGGTGACGACAGCAGGCTGGCAGTCCGGCTACGGCTATGTCGTTTACATTGATCACGGCAACGGCGTGACGTCGCGCTACGGCCATTTGTCGAAGATTCTGGTCCGCGTCGGGCAGACGGTTTCGCAGGGAACGGTCATTGCACGATCCGGCAATACCGGCAACAGTACCGGACCGCACCTGCATTTTGAGATCCGCGTGAACGGCACGGCGGTCAATCCGCTGAATTACGTGAACTAGCGGATCCCGGAGGCCGCCTTGACGGAACCGGACGGCGGGAGTATTCTGTTACGGTCTTATGGCGTGGCAGCAGAGATTCTTTGAGCTGCTGCATTTGGGAGTTGATACATGGTGCATTATGTTGTGAAAGGCGGGAATCCTCTCTCCGGAGAGGTTGAGATCGGCGGGGCGAAAAATGCAGCCCTGCCTATTATTGCTGCCTCCATCATGGCAGACGAGCCGGTGACAATAGAGAACATCCCGGATGTTTCGGACATCCGCGCCATTGTGGACGCCATTCGCGAGATCGGCGGGATTGTGGAGCATCCGGAGCAGCATACCTATGTGATCAACGGGGCCGGCATCAAGGATGAGCCCGTGGACAATGAGGCGGTGCGCAAGATCCGGGGGTCCTATTATCTGATCGGGGCATTGCTGGGCAAATACAAGAAGGCTTCGGTTGCCCTGCCGGGCGGCTGCAACATCGGACTGCGTCCGATCGACCAGCACATAAAGGGCTTTCGGGCACTGGGAGCCGAGGTACGCGTGGCGTCTCCCGGCATGCTGATTGCAAGAGCCGACGAGCTCACCGGCAGCCACATTTACATGGATGTGGTTTCCGTGGGAGCCACCATCAATGTGATCATGGCGGCGGCTCTGGCCCGTGGGAACACCATCATCGAGAATGCCGCCAAGGAACCGCATGTCGTGGACCTTGCCAACTTTCTGAACAGCATGGGTGCGAAGATCAAGGGGGCAGGCACGGATGTTATTCGCATCCGCGGCGTGGAGCGGCTTCACCGCACGTCCTATTCCATCATTCCGGATCAGATCGAGGCGGGAACCTACATGTATGCGGCGGCGGCAACGCGCGGCGATGTGACGATTACGAACGTGATTCCCAAGCACCTTGAATCCCTGACGGCCAAGCTGATCGAGATGGGGTGCGAGGTGACGGAGTCGGACGATTCCGTCCGCGTGGTTGCCAAAAAACGGCTGGAGCACACGAACGTGAAGACCCTTCCGTACCCGGGCTATCCCACGGACATGCAGCCGCAGATCGGTATTCTGATGGGGCTGGCCAACGGTACCAGCATTGTGACGGAGAGTATCTTCGAGAACCGGTTCAAGTACGTGGATGAGCTGATCAAAATGGGCGCCTGCGTGCGGGTAGAAGGCAATACGGCGATCATTGACGGCGTAGAGAGCTATACCGGCGCCAACGTGAGCGCACCGGATCTTCGTGCGGGCGCTGCACTGGTCGCTGCCGCGTTGTCTGCAAGCGGCTATTCGGACATTTACGATATCAAGTATATCGAAAGAGGCTATGAGGCCTTCCCCGAGAAACTCCGCGCCCTGGGGGCCTGCATTGCCAAGGTAGACACCGCCGATGAGGAACGCCGGGCGGTCAATGAGTTCAATATTCGCATTGTCGGCTGAAGACGATCGCCGACCTTAACTGCGGTAACTATATAATCTGAGTATTTTTCAGGGCAGGGTGCAATTCCCTACTGGCGGTACAGTCCGCGACCCTGATGTCCGGTACCTTGAGGTGCCGGACACCAGGCTGATTCGGTGCAACTCCGGGACCAACAGTATAGTCTGGATGGAAGAAAAATGATCAGAAACCTCACCTTTCTGAACACTTTGAAAATGCTCAAGGATTGTCACAGCAAAGCTGTGACGGAAAGGTGGTTCTTATGTCCAATCGTACGGCTAACAAAACTCGTTTTCTGACGGTGACAGGTGTTCTGTCCGCCGTGGCATTTCTCCTGCAGCTGATCGAGATTCCGATCCCGATGCTGATGCCCTCCTTTATCAAATTTGATTTTTCGGACCTTCCGGCTCTTCTGGGCTGCTTTGCGCTGGGACCGGCGTGCGGCATTCTGGTGGAGCTGATCAAGAATGTGCTGCACGCTGCATTGGCGAGCGGTTCCTTCGGCGTGGGTGAGCTGTCCAATTTCGTCCTGGGAGCGGCGTTCACCGGAACGGCGGGCGCGCTGTACCGGCGGAACCGGACCAAGAAGGGGGCTGCTGCGGCATCGTTTATCGGTGCACTGGTCATGGCTGCGGTATCCTTCCCCTCCAATCTTCTGGTGGTCTATCCGGTCTACTACCAGTTCATGCCGGAGGAGACCATTCTGGCGGCCTATCGTGCCATCCTTCCGGGGATGCAGAGCATTGCCCAGAGCCTGCTGATCTTCAACGTCCCGTTTACTCTGGTAAAGGGTCTGCTGGATGTGGCGCTGTGCTTCCTTTTGTACAAGAAGCTTTCCCCTGTTCTGAAGGGGAGCGGTGCGGAAGAGACCGTCGCCTGAGGAAATAGCGGGCGCGTTCGCTTTTCACCGCCGCTTTCCCGGCGAAACGGTCGGGGGAGCCTGGGAACCTTCACTTTTGCCGGCCTGCCGGGGAGGCAGCAGGCTGTATGGAAATGAAGAACGAAGCAGTGTATGATAACTACCGTCGGAGCGTTCGCTCCGGCGGTAGTTGTTCGTCATAGGACACAGAGGGTGAGAAATGCAGCAATTCGATTCGTATTCGTCGGAGGAAACCTACGCTGTCGGAGAGCAGCTTGCCGGTGCGGCACAGCCGGGGGAGATCTATGCGCTCTCCGGAGATCTCGGCGTCGGCAAAACCGTATTTACCAAGGGCTTTGCGGCCGGACTCGGGATCCGGGAGCCGGTGAACAGCCCGACGTTTACCATTTTGCAGATCTACGAGAGCGGACGGCTGCCGCTCTATCATTTTGATGTTTATCGCATTGAAGAGCCGGAGGAAATGGAAGAGGTCGGACTGGACGAGTACCTGTTCGGAAAAGGGGTATGTCTCATTGAGTGGCCGGAGCAGATTGCGGACTTCCTGCCGGAGAGCACCAGGGTGGTGCGCATCCGCAAGGAGCTGACCCGGGGCACGGATTACCGGCGCATTGAGATTTCGTGATACAGCAAGAAAGCGCAGAAAGGATGTTATGAAAATACTGGCAATCGAGGCCTCCGGTTTAACCGCCGGCTGTGCTGTGGCAGAGGATGGTGTGCTGATCGGAGAGTATAATCTGCGGTTTCGCAAGACGCACTCGCAGACGCTGGTGCCGATGCTGGAGGAGCTGCGGCAAATGCTCGGGCTGGAGCTGGCGGGCGTGGATGCCATTGCCGTTACGGCCGGTCCCGGGAGTTTTACGGGACTTCGGATCGGAGCGGCGACGGCAAAGGGAATCGGGCTGGCATTGGAGAAGCCGATTCTGCCGGTGCCCACCGTGGACAGCATTGCCTGCAACCTGTTCGGAGCGGAGGGGATCGTGTGTCCCATCATGGATGCCAGACGCCGGCAGGTGTATACGGGACTGTACCGGGAGAAGGAGCGGCATGTCTGCCTGCGCCCGCAGTGTGCGGTTTCCATAGAGGAGTTGCTGGAGGACATCAATGCAAGGGGAGAGCAGGTTATTTTCCTCGGAGATGGCGTGCCGGTGTACCGGAAGGTCATCGAGGAGAGCTGCGGCGTGCCCTTTTCGTTTGCACCCGGGCATCTGTCATTGCAAAGGGCAGGAACGGTGGGGATGCTGGCGATGCAGCTCTTCGAGGAAAAGGGAGAGGCAGCGCTGGTGTCGTCGGATGATTTCCGCCCGGAATATCTGCGCAAATCACAGGCGGAGCGTCAGCTGGAGGAGGCCGACCGGACGGGAAGAATGGCGGCGTTGGCGGCGGGACGTCTTTTGAAGGAGCAAAAGAGCGGACAATAAGGATTCATGGAAAAGAAGATGGAAGAGATACGGATTCGACGGCTCAAAGAGACGGATATCCCGGCGGCGGCGGCGCTGGAAGCGGCGTGCCTGCCGGAGGCGTGGTCCGAGAACGCGTACCGGAGCGCCTTTGGGATGAACCGGGAGAATGCATGGTTCTGGTGCGCAGAGTGCGGCGGAGAGCTGATCGGAATCGTCGGTCTGTTCCGGATGGGCGAGGACGGCGAAATCGGCAATGTGGCGGTTATGCCCGCCTACCGGCGCCGCGGGCTGGCGGCAAGGCTTTTGAAAACGGCATTGGATACGGGGCACAATGAGCTGGGCCTGCAGGATTTCACGCTGGAGGTGCGGGATTCCAATGCGGCGGCCATTGCGCTGTATGAGGCCGGTGGATTCCGGACGGAGGGAATCCGCCCCCGTTTCTATCGGAATCCGGAGGAGGCGGCCAGAATCATGTGGAAGAGAGGCCGTATGACAGGAGAAAATCACGATGATTGATGTGTGCTTATTGGGAACCGGGGGAATGATGCCGCTGCCGAACCGGTGGCTGACGTCTCTTTTGGTGCGTTACAACGGCACCAGCATTCTGCTGGACTGCGGCGAAGGAACCCAGATCGCCATGAAGAAAAAGGGCTGGAGTCCCAATCCGATCCGGGTGATCCTGATCACCCACTTTCATGCGGATCACATTGCCGGTCTTCCGGGGATGCTCCTGTCGATGGGCAACAGCGACCTGCGCGAGCCGGTGCTGATCGTGGGCCCGAAGGGCCTCTCGCATATTGTCGAGAGCCTTCGCGTGATCGCGCCGGAGCTGCCGTTTGAGATCCGCTGCCGGGAGCTTTCGGAGGAGGTCGAGACCTTTGATCTGCCGGGGGAGAAGGATTTTCATATCACGGCATTCCGCGTCAACCACCGTGTGACCTGCTACGGCTACAGCTTTTCCCTGGAGAGGGCGGGGCGGTTTGACGCAGAGGCGGCGCAAAGCCTGCAGATCCCGCTGAACTGCTGGTCCCTGCTTCAGAAGGGACAGACCGTGGAGGCAGGCGGCAGAACCTTTGTGCCCGAGATGGTAATGGGACCCGCGAGGAAGGGACTCAAGATTACGTATGCGACGGATTCGAGGCCCTGTGAGAGCATCCGCGAGGCGGCAAAGGGCGCGGATCTTTTCATCTGCGAGGGCATGTACGGAGAGGACGATAAGCTCCAGAAGGCCAAAGAGAAGAAGCACATGACCATGAAGGAGGCGGCCAGGCTTGCGGCGGCGGCCGATCCGGGACAGCTGTGGCTGACGCATTACAGTCCGTCGGAGATGAGGCCGCAGCAGTTTCAGGAAGGTCTGCAGAAGCTTTTCCCGCGGACGGTCTGCGCCCGGGACGGAAGGAGCCTTACGCTGCGCTTTGCGGATTAGTACATCGTTTGGCCAGTACATCGATGTACCGGGCACAGGAAGAAAAAGGATAGGCAGGAATATGCAGGACAAAGACATAACCATCTTGGGAATTGAATCCAGCTGCGATGAGACGGCGGCCGCGGTGGTGGTGAACGGAAGGACCGTGCTCTCCAACGTCATCTCCTCCCAGATTGACATCCATACCCTGTACGGGGGCGTCGTTCCCGAGATTGCATCGCGCAAGCACATCGAGCGGATCAATCAGGTGATCCGGAAAGCCCTTGCGGAGGCGGACAGGAAGCTCGGCGATCTGGATGCGATTGCGGTCACCTACGGACCGGGACTTGTGGGCGCATTGCTGGTCGGCGTTTCGGCGGCCAAGGGCATCAGCTTTGCATCGGGCATACCGCTGATCGGCGTGCACCATATCGAGGGCCATATCAGCGCGAATTTCATCGCTTCTGCGGAACTGGAGCCGCCGTTTCTGTGCCTTGTGGTGTCCGGCGGCCATACGCATCTGGTGATGGTAAAGGATTACGGAGAATATGAGATTCTGGGCCGCACCATGGACGATGCGGCAGGGGAGGCCTTCGACAAGGTGGCCCGGGCCGTGGGCCTTGGCTATCCGGGCGGACCGAAGATTGACCGCGCGGCATGGGAGGGCAACCCGGAGGCATTGCGGTTCCCGCGCGGCAAGGTGGGGGATTCCCGCTATGATTTCAGCTTCAGCGGCCTGAAGTCGGCGGTTCTCAATTATCTCAACACCGAGGCCATGGCGGGGAGAACGGTCTGTGTGCCGGATGTTGCGGCCTCCTTCCAGCGCTCGGTGGTGGAGGTCCTGGTAGGTCATGCCATGGATGCGGCGCGGGAATACCACGTGGAACGCTTTGCCCTGGCGGGAGGGGTTGCCTCCAACAGCGCGCTTCGCAAGGCGGCCATGGAAGCCTGCGAGCAGAACGGAATTGCCTTTTACTGTCCGCCGCCGGTCCTGTGCACGGACAATGCCGCCATGATCGGCTGCGCGGGATATTATGAATTCCGAAAGGGCGTGCGCAGTGGCTTTGATCTGAATGCGGTGCCGAATCTCCCGCTGGGAGAGAGGGCCTAGAGGAGCAGCCGGATTTGCAATCCGCAGGGCGCAAAACCCGGCCGGTGACGGCACATGGAGGGCAGTAGATATGGATTTGAAATCTGCAGGACGCAATACCGCTGTGCTTCTGGCGGCCGGAAGAGGAACGCGCCTCGGCGGCGAAACGCCGAAGCAGTACCGTGACATCTGCGGGCTGCCGCTTTCCGCAAGATCCTACCGGGCTCTGGCGGAAAGTGACGTCATCACGGACATCGTGATGGTCATTCCCAAAGGGGATGACGATTATGTGCGGGAGAAGATCCTGGGGAGCATCGGGGATCCCGCCCTGCTGCACAAATTCCGCGGCTTTGCCTACGGCGGCGAGGAAAGGTATCATTCCGTGGCAAACGGTCTGGATGCGATCACATGGCCCTGTTCCTACGTGTTCATTCACGACGGGGCAAGGCCCTTCATCGACAGCGACTCGTTGCGGCGGCTGCTGGACGCGGCGGAGAGCACCGGCGCGGCGGTTGCCGGCATGCCCAGCAAGGACACGGTGAAAATGGCGGATTCATCGGGGATGGTTGCCTCCACGCCGGACCGCAGCAGGGTCTGGATCGTTCAGACGCCGCAGGTTTTCAGAAGAGAACTGATCACCGAGGCCTATCACCGCGCACTGGAGGAGCTGCCCCTGCTGGAGCAGAGAGGCATCCACCTCACGGACGATGCGATGGTGGCGGAGGAAATGGCCGGTGCGAGGATCCGACTGGTGGAGGCCTCCTACCGCAACATCAAGATCACGACACCGGAGGATATCGCGGTCGCGGAGGCGTTCCTGAAGGAGGCGCGGAGGTGACATGCGCCGTACGGGAGCCTTGGTCGGATCGCACGGCCTGAGAGGGGAAGAGGGCGGCATTGCCGCCGCGGTCCGTTCGACGGACGAAGAGAGGAGCACGATGTCCTTTGTTCATTTGCACTCCCATACGGAATATTCTCTGCTGGACGGTTCCAATAAGGTCCGCGCTTATGCAAGGCGGGCAAAGGAGCTGGGAATGAATGCTGCGGCCATCACAGACCACGGCAATATGTACGGCGTCATCGAATTCTATCTTGCATGTCAGGAGGAAGGGATCAAGCCGATCATCGGGTGCGAGGTCTATGTGGCTCCCGGCTCCCGCTTTGAGCGGGAGATCGGAGACAATTCCGAACGGTATTATCACCTGATCCTGCTGGCCGAGAACAATCAGGGCTACCGCAACCTCTCCAAAATTGTCAGCCGCTCGTTTACAGAGGGGTATTATTACAAGCCGCGGGTGGACAAGGAGCTCCTCCGGGAATTCCATGAGGGAATCATCGCTTCCTCCGCCTGCCTTGCCGGGGAAGTGGCAAGGGACCTGGTGCGCGGCGATAAGGCGGCCGCCAGAAAAGCGGCACAGGAATATCAGGAAATTTTCGGTGAGGGCAATTTCTACCTGGAGCTGCAGGATCATGGCTACCCGGATCAGCAGACCGTGATCGCAGGGGAGCTGGAGCTCTCGCAGGAACTGGGCATCCCGCTTCTTGCAACCAACGACTGCCACTATACCAATGCGTCGGATGCGGAGGCGCATGATGTGCTCCTGTGCATCCAGACCGGCAAGAAGGTGTCGGATGAGCACAGGATGCGGTATCCCGGAGGCCAGTTCTACATCAAGAGCGAAGAGGAAATGCTGCAGCTTTTCCCGTACGCAAGGGAGGCTGTGGAGAATACGCAGAAGGTTGCGGATCGGTGCAATGTTGTCATCGAGTTCGGCAATACCAAGCTCCCGCACTATGACGTGCCGGAGGGATATGAATCCTGGACGTATCTGAACAAGCTCTGCGACGACGGTTTTGCCCGGAATTATCCGGATGACGACGGAACGGTCCGGAAACGTCTGGATTATGAGCTTTCCGTGATCCGGACGATGGGATACGTGGATTACTTCCTGATTGTCTGGGATTACATCAACTGGTCGCGGGAGCACGGCATTGCGGTGGGGCCCGGCCGCGGCTCGGCAGCAGGCTCGGTCGTGTCCTATTGCATGGGGATCACGCAGCTGGATCCGATCCGCTATCATCTCCTCTTCGAAAGATTCCTGAACCCGGAGCGCGTCTCCATGCCGGATATCGACGTGGACTTCGGCTTTGAACGGCGTCAGGAGGTCATCGAATACGTCACGAACAAATACGGCAAGGACCAGGTGGTGCAGATCATTACCTTCGGCACCATGGCGGCCAGAGGTGTCATCCGCGATGTGGGCCGTGCAATGGATCTGCCCTACAGCTTCTGTGACACGATATCCAAAATGGTTCCGAACGAGCTGGGGATCACACTGGATAAGGCTCTGGAGGAGAATCCGGATCTGAAGAAGCTCTATGAAGGGGATGAGAAGGTCCGGAGGCTGGTGGACATGTCGCGCAAGCTGGAGGGCCTCCCGCGCCACACCTCCGTTCACGCCGCGGGCGTTGTCATCTGCGCAGAGCCGGCGGAGGAGCTGATCCCGCTTTCTCTGGCGGCAGATGGTTCGGTTACGACACAGTTCACCATGACGAGGGTGGAGCAGCTGGGACTTCTCAAAATGGATTTTCTGGGGCTGCGCACCTTAACGGTCATTCAGAATGCGGTGGAGCTGGCCAACCGCTCCATCCGGGAGGCAGGGGGATATCCGGCCTATGAGCCGGTTCTCGGCAGGGAAAAGGTGACGCGCAACCCGGCAGGGGATGTGATCGACATCAATCGGATCGATTACGATGACGCGAGGGTGTTCGCGTACCTCTCCACCGGCAAAACCGACGGTGTGTTCCAGCTGGAGTCCGCGGGAATGCAGAGCTTCATGAAACGACTCCAGCCGGCGAGCCTCGAGGATGTGATCGCCGGTATTGCGCTGTATCGTCCGGGGCCCATGGATTTTATTCCCAAATACATCGCCGGCAAGCAGAATGCGGACAGCGTTTCGTATGATACCAAGGAGCTGGTGCCGATTCTGGAGCCTACGTACGGGTGCATTGTGTACCAGGAGCAGGTGATGCAGATCGTGCAGGAGCTGGGCGGTTATTCCCTTGGACGGGCGGATCTGGTGCGCCGCGCGATGAGCAAAAAGAAGGCGCATGTCATGGAGGAGGAGCGCCGGAATTTCGTCTCGGGCAATGCAAAGGAGAAGGTGCCCGGCTGTGTTGCCAAGGGCATACCGGAGGCAACGGCCAATCATATCTATGACACGATGATTGACTTTGCCAAATATGCCTTCAACAAATCCCATGCCGCCTGCTACGCGGTTGTCACGTACCAGACCGCATGGCTCAAGCTTTATTATCCGACGGAGTTCATGGCGGCGCTCCTTACCTCGGTGACGGATTTTCCGGCCAAGGTGGCGGGCTACATCCTGGCCTGCCGGGAAATGCACATCCGTCTGCTGCCTCCCGACATCAACGAGGGCATTGCCGGCTTTTCGGTGGCAGGCGGAGCGATCCGTTACTCCCTGACGGCGATCAAGGGCGTCGGCGAGCCGGTGATCCGCGCCATTGTACGGGAACGGGAACAGAACGGCCCGTATCGGGATCTGCAGGATTTCCTTGCAAGGACCATGCCGTTGCAGGTAAACAAGCGCGTCGTGGAGAGTCTGATCAAGGCCGGTGCGCTGGACTGCCTGGGGGCGACGCGCAAGCAGATGATGACGGTTTATATCCGCATGATGGAGGAGCAGGCGGATGCCGCGAAGAACAATATGACCGGGCAGCTGAGTCTGTTCGACATTGCGCCGGAGGAGGTCCGGGAAGACTTCCGGGTGCATTATCCGGAGGTGGGGGAATACGACAAGCAGATGAAGCTGTCCTTTGAGAAGGAGGTTCTGGGTATTTATGTCAGCGGCCATCCTCTGGAGGATGACGAGGGCTTCTGGAAGAGCCGGATCACGGCGACCGCGGCGGATTTCGTTCTGGACGAGGAAACGGGCGTGAGCCGGGCGGCAGACAACCAGGACGCGGTGATCGGCGGGATGATCACCGATGTGAAGCTCAAATACACCAGGAACAACCAGGTGATGTCCTTTGTGACGCTGGAGGATCTGACCGGAAGCGTGGAGGTGATCGTTTTCCCGAAAGCCCACGAAACCTATGCGGATCTGCTGCACGAGGATGCGAGAGTGTTCGTTCGGGGAAGGGTGTCGCAGGAGGAAGCGAGAGATTCCAAGCTGCTGGCCGGAACCGTCACACCGTTTGAGGCGGTGCCGAAGGAGGTGTGGATCCGGTTTGCCGACAAAGCGGCCTATGAGGCAGGGGCGGCAGAGGTGACGAAGCTCATCAATGAGAACGGCGGGCGGGATCAGGTCGTGATTTATGTTCAGAACCCGCGGTCCATGAAGCGGCTCCCCGCCGGAGAGGGACTTCGGGCATCGGAAGCGGTGCTGGATGCCCTGAAGGAGCGTTTCGGCGCAGAGAACGTGACCGTGCGGTGAGGGTGCGGGGAATCACGTTGCAAACGACTGGAAATCTGTCTACAATAACAGTATTGGAATCAACAGGTACAGCAGCATACAAAATAGGACGGTATTGCTGAGAATGGAGATCGTCATGGCTGAGAGCAAAGTGAAAACTATCGGAATCCTGACCAGCGGCGGTGACGCGCCGGGCATGAACGCAGCCATCCGTGCCTGCGTTCGCAGAGCCATCCAGAACGGGCTGACGGTAAAGGGAATTGAACGCGGATATTCCGGCCTGCTGCAGGAAGAAATCATTGACATGGACAAGCGCAGCGTGTCCGACATCATTCAGCGGGGCGGAACGATTCTGGGAACGGCCAGATGCGAGGAAATGCGCACCGAGGAGGGACAGAAGGAGGCTGCAGCGATCTGCCGCAAGCACGGCATTGACGGTCTGGTGGTCATCGGAGGAGACGGCTCCTACCGCGGTGCCCTTGCCCTTTCCAGACAGGGAATCAACGCCATCGGACTGCCCGGAACCATCGATCTGGACATTGCGTGCACGGAGTACACCATCGGCTTTGATACGTCGATCAATACAGCCATGCAGGCCATCGATAAGGTCCGCGATACCTCTTCCTCCCATGAGCGCTGCAGCATCATTGAGGTAATGGGACGGAATGCAGGCTACATTGCCCTGTGGTGCGGCATTGCCAACGGCGCGGAGGACATTCTCCTGCCGGAGAAATATGACTACGACGAGCAGAAGATCGTAGACAACATCATCAACAACCGCAAGCACGGCAAGAAGCATCACATCATCATCAACGCAGAGGGCATCGGGCATTCCACCTCGATGGCCCGCCGCATTGAGGCGGCAACCGGCATTGAAACCCGCGCCACCATTCTGGGCTACATGCAGCGCGGCGGCTCCCCGACCTGTAAGGACCGGTATTATGCCTCCATCATGGGCGCCTATGCAGCGGACATTGTGGCGGCCGGCAAGCGGGACCGCATTGTGGCATACCGGCACGGTGAGTTCATCGATGTCGATATCGAGGAGGCTCTGGCCATGACCAAGAGCATTCCGGATTATCAATACGAAATCAGTCAGGCGCTGTCGAGATAAGTCCGCAGCGGCTGCAGAGAACAACGGAGACGGAATGGAGAGAATTACTTCCGCATCGGGTAGCACCGTCAAAGGACTGGTACTGCTGCGCCAGAAGGCAACCAGGCGCAGACAGTCCCGGTCCTTTCTCGTAGAAGGAGAGCGGCTGGTGCTGGATACCCCGGCAGAATTCATACAGAGACTTTATGTCACCGAGGAGGTCCTTGAACGCCGCAGGCAGAGCCTGGAGGAGAGGGGGCTTCTGGACCGCACGACCCTGGTAACGGAGGAGATCATGGAGAAGGTCTCCGACACCCGGACACCGCAGGGGCTGCTCGCCGTGGCCGGAGAGCCGTCCTATACGCTTTCGGAGCTGCTGGGCGGGGCGGCGGAGAATACAGGGGAGCGAAAGCCCCTGCTGCTGCTCCTTGAGGACATTCAGGACCCGGGCAATCTGGGGACCATGTTCCGCACGGCGGAGGCGGCCGGAGCAACGGGAATCATCATGAGCCGCGGGACGGTGGATGTGTTCAATCCCAAGACGGTGCGATCGACGATGAGCGCGGTGTTCCGACAGCCGTTTCTGTATACGGAGGATCTGCAGGAGACCATGCGAGAGCTTCAAAAGAGGGGAATCCGGATCCTGGCTGCCGCATTGGAGGGCAGTGAGGAATACCAGCTTGCGGATTACACGCAGCCCTGCGCCATCGTGATCGGCAACGAAGGGAACGGATTGACGCAGGCTACGCTGCAGCTCTCGGATGAGAAGGTGCGGATTCCCATGGCGGGGCGCATCGAGTCCCTGAATGCGGCGATCAGTGCGGGAATTCTCCTGTACGAGGCGGCGAGGCAGCGCGGATTCGGCGGGCATTGAGGCGGCGCAGACCATCAGGATCGGCGGCTGCCCGAAGGTTTACGGTAAAGAGGCTGGGGTCGGACGGATCGGCGGAAGACCCTCATGGAAAGGAGAACGTATGGCAATTCAAACGATTGGTTTTATCGGCCTGGGGAACATGGCCAAGGCGATCATCGGCGGAATTCTGCAGGACCACCTGATACAGCCGGAGAACATCATCGGATCCGCCGCCACGGAGGCGTCGCGGGAAAGGGCCGGAAGCCGGTACGGAATCCGTGTTGAGAGCTCGAATGCAGAGGTGGCAAGACAGGCGGATCTGCTGGTTCTGGCGGTCAAGCCGATTGTGCTCCCGGTTGTCATTGAAGAAATCCGGGATGTCGTGGGAGAGGAGCAGCTGATTCTCTCTGTTGCGGCAGGCAAAACAACCAAATGGCTGTCGGAGCAGTTCGAGCATCCGGTAAAGATCATCCGCTGCATGCCCAATACACCGGCACTGGTGCAGGAGGGGTGCTCCGCCATCTGCCGCAGCAGCTCCGTCCGGCAGGATGAGCTGGAGGAGGTTATGAAAATCGTCTCCAGCTTCGGTTACGCGGAGGTGGTGAACGAGAGCCTCATGGATACCGTGGGAGCTGTCAGCGGTGCCGCACCCGCTTACGTATTCATGTTCCTGGAGGCGCTGGCCGATGCCGGTGTCAAGGGCGGGATGCCGCGGAAGCAGGCCTACCGCTTCGCAGCGCAGACGGTTCTGGGCAGTGCAAAGCTGATGCTGGAGACCGGCAAGCACCCGGGAGAGCTCAAGGACATGGTGTGCTCTCCGGGAGGAACGACCATTGAGGGACTGGAAGCCCTGGAAAAGGGAGCCTTCCGCGGAACGGTTATGGATGCGATCGATGCCTGCATCGAGAAATCCAGAAAATTATAGGAGCTTATTCGGAGAGGATAGGGGGATAAGAGGATGATTTTACTGATAATTTTTCTGATCATTGTACTGGCGCTGGTCATTCCCAACATTCGGATCGTCCCGCAGGGATATGTGTTCGTGATCGAGCATCTCGGAAAGTATAAGACCTCCTGGCAGGCCGGACTGCACGTGAAGATTCCGCTCATCGAGAGGGTGGTGAAGACCATCAGCCTCAAGGAGCAGGTGCTGGATTTTCCGCCGCAGCCGGTGATCACCAAGGACAATGTCACCATGCAGATTGACTCGGTGGTGTTCATGAAGGTTTTCGATTCGGCGCTGTATACATACGGCGTGGAGAATCCCATCGCCGGTCTGCAGAATCTGTCCGCTACGACGCTGCGCAACATCATCGGTGAAATGGAGCTGGATCAGACGTTGACGAGCCGGGAGACCATCAACGGCAAGATGCAGGTGATTCTGGATGAGGCAACGGATCAATGGGGCATCAAGGTAACGCGCGTTGAGATCAAGAACATTCAGCCGCCCAAGGAAATCGAAGAGGTCATGACCAAGCAGATGCGCGCCGAGCGCGAGCGCCGCCAGACGGTGCTGGAGGCACAGGCGCACCAGGAGGCGGTGGTTTCCCGTGCAGAGGGCGACAAGAAGGCGAAGATTCTTGCTGCGGAGGCAGAGCGCGACGCACAGGTGGCACTGGCAGAAGGTAAGGCAAGATCCCTTCAGCTGGTCTACGAGGCAGAGGCGAAGGGACTGGAGGCGCTCAAGGATGCCAATGTATCGGAATCGGTTCTGCGGCTGAAGGGAATCGAAGCCCTGAAGGATGTATCGGACGGGCGTGCAACGAAGATTTATATGCCCTCGGACATCGCCGGAATTATCAGCTCTCTGGGGCTGGTGGGAGAGTCGCTGGGCATCGGCGATGCCACGCCGATTGACAGGAGTGCAAAACAAAAGAAGGCAACGGCGGAGGATCCCTGCCTCCATGAGGAATCCAGCCGGGGAGCACGGGAGGCGGCAGCGGCCACCCAGGCCATCAACCGGGAGGTCAGCTCCGCGGATTCCGTGGATTGGGAAGAAACGGAATAGCATCACGGAATTTGCCTTCGCAAATTCTGCTCGCGCGCCGCGGTAAACTGCGGCAGAATCGCGTGAATGCAATGCCTGACGGCATTCTCTTCACGCAGCAGTGACAGGCCACTGCAGAAAGGAAGCGTAATGTACGAGAATTTTAAGGGAAGAGATTTTCTGAAGCTGCTGGATTATTCCGGACAGGAGATCGCACAGCTGATCAATCTGGCAGCATATTTCAAGGAAAAGAAGCAGAAGGGCGAGCCGGTGGATCAGCTCCGCGGCAAGAACATTGCCCTGATTTTTGAGAAGACGAGCACCAGAACGCGCTGCGCCTTCGAAGTGGCGGCACATGACCTGGGAATGGGCACCACCTATCTGGATCCTTCGGGATCACAGATCGGCAAGAAGGAATCCATTGCGGATACGGCAAGGGTTCTGGCAGGCATGTTCGACGGCATTGAATACCGCGGCTTCGGGCAGGAGATCGTGGAGGAGCTGGCAAAATATTCGAAGGTGCCGGTGTGGAACGGTCTGACCAATGAATTTCATCCGACACAGATGCTGGCGGATCTTCTGACCATTCGGGAGAGCTTCGGCAGAGTGCAGGGCGTACATTTGAGCTACTTCGGAGATGCCAGATACAACACCGGCAATTCGCTGATGGTGCTGGGCGCAAAGGTCGGCATGCATGTGACGCTGTGCTCCCGGAAGGAATATTTTCCGGATGCGGAGCTGGTGCAAACGTGCACAGAGCTGGCAAAGGCCAGCGGCGGCAGCATTACGCTGACCGAGGATCCCGTGGAAGCCGCCGGAGGTGCAGACGTATTCTATACCGATGTGTGGGTTTCCATGGGCGAGCCGAATGAGGTTTGGGCGAAGAGAATTCAGGACCTCAGCCCGTATCGGGTCACAAAGGAATTGATGGAGCAGGGCAATGCGGACTGCATCTTCATGCATTGTCTGCCGGCCTTCCATGATCTTGATACCGGAATTGGCAGGACCATTCATGAGAAATTCGGGCTGAACGAAATGGAAGTGACGGACGAGGTCTTTGAATCGGAGCGGTCGGTTGTTTTCCGTGAGGCAGAGAACCGCATGCATACCATCAAGGCAGTGATGGCGGCGACGCTCGGATACGAAATGTGAGGAGAATACCGTACACCTTCTGCGGTACAGGCGGAGCGATTCAATGAAAGACAGAATATTGCAGGCGCTGTGCGAAACGGACAGCTTTCTTTCCGGGCAGCAGCTCAGCGACCTTTTGGGTGTTTCCAGAACGGCAGTCTGGAAGACCATCGGCAAGCTGAAGGATGAAGGATACGAGATTGAGGCGGTGACCAACAAGGGTTACCGCCTCATCCGTGGTAAGGACACGGACGTTCTCAACCAGACGGAGATTGCAAGGAGACTCACAACCGGATGGGCGGGACATCCGGTGATTTATGAGGAAAAGACCGGCTCCACCAACGATGACATTATGCGGCTGGCGGACAAGGGAGCCTGTGAGGGGACCCTTGCGGTGGCCTCCCTGCAGACAGCGGGAAAGGGACGACGCGGGAGAACCTGGGTGTCACCGGACGAAGGGAACGTATACATGAGCATTCTGCTGCGTCCGCACATTCCGGTGGCAGAGGCGCCGATGATGACCCTGATCATGGCACTGGCGGTCTATGAGGCGATGCAGGCCCAACATTATCCGGAGAAGGTGCAATTCGGCATCAAATGGCCGAATGATCTGGTGGTCAGCGTCGACAAGGGACCCTACAAAAAGTTCGTCGGCATTCTGACAGAGATGCGGCTGGAGGATGCGGAAATCAAAGATGTCACCATCGGCATCGGTCTGAATCTCAATATGGAGACGGTAGATCCGACGCTTGCGCAGACGGCAACAACGCTGCGGCTCGCCGTCGGACGAAAAGTGAACCGGGCACAGATTGCCGCGGACTGCTGGAACTGTTTTGAGAGGGATTATGAGGAATATCTGGCAGCAGGTTCACTGCAGCCTCTGCTGGACCGGTATTGCAGCGCATCCGTCAATCTGGGGCGCATGGTGCGCGTGCTGGATCCGAGGGGAGAATACACCGGAACGGCCAGAGAGGTGACGCCGGAAGGAGAGCTGGTCGTCGTTTTGGAGGATGGATCCGGAGAGAGAAGGGTCGGCACCGGAGAGGTCTCCGTGCGGGGCGTGATGGGCTATGTGTAACCGAAGGATGGATGCTGGGAGACAGCGCAGGAGTTTGGATGGACAAGAGAACGTTTGTCAATGAAGACCGGTATCGCATTGTATTGTGCGGTGCCAATGCCTATGATAAGAAATACTATTTTAACGAAAAATTCAGCAGGCTTCCGGAGAGCGTGCAGGAGGAGCTGCACATCATCTGCGTCCTGTTCACAGAGGAAGTAGGCGGTGTGTTCACCATCGGCTTTACGCCAGGCGGCGAGGCGGTCATGGACACACAGGCGGAGGAGGGAGACCTGCTCTATGATGAAATCGGCAGTGCACTTCTGGTCAAGAAGATCCGCAGCACCAAGCAGGAGCTGTTCCGGTCCCTGGAAATTTACTATCGCGTCACCTTCCTTCATGAGGACCCGGCAGAGCTTCTGGAGGACGAGGAAGAGGATAACTGAGGAAGCTGTTCCGCGAGCGAAGCGCTTTCATCAGCGTTTCGCTAAGAGGACACCGGAAGACTGCGTGCAATAGCAGCGTGCGATAGCAGAAGAGAATGGAGAGAACCGATGGAGTGGAAGATCCGGGATGTTGTAATACCGAATCAGACGGTGCTGGCGCCGATGGCAGGAGTAAGTGACCTGCCGTTTCGCATCCTTTGCAGAGAGCAGGGAGCGGGACTGGTGGTGATGGAAATGATCAGCGCCAAAGCGGTCACGTATCACAACAGCAAGACAGCAGAGCTCATGCGGACAGAGCCGGCAGAGCACCCGGTGGCGCTGCAGCTCTTCGGCCACGAGCCGGAGGTAATGGCCGAGGCATTGGAGCTGCTGCGGGACCAGCCCTTTGATATTCTGGACATCAATATGGGGTGCCCGGTTCCGAAGGTCGTGAACAATCATGAAGGCTCCGCTCTGATGAAGGATCCGAAGCGCATCGAAGAGATTGTGAAGGCCTGTACCGCGCATACGGATCGGCCGGTGACGGTGAAAATGCGGACAGGCTATGACCACGAGCATCAGAATGTGGCGGAGTGTGCGCAGGCGGCCGAAGCAGGCGGCGCATCGATGGTGGCCGTGCACGGCCGAACGAGACCGCAGATGTACAGCGGAACGGCAGACTGGACCAGAATCCGCCAGACCGTAGAGGCGGTAAGGATTCCGGTGGTGGGCAACGGAGATGTGACAGACGGACCCTCTGCAAAGCGAATGCTGGAGGAGACCGGCTGTACCGCGGTGATGATCGGCAGAGCCTCCGAGGGAAATCCGTGGATTTTCAGAGAAATCAACCACTATCTGGACACCGGGAAGGACATGGAGCATCCCGGACATCGTGAAATCCTGCAGACGCTGCTGCGGCATGCACAGCTGATGCAATCGATTAAGGGAGAACGCATCGGAATACAGGAAATGCGGCACCATGCAGCCTGGTACCTGCAAGGCTTTCCGGGAGCGGCGAAACTGCGCGTGAAGATCAATACGGTGAGCAGCTTCGAAGAGCTGGAAGCCCTGCTGCGGAAGGAATTTCCCTACATATGAAAGAGGTTACGGTACAGACACCCGCCGGCCAAGCGACAGGGTGGTGGAGAATGTCCTCTGATCGGACAACTCCGCCGGGACCCGCCGCTTGGCTGGCGGGTGAGCATGCAGGAGGATGGGCATTTCCTTTGACAGTACCTGCAAATATCGCTATAATGCAGACCGATGTTCAACTGCAGTGAGGAGGGAGAATTCTGCCGATCGGGCGGAAGCTGTCTGCAGGAAACAGTACGCGAATGAGACAAGGACCTGCTGCAGGCCGACTGCGGCACAGAGCATAGAAAGGGAGCTGAGAAAGTTATGGAAGAGAAGAAGAATATCCTGACCAAAGCAGGACTGAAGAAATACGAGGATGAGCTGCACAACCTCAAGGTTGTAAAACGCAAGGAGGTTGCACAGAAGATCAAGGAAGCAATGGAGCAGGGCGATCTGTCCGAGAATGCGGAATATGACGCAGCGAAGGACGAGCAGCGGGACATTGAGGCCAGAATCGAAGAGCTGGAAAAGATCCTCAAGAACGTGGAGGTCATCACCGACGATGATATCGTACTGGACCGCATCAGCGTTGGCTGCAAGGTAACCGTCCATGATATGGAGTTTGACGAGGATGTCACCTACAGCATTGTCGGCTCCACAGAGGCCAACAGTCTCGAGAATAAGATATCCAACGAGTCTCCTGTCGGCAAAGCGCTGATGGGCGCAAAGATCGGCGATGTGGTAAAGGCAGAGTCCATGGCAGGAGAGATGTCCTTTCAGGTATTGAGCATCGAACGCGCAGAGGATTAAAGAGACAACAGGGCATCCGGTACAGCTGCTGCGGGATGTGTCTTTCACTTAGAACAGGGAACAGAGATGGCAGAGAATCAGAACAACCAGAACAGAAAAAACACACAGGACGCCCCCTTGCAGGATATTAACCAGCTGAAAAAGGTTCGGAGAGAAAAGCTTGCCGAGCTGCAGGCGGCGGGCAAGGATCCGTTTGTCATTACCAGCTTTGACCAGACCTATCACACCCGTCAGATTCTGGAGCATTTTGATGAACTGGCAGGCGAGCCGGATGAGGAAGGCAACTACACGAAGGAGCCGGCAACGGTTTCGATTGCGGGCAGGATGCTGTTCAAGCGCGTCATGGGAAAGGCCTCCTTTGCAAATTTGCAGGACCGGGATGGGCGCATTCAGATTTACGTGTCCCGAAACGACCTGGGAGATGAGGCCTATGCGGATTTCAAGCACATGGACATCGGAGACATTATCGGTGTCAAGGGCTTCCCGTTCCGAACAAAGACCGGTGAGATTTCGGTTCATGCCAAGGAGCTGGTGATGCTCTCCAAGTCTCTGGAGCCGCTGCCGGAAAAATATCACGGTCTTCAGGATACCGATACGAGATATCGTCAGCGCTACGTGGACCTCATTGTAAATGAGGAGGTTCGCGAAACCTTTAAAAAGAGAAGTGCCATCATTCGCGAGATTCGCCGTTTCCTGGCGGAGAGAGACTTCATGGAGGTGGAAACCCCCATGCTGGTTTCCAATGCGGGCGGCGCAGCGGCCAGACCCTTCGAAACGCATTACAATGCGCTGGATGAAGATGTGAAGCTGCGCATTTCTCTGGAGCTGTATCTGAAGCGTCTGATCGTCGGCGGACTGGAGCGCGTGTTCGAGATCGGCCGCGTTTTCCGCAACGAAGGCGTAGACACCCGTCACAATCCGGAATTCACTTTGATGGAGCTGTACCAGGCCTATACGGATTACAACGGAATGATGGAGCTGACAGAATCCATGTTCCGCGATCTGGCGGAAAAGGTCTGCGGTTCCACCACCATCACCTATGGCGACAAGGAGATTGATCTTGGCAAGCCGTTCCGCAGGCTGACCATGATCGATGCCATCAAGGAGGAAACCGGCATCGATTTTGATCGTGTGGTGACGGACGAGGAAGCCAAGAAGCTGGCAGACGAGCATCACGTAGAGTATGAGGATCGCCACAAAAAGGGTGACATCGTCAATCTCTTCTTCGATGAATTCTGTGAAGACAAGATGATTCAGCCGACCTTCATCATGGATCACCCGATTGAGATCAGTCCTCTGACCAAGAAAAAGCCGTCGGATCCCTCAAAGGTAGAACGCTTTGAGTTGTATATCAATGGCTGGGAGATGTGCAACGCCTATTCCGAGCTGAACGATCCCATTGACCAGAGAGAGCGTTTTGCTGCGCAGGACGCATTGGCGGACGCCGGCGACGAGGAAGCCAATCACACCGACGAGGATTTCCTGCACGCCATGGAGATCGGCATGCCGCCTACCGGAGGCATCGGATACGGCATCGATCGTCTGGTCATGCTGCTGACGAATTCGGCTGCGATTCGCGATGTGCTGCTGTTCCCGACGATGAAGAGTTTGGATAAGTAAGGACTGAAAAAAGCCAGTATTTATGCGGGTTTGCGGACTTTTGGAAGCTGAGAAGCTTACGAATTTACCACCAACTTACCACCAAATTTTGAAAACTATATAGGAAGTCATTCCACAAAAACGAACTTACCACCAGAGTATCTGTAAAAA
>CAVAUJ010000015.1:0-6483 GCA_963591995.1 Succinivibrio sp.
ACATGAAATTTTCCAATCAAAGAGATGCGGAGCAGGTGTGGCTTGGCGGTATTTTCGGGCTGGCGACGGGAGATGCACTGGGGTGTCCGGTGCAATTCCATACCAGAGAAGAGATGGATGCGAATCCGGTTACGGACATGATCGGACACGGCACCTTTGATATGCCGGCGGGGAGCTGGACCGATGATACCAGCCTTGCACTGGCCACGATGGACAGCATTCTGCGCTGCGGACGGCTGGACCCGGTGGTTGTAATGAAGTGCTACAGCGAGTGGCTTCTGAAGGGAGCGTACACGCCCTTTGGAAAGGCCTATGACATCGGCCATGGGACCATGGATGCAATCCTGTGCTTCCTCAGCAACGATTTTGATGTGACAACCTGCGGCGGAGCAGAGGCTGAGAACAACGGAAACGGATCTTTGATGCGCATTCTGCCGGCCTGTCTTTATCTTCTGGGAACCGGCATAGAGGAGGAAGAGGCCGTGCGGACCGTCGAGCAGATTTCCGCACTGACGCATGCACATCCGAGGGCGAAGCTGGCCTGCGGAATCTACTATTACCTTGTGAGGGGAATTCTGGAATCCGATCCGTCTACGGATGCTTCTCTGACGGACCTTCTGCAAAAGGGCATCGATGCGGCCATGACGCACTACGGGAAAGAGGAGGAATATCAGCATGATCTTCCCTTCTATGAGAGATGCCGGGACCTGTCGGTGCTGCGGGAGGTGAAAAGAGAGGACATCCGCAGCTCCGGATACGTCGTAGACTCGCTGGAGGCGGCGCTTTGGTGTGCAATTACGACGGACTCCTATGAGGAGGCTATGGTGCGGTGCATCAATCTGGGAAATGACACGGATACCATTGCGGCGATCAGCGGCGGTCTGTGCGGCCTTTATTATGGCCTGGATGCCATTCCTGCAAGATGGAGACAGCAGCTGCCACGAAAGATTTATATGAAGGATCTTTGTGAAAGAATCGCACAGCGGTAGAGAGGGACGCATGAAGGACGTTGAAATCGTTGACCGGCTGATCCGGCAGCTCGGAGGCGCAGACCTTTTGCGTTGACACACCAACGCGTTTGCGCTTTAATGTAGTAAAACATTTCGCCTGTGCGGTGCAGGACGGGCGCGGGGCGAGAGAAGTGCAACCATGAATCAGGGAGGATGATATTATGAAGAAAAAGACATTGGCGATGCTGCTGGCATCTTCGGTGCTGGCGATGGGCCTGCTGACAGGATGCTCCGGAAGCAGCACGGATACAGCGGCTGCGGCGACAGAGGAGACGGCAGAGGATACGACGGAGGAGACCTCGGACGATGCGGCAGCGGCAGAGGATGCCGGGGCAGCAGAGACCCAGGACGACGAGAAATTCACCGTCGGCATCTGCCAGCTGGTTCAGCACAGTGCGCTGGATGCGGCAACGCAGGGTTTTGAGGATGCGCTGACGGAGCGCTACGGGGATAACGTGACCATTGATTATCAGAACGCACAGGGAGAGTCCACGATGTGCGCCACCATCATCAATGGCTTTGTCAACAACAACTACGACCTGATTCTGGCCAATGCGACGGCTTCGCTGCAGGCCGCGGTTGCCGCAACGACGGACATTCCGATTCTGGGAACCTCCATTACGGATTACGGAACGGCATTGAACATTGAGAATTTCTCCGGAACAACCGGCATGAATGTCTCCGGTACCTCGGATCTGGCTCCGCTGGACCAGCAGGAGGACATGATTCTCGAGCTGGTGCCGGATGTGAAGAAGGTTGCGATCCTGTATTGCTCGGGCGAGGCGAATTCCAAATATCAGGCAGAAATGGTGGAGGGATATCTGGAAGAGGACGGCATTTCCTACGAGGAATACACCTTCGCGGATTCCAATGACCTGCAGTCGGTTGTAACGGCGGCTGTGGCCGATTGTGACGCCATGTACATTCCTACCGACAACACCGCAGCGTCCAACATGACGATCGTTGCCAATGTGGCGGAGCCGGCCGGCATCCCGATCATCTGCGGCGAGGAGAACATGACAAGAGCCGGAGGTCTGGCAACACTGTCCATCAGCTATTATGACATCGGCTATGCGGCCGGTGAGCAGGCGATCCAGATTCTCTCGGAGGGCGCTGACATCAGCACGATGGAAATCGGCTTTGCACCGACGGTAACCAAGGAGTACAACGCGGATTACGCGAAGGCCATCGGCATTACGGTTCCGGACGATTATGTGGAGATTCCGGCAGCCGAATAAGGAAGCGTAGAAAGATCGGTACTGTGCTATAATTCATGAAAAGGCAGCGCGGGTGCAGCTTTGTGCCTGTGGTGCCTTTTCCATTGCAGAGGCGGCGGTTCGGCGCAGAGGCCTTTGCATAGGCCGCGGTGAATGCCGGGGCGATTGCTTTTGGAAGGTACAACGAAAAGAGAGGGAAGTACAATGGCAGCTTATTTTGCATCCTTGAATCCCACCGCCTTGTGGAATGCGGCGCCGGGCGGTCTGGCCCAGGGACTGATCTGGGGGATTATGGCACTGGGTGTCTACATGACCTATCGCGTGCTGAATTTCGCCGATTTGTCGGTGGATGGTTCCATTGCCACGGGGGGCGCGGTGACCGTCATGCTGATTCTGGCCGGCTGGAATCCGGAGGCGGCGCTGGGCATTGCCTTCCTGACGGGGGCGCTGGCGGGACTCGTGACGGGAATCCTGCATACCTGCCTCGGAATACCGGACATTCTGGCCGGAATACTGACGCAGATTTCCTTGTACTCCATCAATCTGAACATCATGGGAAAGGCCAATCAGGCCGTGCCGACTGCCACGGTGGCGGTGCATTTTTCCTCGAACGTCCGTTACCTTGGGCAGACCATCGCGTTGACGCTGGTCGTCGATGTGATCATCATCGGCATATTCTACTGGTTCCTTGGAACAGAGATGGGAAGCGCGATTCGGGCCACCGGCATCAACGAGCAGATGAGCCGCGCCCAGGGAATCAACACCGGCAGAATGAAGGTGCTGGCGCTGGCGATTTCCAACGGACTGGTAGCGCTCTCCGGCGGAATCCTGACACAGTATCAGGGCTTTGCGGATGTAAAGATGGGACAGGGCGCCATTGTCATCGGCCTTGCGGCGGTCATCATCGGAGAAGTGCTGGGGGAAGCCCTTCTTGGCAAAAGACTGGATTTCATCCTGCGTCTGAGCTTCGTGGTGATCGGTGCCGTGATCTACTATTTCGTTTATGTTTTCGTTCTGTGGCTGAAGTTCCCTGCCGATGACATGAAGCTGCTGACGGCGATTGTGGTGGCAATGTTCCTGGCGGCTCCCTACCTGAAGGAAATGCGTAAGAGCTCCTTCCGTGCGCTGGCAAGACGCAACAAGGCAGAGGCAGCAAAGACGGGCACCGGGAAGAAGGAGGACTGAGCATGCTGGAAATTCAGAACATATCCAAAACCTTTAATCCGGATACCATCAATGAGAAGAAGGCGCTGATTCATGTCAGCCTTACCTTGAAGGACGGAGATTTCTGCACCGTGATCGGCGGCAACGGCGCCGGCAAGTCTACGCTGATGAACGCGGTGGCCGGCGTATGGCCGGTGGACAGCGGGCGGATCATCATTGACGGTGAGGACGTTTCGTCGCTGCAGGAGTTCCGCAGGGCTCCGTATCTGGGACGAGTATTCCAGGATCCGATGACGGGAACGGCCGGCGACATGCAGATTATGGAGAATCTGGCGCTGGCGGCCAGACGCGGCGGGAGCCGGACGCTTCGCTGGGGGACAACCAAAAAGGAAACGGCGGAATACCGGAACCTGCTCAAGAAGCTGGACCTTGGTCTGGAGGATCGTATGACCTCAAAGGTCGGCCTCCTCTCCGGCGGACAGCGGCAGGCACTGACCTTGCTCATGGCGACCATCAAGCGCCCGAAACTCCTCCTTCTGGATGAGCATACCGCGGCGCTGGATCCGAAGACAGCCAAAAAGGTGCTGGATGCCACCGACCGCATTGTGGAGGAGGGAAAGCTGACAACGCTGATGGTCACGCACAACATGCATGACGCCATTGCGCACGGCAACCGGCTGATCATGATGAGCGGGGGACAGATCATCTATGATGTCTGCGGGGAAGAGAAGAAAAAGCTTCAGGTTGCCGATCTTCTGAGGAAATTCGAGGAGGCCGGCGGAGAGGTATCCGATCGTATGGCACTGTCCTGACGGCAGGCAGGATATCGGATGACACATTTTACACAGCGTTAATGCGTTCTTAACCGGGGAGGGGCACAATGTGCGTGGCTCTGCAGCTTTTGCAGAGAGGCAACAGCACCATGTGCGGAAGAGAGGATTACGCTATGAGCAAGCTGACATCACTGGAGAAGAAGTGGATTCTGTATGACGTGGCCAATTCGGCCTTTACCATGATGGTATCCACAATGATCCCGATTTATTTCAATCAATTGAGCAGAGAGGCGGGGATCTCCGAGGTGGATTATCTGGCCTATTGGGGCTACACCATTTCCCTGACCACGATCATTGTCGCTCTTCTGGGACCTGTTCTGGGAGCGGCAGCGGATAAGGGAAAGCGCAAGAAGCCGTTCTTTGCTCTCACGATTGTGCTGGGGGCCCTTGGCTGTGCGGGGCTGGGGCTTGCAAGGGAGTGGCTGATTTTCCTTGCGCTGTTCTGTGTGGTAAGGGTGCTGTATTCCCTCAGCCTCGTGATCTATGACTCGACGCTGGTGGATGTCACCACGCCGGAGCGGATGGACAATGTGTCGGCCCTTGGCTATGCCTGGGGGTACATCGGCAGCTGTGTTCCCTTTATTGCCTGCCTTCTGCTGGTGCTGTTCGCGGACAGGATCGGAATTTCACAGATGCTGGCGCTCTCTCTTTCCATGGTGATCACCGCATTATGGTGGGGAGGCGTTTCGGTTCCGATTCTGAAGGATTATCAGCAGCGGCATTTCCTCGAGGGCGAGGAAGAACACAAGAGCGTTCTGCGGCAGCTGAGCGTGAGCCTGCGGGATCTTGTGCAGAACCGCAAGATTCTGCTCTTCCTGCTGGCGTTTTTCTTCTACATCGACGGCGTATATACGATCATTGATATGTCTACGGCCTACGGTACGGCGCTGGGTCTTGGCACGACCGACATGCTGCTGGCCCTTCTGGTGACGCAGTTCGTGGCATTTCCGAGCGCGGTGATTTACGGGAGGCTGGCGCAGAAGGGAATGGCGGAGAAATTGATCCTGATCGCCATTGCAGCGTACGCCGGGATTGCGGTTTTCGCAATTTTCCTGAATGCGGCATGGCAGTTCTGGGTACTGGCCATTGTGGTCGGCATGTTCCAGGGCGGCATCCAGTCACTGTCGAGGTCTTATTTCACAAAGATTATTCCGGCGGAGCGCTCTGGAGAATTCTTCGGATTCTATGACATCTGCGGAAAGGGAGCCTCCTTCATCGGCACAACGGTGATGAGTCTGGTATCGCAGGCGACGGGAGTGGCCAATTACGGTGTCGGCGTCATCGCGGTTTTCTTCCTGATCGGACTGGTGCTGTTCGTGATGAGCACCAGAGAAAAGGCAATGGCATGAATACCTTGGTATGGGCACATCGCGGCGCATCGGAATATGCGCCGGAGAATACATTGATCTCCTTTGAAAAGGCGGCAGAGATGGGCGCAGACGGCGTGGAGCTGGATGTGCAGCTGACGTCGGACGGAGAACTGGTGGTGGCACACGACGAGTCGCTGGAGCGTGTCAGCGACGGGGACGGCCGGATCAAGGATCATACGCTTGCGGAATTGCGGAGACTGAATTTCAACCGCACGCATCCGGAATACGAACGGGCGCGGATTCCTCTTCTGGAGGAGGTGTACGATCTTCTGAAGCCGACCGGGCTGACAGTGAATGTCGAGCTCAAGACAGGTATTTTCTGGTACCGCGGCATCGAGGAAAAGGTGCTGGAGCTCACGGCGAGAAAGGGCATGGAGGAGAGAGTGATCTACTCCTCCTTCAACCACTACACGCTGCGGCATATGCGCAGAGAAAAGCCGGACATACGGACAGGACTCCTGTATTCCGACAACTGGATCGATGCGGCGCCCTACGCGAGGGACAAGGTGAAGGTGAATGCATTGCATCCTGCGCTGTATCATCTGACAGACCCCTCCTATGTGACAACCGCACATGCGTACGGTCTTGCAACGCATGTCTGGACCGTCAACGAGGAGGAGCATATGCGCCTGTGCAGGGACATGGGCGTGGAGGCGATCATCACCAATCGCCCGGATGTCTGCAGGAGAATTCTGCAGGAGCGTGATTTGAGCAGCGCGGGTGGAAATTGACAGGACAAGAGAATTTTCAATATGGTTTTGAGAATACGAGAGCGTAAGGATCCGAAGGATCAGGGAAACAGGGACAATTCGGAGAGAGGGAAGCTGACACTGCTGTGGTTTGCGGTGTCAGCTTTTGCCATGTCCGGCATGCAGATACCGACAGCGGT
>CAVAUJ010000015.1:6591-34014 GCA_963591995.1 Succinivibrio sp.
GGAGATGACCCGGACGCTTTATCCGGGGGCCGGATTCGCCTATGCCTTTTCGGCACACAAGGTGGCGCTGCAGGATCTGCAGACGGACGGCGCGGCCGAGGAAACCACGCTCACACCGGTGCAGGTCAAGGAACGGAACGTTGTAAATGCCGTGTCCGAAACCCAGGGGATTCAAATGGACCGCGCTCTGGCGACCATCCTGTCGGCAACGGCGGTAACGGTGGTTTCCGATGCCAACATCGCCGTGCAGATGGCGGAGCTTTCCGATCGCCGGCAGGCACAGATGAAGCTGGATCAGGGCGTCGTTACGCCGGAAGAGGCAGAGGCGCTTCTGGAAGCCGCGCGGCAAAACAGTGCACTCGGCGATACGGTTGTCTCCATCGAAAGCGGCGAAGAGGACGGGAGCGACAGCACGTCAGCTGCCGGTACAGACGGCGAGGAGCTGGTGGTGGCGCAGGTCAACGATTATATCAATGTGCGCGCGGATGCGGATACCGAGTCGGAAGTAATCGGAAAGCTATATAATAAATCTGTGGCGAAGGTCCTGGGCAGAACGGGAAACGGCTGGGTGCGGATCCGGTCCGGAGGGGTTACGGGCTACATCCGCGAGGAGTACGTTGCAACCGGAACGGCGGCCCGGGAGCTGGCGGATGCGGTTTCGGTAAAGCAGGCGGTGGTGACGACGCAGACACTGCGTGTGCGCGCGGCGGCGGAGGCGACCTCCGATGTCATCACATTGATCGGGGAAGGGGAAACCCTCGAAATTCTGGAAGAGGAGAACGGCTGGTACAAGATCCGAACAGAGGACGGGGACGGCTATATCTCTTCGGATTTCGCAGACGTTGAGGAAATATATCCGGAGGCCGTCTCCAGGGAGCAGGAGGAGGCTGCAAGAAAGGCAGAGGAGGAAGCCGAGGAGGCAGCCTGGAAGAAGGAGAGCGGCAAGGGAACCTCCGCAGGCAGCTCATCGGTGTCGGCCGGCCGGGCGGTTGCCGATTATGCGCTGCAGTTCGTCGGAAATCCTTATGTGTGGGGCGGATCGAGCCTTACGAACGGCACCGATTGCTCCGGATTTACGATGGCGGTGTATGCGAACTTCGGCATCAGCCTCCCGCACTATACGGGGGCACAGCAATCCTGCGGGACAGCGGTGGCCTCCCTTTCGGAGGCACAGCCGGGAGATCTGATCCTGTATTCCGGACACGTGGCCATTTATCTTGGCAGCAATCGGATCGTGCATGCCTCGAACCCCCGAAGCGGCATTACCACGGGAACCGCAACCTACCGCAATATCGTTGCAATCCGAAGGATACTGAAGTAAACGGAGAGACACCTCGCGAAGAGGGAAAGGAGCGGCAGTGAAATATCACATCACAGGGAAAAACATCGATGTTACACCGGCAATGGATCGCGCAATCCGCGACAAGCTGGATCGGCTGAACCAGTGCTTTACCGAGAACACACCGGTGCGCGTGTCAATGGAAGTGAACAAGGACCGGCACAAGATTGAGATCACCATTCCGGTTCCGGACGGCATCATCCGCTCGGAGCAATCCAGCAACGATATGTACATCAGCCTGGATTTGGCGGCTGCCGTGATCCAGCGGCAGCTGCAGAAATACAAAGGGAAGCTGGCGGATCGCCACAGAACCTCTCCGGGAACGTTCCGTCAGGAATTCCTGGACCGCAATTTCCTGCCGGAGGAGGAGATCACGATCCGCCGGCACAAGCAGTTCGACATGAAGCCGATGTATCCGGAGGATGCCTGCGTTCAGATGGAGCTGCTGGGACATAATTTCTACCTCTTCTGCAACGCGCAGACGGAGCAGCTGAACGTGGTTTACCGGCGGAAAGACGGCAGCTACGGACTCATTGAACCGAATCTGTAAGGAAAAATTCCCAAATCGTTCATTGAAAAGGGAGGGGGCGTGTGCTATAATTCCGATTGTGACAAAAAATTAACAAAGTCACAAACGAACGTTCGGTTATCCCGGCGTTCAGGCACAGGCGCACAAGGTGAACAGCATAGAATCGTTGAGCAATCATTTGGAGGAAATCATGGCAGACAGAGTTGTTATTGCTAGCGCATGCCGCACGGCGGTCGGTACGATGGGTGGAACACTTTCCGCAACACCTGCTGCGGAGCTCGGCTCCATCGTGATTAAGGAGGCGGTAAAGCGCGCGGGAATCAAGCCGGAGGATGTGGATCACGTATTCATGGGCTGCGTCATTCAGGCTGCGCAGGGACAGAACGTTGCAAGACAGTGCTCCTTAAAGGCAGGCCTTCCGGTGGAGACACCGGCCGTGACGTTGAACGTTGTCTGCGGCTCCGGTCTGTATGCCGTCAATCTGGCAGCGAGCCTCATCAAATCGGGCGAGGCGGATATCGTTGTAGCGGGCGGCACCGAGAACATGTCGATGGCTCCCTTCGCTCTTCCGAAGGCACGCTTTGGCTATCGCATGAACAACGGAACCCTGGTGGATACCATGGTCAACGATGCCCTGTGGGATGCCTTCAATGACTATCATATGATCCGCACGGCAGACAATGTGGCCCAGCAGTGGGGACTGACAAGAGAAGAGCTTGATGAGTTTGCGGCAGCATCGCAGACCAAGGCAGCCGAGGCCATGGAGGCCGGTGCCTTCAAGGAAGAGATCGTTCCGGTTGAGGTGAAAAAGAAGAAGCAGACCATTGTCTTCGATACCGACGAGGGTCCCCGCGGCAGACAGACGGCTGCGGACATTGCCAAGATGCGTCCCATCAATGCGGACGGCGTTACGACGGCAGCCAATGCGTCCAGCATCAACGACGGCGCAGCGGCGCTGGTTGTCATGAGCGAGTCGAAGGCAAAGGAGCTGGGCGTGACACCGATGGCAGTCTGGATTGCCGGCGCACTCGGCGGTGTGGATCCCTCGATCATGGGCGTCGGTCCGGTCGCTTCCACGAGAAAGGTTCTGGCCAAGACCGGCCTGACCATTGACGATTTTGACCTGTACGAGGCCAATGAGGCCTTTGCGGCACAGTCCGTTGCCGTCGGTAAGGATCTGGGCTTTGATCCTTCCAAGCTGAACGTAAACGGCGGCGCCATTGCCATCGGCCACCCGGTCGGTGCCTCCGGCGCACGTATCCTGACGACACTTCTGTATGCCATGAAGAACCGGGATGCGAAGAGAGGTCTTGCTACGCTGTGCATCGGCGGCGGCATGGGCTGCTCTACGGTGGTGGAGAAGTACGAGGCATAACGCGGCAGAATAGAGGAGGTCTGGAGGTTATCCCATGGTTTTCGTAGATTATGAAGTAGAAGGGGCGGTCGGTCTTGTCACCATCAATCGTCCGAAGGCACTGAATGCCCTGAATTCGCAGGTTCTGGATGATCTGTCTGCGGTCATTGATGCAGTGGATCTGAACACGGTGCGCTGCCTGGTGCTCACCGGCGCAGGCGACAAATCGTTTGTGGCAGGGGCGGATATCGGAGAGATGTCCACACTGACCAAGGAAGAGGGCGAGGCCTTCGGCAAGAAGGGAAACGATCTGTTCCGCAGAATTGAGACACTGCCGATTCCGGTCATTGCGGCGATCAACGGCTTTGCGCTTGGCGGCGGCAATGAGATCGCCATGAGCTGTGACATCCGCATCTGCTCGGACAATGCGGTCTTCGGTCAGCCGGAGGTAGGGCTGGGGATTACGCCCGGCTTTGGCGGAACCCAGAGACTTGCGCGTCTTGTCGGTCCCGGCATGGCGAAGCAGCTGGTATATACGGCCCGCAACATCAAGGCGGACGAGGCCTATCGCATCGGTCTGGTCAATCAGGTAACCACTCAGGAGGAACTCCTTCCTGCAGCCAAGAAGCTGGCGTCTGTCATTGCCGGAAACGCACCGATTGCAGTGCGCGCTTGCAAGGCGGCCATCAACGAAGGTCTGGATCAGGATATGGATGCTGCCATCGTCACAGAGGAGAAGCTCTTCGGCTCCTGCTTTGAATCCGAGGATCAGAGAGAGGGAATGGCGAATTTCCTTCGGAAGAAGGACGATCCCGCGAAGGTGAAGCATGTGGCATTCCAGAACAAATAAATACCATATTTGAGAAACGTGACATTGCGTGCCCGGTCTGCGTGCCGGGCATGTTGCTGTGCATGTATACACCACAGAGTTTAGGAGGAGAATATCATGAAGGTAGCAGTTATCGGCGCAGGTACCATGGGATCCGGAATCGCACAGGCTTTCGCACAGAGCGAGGCAGTGGAGAAGGTTTATCTCTGCGACATCAAGCAGGAGTTCGCAGACGGCGGCAAGGCCAAGATCAAGAAGGCGCTGGACAAGAAGATCGCCAAGGGCAAGATGGAGCAGGCAGCAGCCGATGCACTTCTGGGAAAGATTGTGACCGGTCTGTCGGACATTGCCGTGGATCCCGATCTGGTGGTTGAGGCCGTTCTGGAGAAGATGGATCTGAAGCAGGAGACGTTCAAAAAGCTGCAGGATGAGATCGTCCAGAATCCGGATTGCATCTATGCCTCCAACACATCGTCCCTGTCCATCACGGAAATCGGCGCCGGTCTTTCGAAGCCGGTTATCGGCATGCACTTCTTCAATCCGGCACCGGTTATGAAGCTGATCGAGGTGATCAAGGGCGCCAACACACCGGATGAAATGGTGGATAAGGTGAAGGAGATCTCTGTGCAGCTGGGCAAGGTTCCGGTAGAGGTCAATGAGGCTGCCGGCTTTGTTGTAAACCGCATCCTGGTTCCCATGATCAACGAAGGCATCTGCGTGTATGCGGCAGGCGTGTCCGACATTGAGGGCATTGACACGGCCATGAAGCTGGGCTGCAATCATCCCATGGGTCCCCTCGAGCTGGCAGACTACATCGGACTGGATATTGTTCTGGCGATCATGGATGTCATCTATCACGAGACAGGCGATTCCAAATATGCGGCCAGCCCGCTGCTGCGCAAGATGGTCCGCGCCAAGAAGCTCGGCTGCAAGACCGGTATCGGCTTCTATGACTACAGCAACGGCCAGAAGGTTCCTACGGATAAGAAGTGATCGGTTCCATCCATTCAATTGCATCAACGGTATAACGCAACCGGATAAAAGGAGATTACAACATGGACTTTCAGTTAAGCAAAGAACATGAAATGGCAAGATCTCTCTTCAGAGAGTTTGCCGAGAAGGAAATCAAGCCTCATGCCATCGAGACCGATGAGAAGCATGAGTTCCCGCGCGAGAACGTGGAGAAGATGCAGAAGAACGGCTTCATGGGCATCCCGATTCCGAAGGAATACGGCGGACAGGGCTGCGATCCTCTGACCTACGCAATGTGTGTCGAGGAGCTGGCAAAGGTCTGCGCAACCACGGCCGTTATCGTTTCCGCACACACCTCTTTGTGCTGTGATCCGATCATGACCTACGGAACCGAAGAGCAGAAGCAGAAATATCTGGTGCCGCTTGCACAGGGCAAGCTGCTGGGTGCATTCGGTCTGACCGAGCCCGGAGCAGGAACCGATGCACAGGGCGTGCAGACAAAGGCGGTTCTGTCCGAGGACGGCAAGGAGTGGATCCTGAACGGCTCCAAGTGCTTCATCACCAACGGTAAGGAAGCGGACATCTACATCATCATTGCATATACCGATATCGTCGAGGATAAGAAGGGCCGGAAGCAGAAGAAATTCTCCGCCTTCATCGTCGAGAAGGGAACCCCCGGCTTCTCCTTCGGTACCAAGGAAAACAAGATGGGCATCTGCGGATCGGCCACCTATGAGCTGATCTTCCAGGATATGCACATTCCGGCCGAGAATCTTCTGGGTGCGAGAGGAAAGGGCTTCCCGATCGCCATGCACACACTGGACGGCGGACGTATCGGAATTGCCGCGCAGGCTCTCGGCATCGCAGAGGGCGCTCTGGACCGCACCATTTCCTACGTAAAGGAGAGAAAGCAGTTCGGCAGATGCATCGGCGCATTCCAGAATACCCAGTTCCAGCTGGCAAACCTTGCAACGGAGACAGAGGCAGCGCAGCTCCTGGTTTACAAGGCGGCAGAGGCGAAGAGAACCCAGTCCCGCTATTCGGTAGAGGCGGCAAAGGCGAAGCTGTTCGCAGCAGAGACGGCCATGGATGTTACCACCAAGTGCGTGCAGCTCTTCGGCGGCTACGGCTACATTCGGGAGTACGAAGTGGAGCGCATGATGCGCGACGCCAAGATCACAGAAATCTACGAGGGAACCTCCGAGGTTCAGCGCATGGTTATTTCCGGCGATCTTCTGAAGTAATTCGATTCTGACGATAAGGAGAAAACATATGAAAGTAGTAGTGTGCGTGAAGCAGGTTCCCGATACAAAGGGCGGCGTAAAGTTCAAGCCCGACGGAACGCTGGACAGAGGAGCAATGCTGGCGATCATGAATCCGGATGACAAGGCGGGCCTGGAGGCTGCGCTTCGCCTGAAGGATCAGTACGGCGCAGAGGTCACGGTTGTGACCATGGGTCTTCCGAAGGCAGAGGAGGTTCTGCGCGAGGCCATTGCCATGGGCGCAGACAACGGAATTCTGGTGACCGACCGTGTTCTCGGCGGCGCCGACACCTGGGCTACCTCCCAGACGATCGCCGGAGCTCTCCGCAATCTGGAGTTTGATCTGGTTATCACCGGACGTCAGGCCATTGACGGCGATACGGCGCAGGTTG
This sequence comes from Succinivibrio sp., assembly GCA_963591995.1. Taxonomy (GTDB): domain Bacteria; phylum Bacillota; class Clostridia; order Lachnospirales; family Lachnospiraceae; genus CAG-791. The sequence continues at coordinate 13,269 of CAVAUJ010000015.1, forward strand.
GTCCCCAGATCTCCGAGCATCTGCATCTGCCGCTGATCTCCTATGCAGAGGAGCTGAGCGTGGATGAGGCAGAGAAGACGGTTACCGTAAAGCGCCAGTACGATGACGGCTATCATATCGTAAAGGCCAAGATGCCTTGCCTGGTCACCTGCCTGGCAGAGCTGGGCGAGCCCCGCTACATGACCCCGGGCGGAATCTTTGATGCCTTCCAGAAGGAGATCACGGTTTGGGGCAGAGCGGATCTCAAGGAGGTAGAGGATTCCAATCTCGGTAAGGCAGGTTCTCCTACGGTGATTGCGAAGGCTTCGGACAAGGTTGCCAAGGGAAAGGGTGTCAAGGTTACCCCGGATTCTGCCGAAGAGGCTGCTGATTACATCGTAAACGTGCTGAGCGAGAAGCACGTGATCTAATAGGAGGATCGAACCATGGCATTAGAGGATTACAAGGGAGTATTTATCTTTGCTCAGCAGGTAGACAATAAGATCAGCTCCATCGCGCTGGAGCTGCTGGGCAAGGCAAAGGATCTGGCTGAGAGCCTGGACGAGAAGAGCGTCACAGCCGTTCTCATCGGTTCGGATGTGAGCGGTCTTACGGATGAGCTGGGCGCCTACGGCGCAGACCGCGTTATTGTGGTAGACGATCCGGAGCTGAAGGATTACCGCACCGAGCCCTATGCACATGCACTGGCTTCGGTTGTAAATGAGTATAAGCCGGAGATCCTTCTGGTCGGCGCAACGGCCATCGGACGTGACCTCGGCCCCCGTGTTTCGGCAAGACTGCATACCGGTCTGACCGCTGACTGCACGCAGCTGGAGATCGGCGACTTCCCGCTGATCGCGGTACCCGGCAAGGAGCAGAAGCATCAGCAGCTGCTGATGACGCGTCCGGCCTTCGGCGGCAACACCATTGCGACCATTGCCTGCCCGGACTACCGTCCGCAGATGGCCACCGTTCGCCCCGGCGTTATGCAGAAGATCACACCGGATGCCGGCCACAAGGCAGAGGTGATTTCGTTCAATCCCGGCTTTGTTCCGGATAACTGCTACACCGAGATTCTCAAGATCGTGAAGGAGGTTTCCTCCGTTGCGGACATTCAGGCCGCCAAGATTCTGGTATCCGGCGGACGCGGCGTCGGGAGCCCGGAGAACTTCAAGCTCCTGGATGAGCTTGCAGAGGTGCTGCACGGCACCGTATCCTGCTCCCGTGCGGTTGTGGATTCCGGCTGGAAGCCGAAGGATCTGCAGGTGGGACAGACCGGTAAGACCGTTCGCCCCCACGTATATTTTGCCATCGGTATTTCCGGTGCCATCCAGCACGTGGCCGGCATGGAGGAATCCGATATCATCATCGCCATCAACAAGGATGAGAACGCACCGATCTTCGATGTTGCCGACTACGGCATTGTCGGAGACCTGAACAAGGTGGTTCCGCTGCTGACGGAAAAGCTTCGTGCCGCTCTGGCAGCAAAGGGCTGAGAAGAGGTGCGCCCGGCGGCCCGGCAAAAAGCCGGCGGCTGTCCGCAGGAGCAGCAATGATTTCATCCCACGAAGAACAGGACGCTTCGGCGTCCTGTTTTTTTGCATTAAAAATTGGCCTGCATCATAACTCGAGAACTGACATGTTCAATAAGTCCAGATCGGAATATAATGCGGTCAGGTGCAGCCACAGACGGCAGCCCGGAAAGGAAGAAAAGGATGAAACGCGTACTCAGCATTCAGGATATTTCGTGTGTCGGAAGATGCTCGCTGACGGTGGCATTGCCCATTCTCTCGGCAATGGGGGTGGAAGCCTGCCCGCTGCCCACGGCGGTGCTGTCCACACATACCGGTTTTGAACATTTTACCTTCCGCGATCTCACCGAAGAGATCGAGCCCATCGACAAGGTCTGGGAGCAGGAAGGATTGGATTTTGATGTGGTCGGGAGCGGGTACCTCGGCTCCATTCGTCAGATTGATCTGGTGAAACGACTGGGGGAGAGATTCCGCGGGATCTATGCGGGGGATGCGACATTCCTGCAGATTGTGGATCCGGCGATGGCAGACAACGGCGTGCTGTACAAGGGCTTTACGCCGGAATTTGTGCGCGCAATGGGTGAGCTTTGCCGGGGGGCGGATCTGATCCTCCCCAACCTGACGGAGGCGTGCCTGATCACAGGGAAGGAGTATCGTCCGGATGCGGATGATGGCTATTGGGAGGAGATCCTGAACGCTCTGGCGGATATGGGCTGCAGGGGAACGATCCTCACCGGTTATTCGACAGAAAAGAATGCCATCGGAGCAATTTCCATGCGGGTACAGGCCAACGGAGAGCGGATCGTTCATCGCTATGTAAATGAAAAGCTTGCGGACAGCTTCCACGGGACCGGTGATATTTTCGCCAGTGTGGTAACAGGGGCCATGGCAAAAGGGGAGAGCCTTGAATCTGCACAGAAGCTTGCGGTAGACTACACGTTGGAGTGCATGCGCAAAACCATGGCGGATCCCGGGAGACGCTTTTACGGGGTCAATTTCGAACAGGCTCTGCCCATGCTGCTTCATACAGCGGAGCAATAACGGTTGCTGTGCAGACGCGGGCGAATTTACCGGCGGTTTTGACGGGCGTTTGAACAGTGACCGACGATGGGAGCAATCAAATGGCCAGAAAAGAGAAAGATGTCAAGACAAACGCGATGCGCATACTGGATCGATTGAAAATATCCTATACGCATCAATCCTACGAGGCTGATGAATTTGTGGACGGCGTGCAGACGGCAGATCGGCTGGGGCTTCCCCACGAAGAGGTGTACAAAACACTGGTGACCGTGGGAAATGACAGGGAGCACTATGTTTTCGTTGTTCCGATTGAAAAGGAGCTGGACCTGAAAAAGTGTGCCCGTTCGGTCGGGGTGAAGTCGGTGGAAATGACGCATGTCAAGGATCTCTTCGCCCTGACCGGCTATGTGCGGGGAGGCTGTACATCCATCGGAATGAAGAAGGAATTTGTGACAAGGGTGGATGCTTCGGCGCGGAACCTGCCGCAGATGTACATCAGCGGAGGCAGGATCGGCTGTCAGCTGTGCCTTGCACCGCAGGATCTGCTGCTCGCGAACAAGGGAGAATTCGCGGATCTGTGTCAGGAGGGAGACAATCGTGCCGGGTGAGGCGGATCAGGCAGCGGCGCTGGTGCCGTGGGAGACTTCCATGAAGACGTGGTTGTTCCTGGCGGCCGCGACTTACCTGACCGCGGTGCTCTGCAGCAGCCTTGTGCAGACCTTCCTTCTGCAGCTGCCGCTTTTGAGCGGGGAATGGCGCGGCACAGCGGTCCTTCTCGCAAGTCTCCTGCCAATGGCGGGAGGAGTTCCTGTCTTTGCGCTGCTGGTCCGCAGGCTGTGCGGGATGCGCCTGCGGGATTTCATTCTGGGGACCGCGGAGAGAATCCGCGGCAGTTCCGTACGGCAGGTTCTGCTGCTGTATCTGGCGGGGTATGTGCTGGCCGAATTGCCGCAGGCATTGCGGGGTGAGATTGCACGGAATTCCATTGCATGGGAACAGCTTGCGGTCAATGCCGGCGTGTGCCTGTGCCTGGTTCCGCTGCAATCGGCGGGAGAAGAGTTCGTTTTCCGCGGCACCTTCCTTCGCGGCGCCTGCAAGGATCGGCTCCGGTGCACGCCGAAGGCCGTGTGGTACGGGATTCTTTCTTCCCTGATCTTCATGCTCATGCACAGCGGGAACGCCGCCCTGTCCGGGCAGAAGGAGCTGCTCTCGCTGATGATGATCTATGCCGTGTATTTTCTGCAGGGCGGACTGATGTATGGGATGGATCTGTATTTCGGTGATCTGACGCCGGGAATTGTCTGGCATGGGATCAACAATCTGTTCGCCTACTGGCTGTTGTCCGCTGACGGAAGTGCCCTGTCCGGAGGCACCGTACTGATCGGAGGAGGGCGAAATGCGGGAGAGCAGCTGCGGACGACGATCGTATTGATGCTGCCGATGGTCATCTTTCTTTTGAACGGTCGCCTTCGCCGAAAGAACGGAGCCGCAGCGTAGCACGCTGCGGTTATTTTTGGGACACGCACCCTAGTACATCGATTTTTAAATAACTGGCCAAACTAACTGGCCCTTTTTCCTGATTGCACGTGTCAAAAATCCTCAGCGTAGCCCGCTACGCCTACGTTTTTTGACACGCACCCTCAGAAAAAAGTTCTGCGTTATTTGGCTAGTTATTTTGCAAACGATGTACTAGGGAAATGCTGATGAAAGCGTTTCCCGCGCCGGATTTGCGCTGCGAAGCAGCAATCCCAGATGGTATAATATTAGGTGCGGGGTTCTGCAAGAGGACAGGACAGCGCACAATAACCCAGAATGGAGGATAATGGCATGGAACTCAGAAAGGTAGTGATTGCGGGGGCCTGCAGAACGGCCATCGGCAAATTCGGCGGAACATTGAAGGATGTGCCGGCAGCAGATCTTGGTACGATCGTCATCAAGGAGGCACTTCGCCGGACGGGAATTAAGCCGGAGCAGGTGGATGAGGTCTACATGGGCAACGTGATTCAGGCCGGAAACGGACAGAATCCTGCCAGACAGGCCGCAGTGAACGCCGGCATCCCGGTGGAGGTTCCGGCGATCACCATCAATGTCCTGTGCGGTTCCGGACTGCATTGCGTGAATCTGGCCGCCAAGCTGATTGCGATGGGCGATAAGGACATCATCGTGGCGGGCGGCATGGAGAATATGGATCAGGCACCGTATCTTCTGCGAAAGGCACGCTTCGGTTATCGCATGAATTCGGGGACGATTGAGGACTCCATGATCCGGGATGCCCTCTCGGATGCATTTGGCGGTTATCATATGGGCATCACGGCAGAGAATGTTGCCGAGCAATGGGGACTGACCAGAGAACAGCTGGATGCATTTGCACTTGCATCGCAGAACAAGGCGGAAAAGGCCATCACCGAAGGAAGGTTCAAGGACGAGATTGTTCCCGTGGAGATTAAGACCAAAAAGGGAACGGTTGTATTCGATACCGATGAGGGAAATCGGCCGGGAACGACCTTGGAGGCCCTTGAGAAGCTGAAGCCCGCGTTCAAAAAGGACGGCATTGTGACGGCCGGCAACGCATCCGGCATCAACGACGGCGCAGCGGCCATGATCGTTATGAGCGAAGAGAAGGCGAAGGAGCTCGGCGTTACACCGATGGCTACGTGGCTTGGCGGTGAGCTGGCAGGCGTGGATCCCTCGATCATGGGCGTCGGACCGATTTATGCAACCCGCAAGGTGATGGAGAGGATCGGACTGTCGGTGGAAGACATGGATCTGTACGAGGCGAATGAGGCATTCGCCGCACAGTCGCTCGCGGTTGCCCATGACCTTGGCTTTGATCCGGAGAAGCTCAACGTCAACGGCGGCGGCATTGCACTGGGACACCCTGTTGGCTGCTCGGGCGCCAGAATTCTGGTGACGCTTCTCCATGAAATGCAGAAGAGAGATGCGCATAAGGGTCTTGCAACGCTGTGCGTCGGCGGCGGTATGGGATGCGCCGCGGTTGTGGAAAGATAAGGAAAACTTTTTGCAAACGATGTACGAGTGCCGGCTGACGTTTGTCAGCCGGCACTCGGCATATGGCCATCAGAAGTTTACGACGATAACGCCGTCGATGATCCGAATGGAATCTGCGGCAGGATAGCGGGGCATCTGTGTCTGCGCGACATAGCTGTCATACTGTCCGTAATCCTCGATTACGGTGGGATCGTAGCCGCAATGGACCTTCATGAAGCTGACCCAGGAGTAATCGTTGACGATCTCCGTGCCGTCGTAGGGCGTGATGCGGACCTTTTCCAGCTCGGGATCTGCGGCAAGGAAGGAAGTGTCCTTCTCGAACTCATGCAGGAAGCAGACGGGGAGAGAAGGATCGTACGCATCCAGAGCCTGAATCCGTGCGATCAGAACATTGTCATAGGAAACGGCAGCCTCCTGCATGCGCCCTGCCTTGTAATAGCACAGATTGTCGTAGCGAAGGTAGAACAGAACGGCATAGAAGACCAGAAGGCAGAGGAAGCCGGAGATGGCTTTGCCGCCCGGGCCGCGGTTCAGAAACTGCTGTGCGAACCACAGACCCAGCACAAAAACCATGACCTCACCGTAGAGCATGAGATCGTACACGTCATAGTCCGTCATGACGAAAATGAAATTCTCGGTCAGCGGGAAGAGGAGGAGCAAAAAGGCCGTCCGGAAGAGTCGGGCACAGCCCTCCCGCCGTCCTTTGCTGCGAAGGGTGCAAAGGGTAAGGATCAGAAGAGCGATGCCGGCAATGACCAGCAGGAGCATCAATCCGGTATAAACCGGGCGCATGGACCACATAAAGAGCTGGTAATCGTCACTGCCGCGATACGGCAGAAAGCTGTCCGGATTGAAGAACATGCGATAGGCCATGGCAATCCGCTCGGAGTAGCGGAAATTCCCTGCACCGAGCGTATCCATTCCGCGGTAGGCATACAGCTCCTTTCCGGTCAGGCCAAGGGACACCCGCATCAGGAGAAGGTACAGGAGAATGCCGGCTCCGGTGCCGACGGCCGGGAGGATCCAGCCCCGGAAGGAGCCCTGCTGAGCACTCTCCTTCCGGAGAAGAATCAGAAGTTCCAGCGTGAGCATAACGGGAAGATAGGCCTGGTAGATTCCGATCATGAGCGCCGCCAGCACCGCGCCGGCCGGAAGTGCGGCAAGGGGGCGACCGGGGAGAAGTGCTCCGGTAAGGAGCGATGCACTGATGCAGGCAAGGAGCAGGGCCAGCATATAGTAGGGTGCGGTAAACCAGTAGGCAAAGGTCCCGGTGACAACGGGAAAGGTGACCAGAATGCCGCACAAGAGGAGCTGCAGCAGGCGATGTGTGATCTGCAGGGAGCGGATCATCACCCAGGCGGTGAGGCCGATGAAGAGAATGGAGAGCAGGCCGTTGAACCAGGGGAGGCTGTAATTGCTGCCGCCGAAGGGCAGGCGGGTCAGCTTTCCGAGGAGAGCCAGGGTGAATCTGCCGACAATGTGCGTGGCACCGACATCGTAGGTGCAGACAACGTCATCATGGTAGGAAATGCCGCCGAACATGCCGGCCGCGTGGGCACCCAGACCGAAAACAAGAGCGGCTGCAAGACAAAAGCGAAGAGTGGAGAGGCCGGGGAATTTGCGGGAATCAGAGAGAATCATGGTACGGCTCCTTGCTGTGCGAATGATTTCGCGTCACGGGAATGCTTACCTGTGTATTACTCCACGTTTGCGGCGAAAGGTCAAGCCCGAAGGGGCGGAGGAATTACAATGCATATCGGAGAAATCATGACGGCAGACAGTGCAAACGGTGTCGGCATCCGGCTGACGCTGTTCGTATCCGGCTGCCTGAACCACTGTCCGGGCTGCTTCCAGCCGGAAACCTGGGATTTTGAATACGGAGAGCCCTATACCGATGAGATGGAGACACAGATCCTCCGGGAGCTGTCAAAGCCTTATTATGACGGGCTGACGCTTCTGGGAGGAGACCCCATGGAGCTGCGCAATCAGGAGCCGCTGCGGGAACTCCTGCAGAGAATACGGGATGAGCTGCCGGGGAAAAGCGTCTGGGTCTATACCGGTTATATCTATGAAAAGGACCTGCGGCCGGGAGGAAGACGCTATCTGGAGGGCGTGACCGATCCGTATCTGGATTTGATTGACATCCTGGTGGACGGTCCCTTTGTGGAGAAGCAAAAGAAGATCACATTGAACTTCCGCGGATCGTCAAACCAGCGGATCATCGATTTGAAGGCAACACGAAGGACGGGGCAGATCGTACTCAGTCCGCTGAACAATGAATAAGACCGCGATCTGCGCTGCGAAGCAGCAAATTCCTTAGCGGCGCCAGATGGCAGAGAGGGTTACGGAGGGAATCCGCGTGCGGTACAGCGTGCTCTTTGCTCCCTCGTTGGTGGAGATGTAGGCATAGGAGCCCATCACAGTGATGTCCTCTGCCTCGTAGGGGATGTCCAGAGACCACACACCGATGTATTCTCCCTCCGTTGTGAAAACGTTGATGCGCTGTTTGCTCTTCCAGTCATAGGCCTTGAAGCCGGCGCTGACGGCATAGATGAAGGAGCCGTCACTGGCAATCCCCTGTGAACTGAAGTTCTGCGCATAATATTCATCGACCGGCGTGATGGAAAGGGTGTCCATTTCGTCGTTGAGTACACAGAAGGAGTTGCGGCTTCCCTTGTTGCGGCCGATGAGATAGAAATGGTGATCGGCATAGGCAATGGCCCAGATATGGGTCAGCAGCGGAAAATTATATTCCCGTACGACATTCAGGTCTTTGTCCAGCTCCATGACGCCGCTGGGATAGCCCTCGCAGGTGCCGCCCTCGGCAATGTACAGATGACCGTTGTTCTCGTTGTAGCAGATACCGTTTCCGTGGTCGAATTCCAGATTGCGGACGGCCTTTACGACCTTGCCGGTGGCGAGATCGTACTTGGTCAGGATGGTTTCATAGTGAGACAGATCGCCGCTTGTGTAGGCACTGTCGTTGATGGAGGCGGCGGTTACCAGATAGGTGACGCCGTCCTCTTCATACACACAGGAGCCCTGCGTGCTCTTGAATTTGTATTTGGTATTCTCCGGCTTGCCCGCGTTGACGGTCAGAACGGCCTGCGAGTAGGTGTTGCCGGAATGGAGGTTGGTGACACTGTCAAGGTTATGATAGAAGCTGCCGGTATTGGTGTTGATCCATCCGTCAAAGCGATAGCCTGTCCGTGTGAACAGATTGCCGGAGAGAATCGTCTTCTTGTCGTAAATGCCGTAGGAGTCGGCCATTTCGCCGAAGGTGGCACCGTTCCCGGCATAGTGAATGATATACATCTGGGGCTCCCAGAGCGCATAGAGTGTCATGCTGCCGACATCCTCTGGCAGAACAGACTGATCCTCGTATTCACATTCGGTTCCGGTCGGGTTTGTGACCCAGCCGCGGAAGACATAGCCATAGCGGGTATAGGTGCAGGGGGGAAGCGTATCCTTGCCGGCCACCAGTACGACGGAGTCCATTTCGCCGGTGCCGCCGTTTGCATGGAAGGATACCGTTTCCGAAACCGCATAGGCCGCAACGGGCCTTGCCAAAGCGAGCAAGAGGCAGACGAACAGCCCGGCAGCGAGGGAATACAGAGCCCTGCGGCAGAGGCGGACGGTTCGGTTGTGGACAACGGCGGATGGTAGCAGCATGAGACACTCCCTAAAGTGCAGAGTACATAGGGTACATAGGATTGCAGATAAATTTCGCGGCACATTGGCTTCCCCCGGCACCGGTACGGTGTGAGAAAGTGCGGGGCCGTGCTATACTGGTACGGCTATCGTGCTGCCAATGGACTATTATACCACAGGCAGAAAGGAGATTTGACATGTCAAGAGAGTACTGGAAGCCTTCCAATCTGCTCTATCCGGTTCCGGCGGCCATCATCACGGCGGCGAACAAGGAAGGGAAAACCAATATGATGACGGCGGCCTGGGTGGGGACCGTCTGCTCGGATCCTGTTATGGTGTCGGTTTCGGTCCGGCCGTCCCGCCTGACACATGATTACATTGAAGAGACCGGAGAATTCGTCATCAATCTGACGAATCGCAAACTGGCCTATGCCACGGACTGGGTCGGCGTAAAGAGCGGCAGAGATGTTGACAAATGGAAGGAAATGCATTTGACGCCGCTCCCTTCACGGCACGTGAAGGTCCCCGGCATTCAGGAGAGTCCGGTCTGCCTCGAATGCGTGGTGCGCAGGAAGCTGGAGCTGGGATCGCACGACATGTATGTGGCGGAGGTGCTGTCTACGGATGTGGACAATACCTTACTGGATAAAAAAGGAAGGCTCGATCTGGAAAAGGCGGACCTCATTGCCTATTCCCACGGCGAGTATGTCACCCTGGGAGAGACGCTGGGAAGATTCGGCTTTTCGGTGAAAAAGATGTGAGAAGAGCAGGGGCGGAAGAACAGGGACAGAAGAACAGCAGACGGACAGAGGGGATGGTATGAGCAAGCTTTATCTGGAATGTTACTCCGGCATCAGCGGAGATATGACGGTGGGAGCACTGCTGGATCTGGGCGCGGATCGTGCGAAGCTGGATGCAGTGCTGCGGAGTATCCCGGCGGAAGGGTTTGACGTGAGGATTTCCACCGTGCAAAAGAGCGGTGTGGACGCCTGCGATTTTGACGTGATCCTTGATGCCGCGCACGAGAATCATGATCACGACATGGAATACCTCTACGGAACGCAGGAGGAACTCCACGTGCATACGTCGGACTGCGCAGGGGACATGCATCATGGAGCACATCATGAAACGCACGGGAACGTAGAGCCGGTGCACACGCACGGAGAAGGCTTGCATCATGAAGTGCATGGGCACGGAGAGCAGGTGCATCGCCACGAGCATCGGTCACTGCGGGACGTCAATGCCATTCTGGATGCGGTGCAGATGGAGGACGGCGCGAGGGAACTGGCCCGGAAAATTTTCCGCATTGTGGCGGAGGCGGAGGGAAAGGTGCACGGAAAGCCCCTGGAGGAAGTGCATTTCCATGAGGTAGGCGCCATTGATTCCATTGTGGATATCGTTGCGATTGCGGTGTGCTACGAGGACCTTCGGGAGAAAGAGAACATCACCGAGGTGATTGTTCCGGTTCTGTACGAAGGGTGCGGCACCGTCCGCTGCCAGCATGGGATATTGCCGATTCCGGTACCGGCGGTAGCGGCCATCGGTGCACGGTACGGACTGCGGTTTCATTCGATTCCGGATGAGGGAGAATTCGTGACACCGACCGGTGCGGCCGCCGTGGCGGCGCTTGCCACAACGCAGCACCTGCCGGAGGAGTATGTGATTCGCCGGATCGGAATGGGCGCAGGCAAGAGGGCTTACCGGCGGGCCGGCGTTGTGCGGGCGATGCTCCTTGCATAAGAGGAAACAGATGCTATTCAAGAGGGAAAGGCGTGCAGAATGGAGAAGTGCATGACCCTGCCGGCGGCCTTTGAGGAGAGGATGCGCAGGCTTCTGGGGGAAGAGGAATACGGGGCATTTCGAAATGCCATGGAGCAGGAAAGATCCAGAGGCCTGCGTCTGAACCCGCTAAAGCTGCCGGATGAGGAGAAAGAGAACACCTCCCATGCGGAGTATCTTCGAAAGCTCCTCGGGCAGGGCGAAGAGGAGGCGGAACCGGAACGGTTCGAAGAGATTCCCTGGGCAAGGCCGTATGGTTTTTTCTACCCGGAGGAGCTTCGGCCGGGCAAATCTCCCCTCCATGAGGCAGGACTGTATTATCTGCAGGAGCCGAGTGCCATGTCGGTGGCTGCCTTTGCCGGGGCAAAGCCCGGCGAGAAGGTTCTGGATCTGTGCGCAGCACCGGGCGGAAAGAGCACGCAGCTGGCGGGAGCCATGCTGGGACAGGGAGTGCTGGTCTCCAATGAGATCCATCCGGCGAGGGCGAGGATTCTCTCCCAGAACCTGGAACGCCTCGGTGTTCCCAATGTGCTGGTGACCAATGAGAGTCCGGAGAAGCTGACGGAGCGGTTTGCGTCATGGTTCGACCGGGTGATTGTGGATGCGCCGTGCTCGGGAGAGGGAATGTTCCGCAAGGAGGAGCAGGCACTTTCCGGATGGAGTCCGGAAAATGTGGCGCTGTGTGCCAAACGTCAGAGGAGCATTCTGGAGCAGGCAGCCGTGATGGTAAAGGCCGGAGGGCAATTGATCTATTCCACCTGTACGTTTGCACCGGCGGAGGATGAGGAGACGATTGGCTGTTTTCTGGCGGACCACCCGGAATTTTCACTGGTTGATCTGCCGGCATTCGCAGAGAAACGGGCGGGAAGCTGCGGATTTGATACGGGACATTCCGAGTGGTGCCACGCAGGCGCCCTGCGCGAGGACACGGATCTGAAGAGGACATTGCGGCTGTGGCCGCACCGGCTGCGGGGAGAGGGCCATTTCATGGCCCTTCTGCAGAAGGAAGGAAGTCTGCTGTCTGAGTCCGTGCCGAGGGGAGAGAACCTGGACGGAAGGCCTGCGGCAGACGGGCCTTGCGCCGCGGCACGGAAAAAAAATCCGAAAGGGAACCGGAAGGCCGGCGGCCCCGGGACGATGCAGCGGCAGCAGATCGTGCCGGAGCTGGAAGCGACGGCGGTAAAGAGCGGCGTGCTGCAGCGCATGGCAGACGCAATGGGCGCAGGAATTATCTGCTACGGAGAGGATGTATACCTCATGCCGTACCGGGAACAAATTCAAACAGAAGGGTTGCGGATTCTGCGTCCCGGTCTGCAGATCGGGACAATAAAGAAGGAAAGGCTGGAGCCCGCCCATGCGCTTGCGATGGCGCTGCGCCCCTCGGAGGCGCAGCGAACGGTCGAACTGCCGCCGGAAGGTGCCGAGGCAGCTGCCTTTGTGCGCGGGGAATCGCTTCCCTGCGATCCGTCATGGAAGGGGTGGACGCTGGTGACGACAGCGGGCATCTCCCTTGGCTGGGGAAAGGCAGCAGGCGGCATGCTCAAGAACCACTACCCCAAGGGCCTGCGCAGGCAGCTGTGACCACAATGCGAAACGCTCTGCAGCAGAAGCCTGCGGCAGAAAGAAGGGAAAATGATTTATCTGGATCATGCGGCTACCAGTCCCATGCGGCGCTGTGCGTTGGAGGAAATGCGAACGGCGTTGGAGACCGTGTACGGGAACGCCAGCGCGTCCTACCCGCCGGCACAGGCAGCGAAGGCAGAATTGGACCGGGCGAGAACGACGCTGGCGGAGACCATCGGCGCAGACTGGAAAGAGATCTTTTTCACATCCGGCGGAACAGAGAGCGACAACTGGGCCCTGACCGGTGCGGCGGAGCTCCTTGGTACCGACCGGCATATCATCGTCGGTGCGACGGAGCATCATGCGGTGCTGCATACCTGCACCTATCTTGAGAGCCGGGGATATACCGTTTCCTACCTGCCGGTGACGCAGGAGGGCATTGCGGAGCCCGCAGCGCTGGAGAAGGCGCTGCAGGAGCACCCCGGCACCGGCCTGGTTTCGATTATGCTGGCCAACAATGAGGTGGGAGCCATCGAGCCCATTCGGGAGCTGGTACAGACAGCCCGCCGGGAGCAGCCGGGAATTCTGTTTCATACGGATGCGGTGCAGGCTTACGGAAGGCTTTCCATTAACGTATCGGAGCTGGGCGTGGATCTGTTGTCTGCATCGGCACACAAGATCGGAGGACCGAAGGGAATCGGCTTTCTCTATCTTCGAAAGGGAACACAGATCGGTGCATTGATGCACGGCGGAGGACAGGAGAGCGGTCGGAGAGCGGGAACCGAGAACGTTCCGGCGGCGATGGGATTTGCGGCCGCCGCACAGGAGGCCTTTGTCCGAAGAGAAACGGAGAATAACCGGGTCCGGGAGCTGCAGGCATTTTTCTGTGAGGAGCTGCGCCGGGAGCTGCGGCTGGGCACGGCAGACGGACCGGTGTGGAACGGACCGGAGCCCGGAAGCGGGAAGCGCCTTGCCTCGAACATCAACATCTCCTTCCCGGGATATGATCAGAGAACGCTTCTGATGAACCTGGATCTGGCAGGGATCTGTGCTTCCGGAGGCAGTGCCTGTACGACGGGGGCGCTGGAGCCTTCCCACGTTCTGCTGGCCATGGGAAGGAGCAGAAGCGAGGCGGCGGGGGCGCTGCGCTTTACGCTGGGGGCAGAGAACACGGAGGAGGAGATCCGCAGGACCGTCCGGGTTCTGAAGGAGGCATTGCAGCGGATTTCCGGAAGAGAGAATATAGTTTAAGGAGAAAATGGAGATGCAGGCCGAAACGCAAACACAAACAGGAGAACAGGGAGAGAGCACATCGGTGTCCGAAAGGATCGGACGCCTGCCCCTGGCAGGCATGGGGGAGGGCTGGCAGAAGAGGACGAAGGTTTGCATTGCCGGCGTTCTGGTGCAGGGTTTCTTTCTTTCCTTCCTGCTAAAGGTTAATCTCGGGACGGATCCGTACACCTTTATGAATGTTTCCATTGCAGACCGCATCGGCTGGAGCTTCGGCAACTGGCAGCTGACCATCAATGCGGCACTCCTTATCATCGTGCTGTTGACGTCGAGGCTGCGTTATCTTGGCTTTGGAACATTGGCCAACATGGTGCTCATCGGCTACACGGCAGATCTGGGGAGCTTCCTCTGGACCAGACTGTTTCCGGCTGCTGTTTTTACGGAAGCGGCAACCAGAATCCCGATCTTTGCAGTGGCACTGATCGGCTTTTTAATAGCGGCTGCGGTGTATATGAACGCAGGAATGGGTCTGTCGCCCTATGACGCACCTCCCAGTGTCCTGCACGAGCATGCGAGAAAGCTGCCGTATTTCATCCTTCGCATCATCTGGGATTACGGCGCCGTGCTGATCGGTGTGCTGGCAGGCGGTACACCGACCGTTTCCAACCTGATCATGGCAATTGCACTCGGACCGATCATCACGATGATCGGAAAGGCAATGCGCAGGACAATGGCATAGAGAAACACGCGCAGGAAACGGTTGACGCGGATTGACAGCTACCGTATAATCAAGAGATGTGTGACGGCGTCAGTATGCCCGGAGGAAGAGCCTTCGGACTAGCAGACTCCCCGGTTTTGCGAAGTTACGGGACGCCGGTGCGAATCACACATTCGGATACAAATGATCGTGAACAATTGGAGGCATATATATGAAGACCTACATACCGAGCGCCGGCACCGTTGAAAAGAAATGGTATGTCGTTGACGCTACAGATAAAACCCTTGGCCGTCTGGCATCTGAGGTTGCCAATGTTCTTCGCGGCAAGAAGAAGCCCATCTATACTCCCTTCCTGGATTGCGGTGATTATGTCATCGTTGTCAATGCAGAGAAGATCAAGGTAACCGGCCGGAAGATGGAGGACAAGATCTACTTCCGTCATTCCAAGTATATCGGCGGATCCACCTATACAACACTCCGTGAGATGCTGGAGAAGAAGCCTGCCTATGTGGTAGAGCATGCTGTCCGCGGAATGCTCCCGAAGGGCAAGCTGGGAGATCAGATGTATACGAAGCTTCACGTGTACGTTGGACCCGATCACGACCATGCCGCTCAGAAACCTGAGGTTCTGGATATCTGATTAGGAGGATAAGAAGATGGCTAAAGCAGCAGTATACTATGGCACCGGCAGAAGGAAGTCTTCTGTAGCCAGAGTTTTCATAACACCCGGCAAGGGCGAGATCACCGTCAACAAGAGAAGTCTGGATGAGTATTTCGGTCTGGAAACCCTCAAGACCATTGCGAAGCAGCCGCTGGTAGCAACCAACACCGCAGATCAGTATGACATCAAGATCACGGTAAAGGGCGGCGGCACCACCGGTCAGGCTGGCGCAATCCGTCAGGGCATCGCAAGAGCTCTGCTGGAGGCAGATGCTGATTTCCGTCCTGTTCTGAAGAAGGCCGGATATCTTACCCGCGATCCTCGTATGAAGGAGAGAAAGAAGTACGGTCTCAAAGCAGCAAGACGCGCACCTCAGTTCTCCAAGAGATAATCTCTCTTATCCATATGCTTACAAAGCCCGGAAAATCAAGGTTTCCCGGGCTTTTTTCATACCTGTAGGGCGGCGAAAACGGCTGCGCGGTTTGTGGTTTTTTGTCGTGATCTGACGTGATTTATATCACTTTATACCTGCTGTTTCGAGGCTAACCGGGTTTTTCAAGGGCCGAAACGGATAACCGGGTGGCTAATTATTTTGGTAGCTGACCAGCCATATCGAGGTTTTCGAATGCAAGGAGAAAGTGCCATCAGGCACTTTCGAGTATCAAAATCGAGATGGGCGCCGCTGGTTACAAAGTTTGTGATCTGAGCCTGCAGAATTGAATAACGATATCTTACATAGCCTCGTGATGACGATGAATCATCACGGGGCTTTGCCGTTTCCGGGATTCTCCGGGACGTATCAAATATATGGAGGATATCGCATGAGAAAGAAACCGAGACAAAAGACGATCATGATCGATGGTGTCAGCTACTTTGCAGACAAGCCGTCCGACTGCCGGCAGTGCTTCTTCTGGAAGAACCGCAAGGTGGGCTGCATCCTGGGCAAGGCGAACTGCTATTACCTGGCGGAGACCATCAAGACCGAACAGGAGCGCAGATGCGAAAACTGCTGCTATGCCAAAGGTCATCCCTGCGTGAGCGTTGTCTGCTACCGGCAGCTGGACCGCTGGCTGCAGTCAAACAGAGAAAGTCGCAGGAAGAAAGAAGGTGCAGGGATTGCGTAAGAAGGAAGAAGCATTCCGTCATTATGAGAAGCTGGTCAGAAAGGCAGCCGGTAAAAAGGAGGCAAAGCCGGAGAGCTGTCCCCACTGCTCGTATTACAGGGATGATTTCCGTTACAGAACCTGTACCTTTGCGCGCTGCCCCTTCGGCAAAGAGGTGGATGTCTTTCGTAAGCAGCCTCTCAAACGCAACAGTTACTCCGGAAATCTTTTAAACGCGATAAAAACTCCGGAAGTGAGGTGATGTAATTGCGAGTTTGATTATTTCTACGGCGCCCAGGCGGAGCAGTTTTCGTTCTACCGGGTGCCTAAGGTGCTGTTCACCAACGACCGTTTCAAATATCTGTCGGCAGAATCAAAGACGCTGTACGGCATCATGCTGGATCGGGTTTCCCTTTCCGTGAAGCATAACTGGATCGATGAAGGCGGCCGGGTGTATATCATCTACACGATCGAGCAGATCATGGCAGACTTAAGCTGCGGCAACAAAAAGGCAGGACAGCTGCTGGATGAGCTGGAAAGAAAGGCAGGGCTTATCGAGCGCAAGCGGCAGGGGCTGGGGAAACCGAATCTGATCTACGTCAAGAATTTCATCAGCGCGGTGGATAACTCTGTGGAAGGACATTTCCTGAAATGTCAAAACGACACTTCCGGAAGTGTTAAAACCACATCTCTTGAAGTGTCAAAACGACACGGAACTAATACTGATCTTAATAATACTGATTATATCGATACTGATCCTATCGTATCCGGATCGGATGACGAAGGGATGCGCATGCACCAACAGTATGAAGAATATTTCAGAAGTTCCTTGGAGATAGAAGTCCTGCTGAGAGAGGATCCGTATGAGGAAGAGACCATCATGGGAATACTGGATATTCTGGTGGATACCTGCAGTACGAAGAGAAAAGTGATCCGCATTGCCGGGGATGATAAGCCTACCGAGGTAGTAAAAAGTCAGCTGATGAAGCTTACCGCGGAACACATCCGCTACGTGCTGAAGTGCCTGACGGAAAACTCCACCAAGGTAAGGAATATCCGGCAGTATCTGCTGACCGCGCTCTACAATGCGCCCACAACCATCAGCCCATACTATCAGGCGTGGGTAAACAACGACATGGCCGAAGGAATGCTGTAAAGGAGGTGATGAAGTTCAATGTCGAAAGCCACAGTAATGGCTGTAGTGAATCAAAAAGGTGGGACCGGCAAGACCACCACCTGTGAGAATCTCGGGATCGGTCTTGCCAGGGAAGGCAAAAGAGTCCTGCTGGTGGACACGGATCCCCAGGGCTCGCTCACGATCGCGCTCGGAAACGCAAGGCCGGACGATCTGCAGGTCACACTGACGGATCTGATGGAAAAGATTATCCAGGAGAAGACCATCGCACCCGGGGAGGGTATCCTGACACATGAAGAAGGCGTGGATCTTGTTCCTGCAAATATTACGCTGTCGGGCCTTGAGGTTGCCATGGTAAATGCCATGAGCAGAGAGACGATCCTGAAGCAGTATCTGGAGACCGTGAAGGACCGGTATGATTTCATCCTGCTGGACTGTATGCCGTCCCTTGGCATGCTGACGGTGAATGCCCTTGCCGCATCGGATCAGGTCCTGATCCCCGTCCAGGCAAATTATCTGTCGGCCAAAGGTTTAGAGCAGCTGCTGCAGACGGTAAATAAGGTAAAACGGCAGATCAATCCGAAGCTGAAGATCGAAGGGATCCTGCTGACCATGGTGGATGCCAGAACCAATTATGCAAAGGAGATCAGCTCTCTGATCCGCGATACCTACGGAGGAAAGCTGAAAGTATATGACACGGATATTCCAAGATCTGTCCGTGCGGCGGAGATCAGTGCCGAGGGGGTCAGCATCTTTGCGCATGACCCGGGAGGCAAGGTAGCAGAAGCATATAAAACACTGACGAAGGAGGTGATTGCCAATGCCGAAAAAAGGTACAAGCATCAGCTTGACCAGCTACGATGACCTCTTTGAGGCCGATGAAAGCCGTGCGGAAAGTCAGTTGGAGAGAGTGCAGAATCTCGATATCAGCAAACTGGTGCCTTTTAAGAACCATCCGTTCAAGGTGATCGATGATGAAGCGATGCTCCGCACCACGGAAAGCATTGCCCAGTACGGTGTGCTGACGCCGCTGATCGCAAGACCGAAGGAAGACGGCACGTATGAGATCATTTCCGGTCATCGCCGGGTACATGCGGCTGCATCTGCCGGCCTGACGCAGGTGCCGGTACTGGTAAGGCAGATGGATGACGATGCGGCAACGGTGCTGATGGTGGATTCCAACCTGCAGCGTGAAAGCATACTGCCGAGTGAGCGGGCGTTTGCGTACAAGATGAAGATGGATGCCATGAAACATCAGGGATCAAGGTCTGATTTAACTTCGGGACAAGTTGTCTCAAAGTTCAAAAGGACTACAGAGGAGATAGCAGAAGGAACCGGAGAAAGCTATAAGCAGGTCGAACGCTATATTAGACTTACCAAACTTATCCCGGAACTTCTCGAACTGGTGGACCAGAAGAAAATCTCTTTTAACCCTGCCGTTGAGCTGTCTTATCTGCGGCCCGGCGAACAGCGTATTTTCATGGAGGCAATGGAAGAGGTTCAGGCAGCCCCTTCGCTTTCCCAGGCACAACGACTGAAAAAGCTGAGCCAGACCGGCGAGTTTTATCCCGAATCTGTCCGCGAGATCATGAATGAGGTGAAGAAAGGAGACCTGGAGCGGGTTACCTTCCGCAATGAGCAGCTGCGGAAGTATTTCCCCAAGTCCTACACGACCCAGCAGATGCAGGATACCATCATGAAACTGCTGGAACAGTGGCAGAAAAAGAAGGCCAGGGACATGGAACGTTGAAAACAGCATAGTTGCTTTAAGCGTCTTTGAAGAAATTCAGAGGCGCTTTTATTTTTGCCAAAAAGGAAGGAAATGTTTATGACCGAAAACGAAAAGATCTGTATGGCGTACGCCATGCACAATTTCCGGAAAGCGATGGAAGAAGAGGACGATGACGCCGCCTTGTATTACGAGGAAGACGCCATTGTCCTGTATGTGACGCCCGGCGAGCCCTTCTCCCTGATGGAGGAAGGGGATGCCATTGATGAGATTCTGATGGCGGGGCACAACGGCGGCATACGTTTCCGGCGTATTACCGACACGCTGCAGATCGCTTATCCGGTGGACAGTGTGAGGGGGAACAGAGACGGGAGCGTTGCAGTAACCGGGCCGGTTTATATCTCTCATCCCGTGGTGGGGGAAGTGTGCATGGATCTCAGTGCCGTAGACCTTATGGAAGCGGTTGCCTACCTTGCAACGCATCAGGTGAAGATCATTAAAGGGGCAGAGACGGTATCTGGTTATCTGCTGAAAAAGGAGGACTAATCTATGAATTTTAACGAGTTTCAGGCGCAGGTTCGTACCGAAATGCAGGAGCAGTTCCCGCAGCTGCAGTTCGGCCTTCAGGAAGTCAATAAACTGCAGGGACAGTCATACAAGGGACTGTCCGTTAAGCCGGAGGGCGGTAACATTGCGGCAACGCTGAATCTGGAGCCGTTTTATGAACGGCTGAACAAAGGGGCTTCTCTTCGCAGCGTAATGGGAAAAATCAGTAGAACGGTAGCGGAAGCGCAGGCCCATATGCCGCAGGTGGATACAGATATGCTGACAGACTACGGGCAGATGAAGGATAAGCTGGTAATACAGCTGCTCCCGCAGAAAGGCAATGAGGAAAGGCTGGCGCAGATCCCTCATCAGAAGATAGAGGACATGGCCTTGGTTTACCGTTTTGAGTTGGAACAGAACGACAAGGGTACCTCCAGTATTCTGGTGACCAACAATATGCTGCAGAATTACGGAATTTCCGAACAGCAGCTGCAGGCCGATGCCATGGATGCGGCAGTAAAGAACCATCCTGCATCCCTTCGCAACATGAACGACGTCCTGGGTGAAATGTTGGGTGGGATGGTCCCGGATGAACCTGCCCTTCTGTGGGTCGCAACCGTGCAGGGCGGGCAGAACGGTGCCTGTGCGATTCAGTATCCGGGATTCCTGGAACAGGCAGCCGAAACACTGAAGGGCAATTTCTTCGTTCTTCCTTCTTCGGTTCATGAGGTGCTGCTGGTCGCCGATGATGGTACTGTGCAGCTCCCGGATCTGGAGCAGATGGTTCGCGATGTCAACGAGACGGAGGTGGCCCCGGTAGATCGCCTGTCTGATACGGTTTTCCACTATGACAGTGAAAGTCATGTCTTTGAAAGTGCCAGAAATGCGCAGATGCGTGCGTCCATGATGGAAGAAGCCGTGTTGGAAGATGAGCCGGCACCGGCTTTTGCACAGGAGAGCGGTACGATCACGGCACTGCTGGTCGAGCCGGAAAAGCATCCGCAGGTGGTGCAGATCGGTACCGAGCTCTCTGATCTGCAGGCTGCCGTCGGCGGCTATATCGAAGTGGTTTATCCCTTTGAGGATCCGGT
>CAVAUJ010000015.1:34423-38956 GCA_963591995.1 Succinivibrio sp.
GAAGCAAAGACGGCCGAGGAGGTGATGAGCGTTGCAGGAGGAAGTGGAGAACAGAACCGTCAACCTGGCAATCAGCACAACGAAACTGACTGCCAGGGTCATTGTCCGGGCAGGACTGAAGGGCATTGCGATCCTGAAAAAGAGAACCATCGACAAAAAGCCGGTGGGCAAGCAGTCCATCAAGAAGCTGATCGGACAGAATCAGGGCGTCTCTAATATCGACGTTGCCAAAACAGACCTGAAGGGCTTTGAAAAGCATGCCCGGAAGTACGGTGTGGATTATGCGGTCACCAAAGATGCTTCCGGAGCAAAGCCGAAATACCTGGTGTTCTTCAAGGCGAGGGACGCGGATGCCATGACGGCTGCATTCAACGCCTATTCGGCAGAAATCCTGAAAAATACGAAACGGCCCAGCGTTCTGAAGACGCTGCACAGACTGATGGATGCCGTCAAAGAGATCCCGGCGAAGATCATCACGAAAGATAAGCAGAGGGTGCAGGCACGATGAATATGGATACCGATAAGCTGAAAAGACAATTGATCCGGGCACTTCCCTATATCATCACAGGCCTTATCTGTACGAACTTCGGCGAAGCATGGCGGCTGGCAGAGGGAGAAAACAGTTCGCAGAAGCTGCTGTCTTTCTTTGATGCGATCGGGCCGGCATTCGGCAACCCTTTGCCGAGTTTTCATTCGCCGGATCTGCCGGTGGGTCTTGCCTGCGGGGTAGGACTCTGGCTGGCGGTCTATCTGAAAGGGAAGAATGCCAAAAATTTTAAACACAACCTCGAGTATGGCTCCGCAAGGTGGGGCGTTCCCAAAGACATCGAACCGTTCATGGATCCTGCCTTTGAAAACAACATTATCCTTACCAGAACGGAGCGGCTGATGATGAGCAACCGGCCGAAGAATCCTGCCAATGCCAGAAACAAAAACGTTCTGATCGTGGGTGGTTCCGGTTCCGGCAAGACCAGGTTCTGGATCAAACCGAACCTGCTTCAGCTCCACAGCTCTTATGTATTGACAGATCCGAAGGGTACAACGCTGCTCGAGGTGGGCAATGCCTTTGTGCATGCCGGTTACAGGATCAAGATCTTCAATACCATCAATTTCCGCAAGTCGATGCACTATAATCCGTTCGCCTATATCAACAGCGAAAAGGACATTCTGAAGCTTACCGCCACGCTGATGACCAATACCAAGGGTGACGGAAAAGGCGGAGATCCGTTCTGGGACAAGGCAGAAACGCTGCTGTACTGTGCGCTGATCGGGTATATCCACTATGAAGCACCGTTGGAAGAGCAGAACTTTGCCACTTTGATTGAATTCATCAATGCCATGGAGGTCCGTGAGGATGATGAAGACTTTCAGAATCCTGTGGATCTGATGTTTGAAGACCTGAAAAAGAAAAAGCCGGATCACTTCGCCGTCCGGCAATATGCTAAATTTAAGCTGGCAGCCGGAAAGACACTCAAGAGTATTTTAGTTTCTGCCGGTGCCCGCCTTGCTCCCTTCGATATTCAGGAGGTTCGCGACATTACCATGTACGACGAACTGGAGCTGGATACCCTGGGAGATGAGAAAACTGCCCTGTTCCTGATGATGTCGGACACAGACGGCAGTTTTAATTTTCTGATCAGTATGATCTACACACAGCTGTTCAACCTGCTGTGTGAGAAAGCGGACGATGTGTACGGCGGCCGGCTTCCGGTTCACGTACGATGCCTGATCGATGAGGCCGCCAATATCGGCCAGATCCCGAATCTTGAAAAGCTGGTCGCCACCATCCGTTCCCGTGAGATCAGTGCCTGTCTGGTGCTGCAGGCAAGATCCCAGCTGAAAGCAATTTATAAGGACAATGCCGATACGATCATCGGCAACATGGATTCCCAGGTCTTCCTGGGAGGTTCGGAGCCCACTACCCTGAAAGAACTTTCGGAAGCCCTCGGCAAGGAAACGATCGATACCTTCAATACCTCGGATACGCGGGGCAACAGTCCGAGCTACGGAACGAACTATCAGAAGCTGGGGAAAGAGCTCATGAGCCGCGATGAGATCGCCGTGCTGGACGGCAGCAAATGCATCCTGCAGCTGCGCGGCGTCCGTCCTTTTCTTTCAGACAAATATGATCTGACCAAGCACCCGAATTACCAATACACTGCCGACTATGACAAGAAACTCACCTTTGACATTGAGAAGTTCCTGAACACCAGGGCAAAGCTTCGTGCCAACGATGCGTTTTTTGTTGTTCCGGCGGAAGAATAGGAGGATAAGCCAAAATGGAAAATGACAGATATTCAGTGCCGGGCGATGTTCCCGACTTTGTAAGAGAAGCGGAAGAAATGCTGGCAAACGGAGAAACCATTCCGGAGCAGGCGGAGGTCACCATCAAGTTCGGCAAGGGTCTTGTGGGAGACCCCTTCACTTCCAGAAACGGCAAGGAGCTGGTGGAGGTAAAGATCCCCAACGCAGATCCTGCCGATACCCGTCCGTGGGAGAGCTTCGTGATCTCCCCGAAGATGATCCACGATAACAAGTTCGGCAAAGGCGTCTGGATGAAGCTGCCGGAGGACGGCACTACCCGACTTTCCCGTTCGGTGAGAGACGGCGTCGATGCTGCCGGCAAAAATATCTGGAGGCGGGAAACCAGGGAGGTTACCAACGCAGAGCTGAAGGCCCTGATGGAAGCCTACAAAGAAAAAAGCAGAGGATCCGTACTCTCGGACCTATCTGACCGGAAGGAAGGTACAGCGGCTGCGTCTTCCGGAAAAGGGGTAAGGAAACAGGAAACTGCAAGATAACGTAACATGGGTAACAAGAACAAAACCTCCATTGCCCGATATTCACAAAAGGAATACTATAATGTCAGGTGGGATATCCCACCTGACATTGCTGGTGGAGGTGTTGATGATGACCGTAGTAAAGGATTATACAGTTCATATTGACAACAAAAAACGGGTAACGCTGCGTGGAGCTTTATATCAGTATTACAACGTAAAGGAATATGATAATGGTTGTATTATGTTGGAGCCGAGGGAATTAACGGTTCCTGAGAGCATATCCGCTGCTACTTTAAGAGATATGGATAAGGCAATCCGTAATTTTAAAATGGGCGAGGTTTCTCAGCCGGTTGATTTATCGGATTTCTAAAAAGGTGCAATATAAAGTGAGGAAAAGGGTCGATCATTGAAGTGATTTCAGTGACCGGCCTTTTTTGTACCCATAAAGAGAAGCGCTGTCGGAATTTCAAGTCTGATCGAACGACGCCATCCGCTCCTTACATAGCCGGATTTCTGATACGAATCGGAAATACCGGCCATGTTCTTTTGCAGGTGCACATGTGAAAGAAAACACTATCAATCAGCCTGAAAGGGCTGAAGACCACAAGGAATGCCCGGTTCGGGCAAACAAGGAGGAAAACGTAATGGAATTTTTCAACAGCGCAGTAACCGTTCTTCAGACGCTCGTGATCGCTCTGGGCGCAGGTCTTGGTATCTGGGGCGCGATCAATCTTCTGGAAGGGTACGGCAACGACAATCCGGGCGCGAAGTCCCAGGGCATGAAGCAGCTTATGGCCGGCGGCGGTGTTGCCCTGATCGGCACGACTCTGGTACCGCTGCTTTCCGGTCTCTTCGGCTGAGAAAGGGGTGTAATCGTTGGACAGTGTACTCGAACAGATCTCGGAATGGCTGAAAGGTATTCTCATATCCGCGATCATGAATCTTCTGTCGGGGCTGTTCGATTCGGTGAACACGCAGGTTGGCGATGTTGCTTCTCAGGTAGGGATGACTCCGGACGCTTTCTCGCCCGGAGTTTTCTCTATGATCCGTAATGTTTCCGAATCGGTCATTATCCCGATCGCGGGCATGATACTTACGTTCATTGCCTGCTATGAGCTGATCCAGATGATCATTGATCACAATAACCTGGCCAACTTTGAAACATGGATCTTTTTCAAGTGGTTCTTCAAAACCTTCGTAGCCGTAATGCTGATCACCAACACCTTTAACATCGTGATGGCCGTCTTTGATGTGGCGCAGCATGTGGTGAACAGCGCAGGCGGGATCATTTCCGGCTCCACATCCGTGGACGCCTCGGCGCTGGAGGGTATGCAGGCCACGCTGGAAGAAATGGAAATCGGACCGCTGTTCGGACTGCTTTTCCAGGCATTGATCGTTCAGGTGACGACCAAAGCGTTGGGCGTTGTCATCTTCATGATCGTCTACGGACGAATGATCGAGATCTATCTGATGACCAGTCTTGCACCGATCCCGTTTGCGACCTTCGGAAACCGTGAACAGAGCCAGGTGGGACAAAATTATCTGCGATCCCTGTGTGCCCTGGGTTTCCAGGGGTTCCTCATCATGATCTGCGTAGGCATCTATGCGGTACTGATCCAGAGTGTGTCTTTTTCAAGCGATATCATCGGCTCCATCTGGGGTGTTCTCGGCTACACCGTGCTGCTGTGCTTCACCCTGTTCAAGACCGGTTCTCTTGCAAAAAGCGTGTTCTCGGCACACTGAGAAGGGAGAA
>CAVAUJ010000015.1:39075-48300 GCA_963591995.1 Succinivibrio sp.
CGGCAGCGCTGATCGGCGTGCCGTCCTTTTTCCTTCTTAAGAAAACAGGCAATGTCAGTATGGCGGCACTTTGCATGATGGTGATCATGCTGCCGTTTTTCTTTCTCGGCATGTACGAGAGGGACGGGCAGCCCTTAGAGAAGATCGCGAAACAGTTTATTGAGGCCAAATTCATAAGGCCTAAGGTCCGGCCTTATCAGACGGACAATTATTATGCCGTCCTGCTGCGGCAGGCACAGGCGGAAAAGGAGGTAAACGCTATTGTTTACGGCAAAAAGCCTGTTTCACAAACAGGAAAAAAGAGATCTGAACATGCCGGCCAATCTGACAAAGCGCCAGCAAAAGCAGGTGCGAAAGATCATCGCTGATGCCAGGAAAAACGACGGGATCCCCCGAACGGCACAGCAGTCCATTCCGTTCCAGCGCATGTTCCCTGACGGGATCTGCCGAGTATCGGACCACTACTACACCAAGACGATTCAGTATCAGGACATCAATTATCAGCTGGCGCAGGAAGAAGACAAGAAAGCCATCTTTGAAGAGTGGTGCTCCTTTCTGAATTTCTTCGACAGCTCCATTCATTTCGAGCTGTCCTTCATGAATATGGCCACGGATGTCTCCAGCTTTGAAAAGAAGATCCACATCCCGGCCCGGCAGGACCACTTCAATGCCGTGCGCAGCGAATACAGCCAGATGCTGCGGAGCCAGCTGGCACAGGGCAACAACGGTCTTACAAAGACCAAATTTATTACCTTCGGCATCGAGGCAGCTTCCATGCGGGAGGCGAAGCCCAGGCTGATCCATGTGCAGACGGACCTGATCAATAACTTTCGGCGCCTTGGGGTCATTGCTACAGTATTGAATGGCAAGGAACGGCTGCAGCTGATGCATGCCATGTTTCACATGGGAGACGATGACCGGTTCTGCTTTGAGTGGAAGTGGCTCCCGGAATCCGGACTTTCCGTGAAGGATTTCATTGCACCGAGCTCCTTCTCCTTCCCGGGAGGCAGGACCTTTACCATGGGAAGCCTGCATGGGGCGATGAGTTATCTGCAGATCGCGGCGCCGGAATTGTCGGACCAGATATTGAAGGAATTCCTGGAGCTGGAATCCACCCAGATCGTTACCCTGCACATCCGGTCTGTTGACCAGACAGCGGCCATCAAACAGATCAAGCACACCATTACGGAGCTTGACCGCAGCAAGATCGAGGAACAGAAGAAGGCGGTCCGTTCCGGATACGACATGGATATCATTCCCTCCGACCTTGCCACCTATGGGAAGGATGCAAAGGAAATCCTGAAGGAGCTGCAGTCTCAGAATGAGCGTATGTTCCTCATCACCTTTTTGGTCATGAGTACGGGAAAAACAAAGCAGGAGCTGGAAATCAATCTTCTCCATGCCTCATCGATTGCACAGAAGCATAACTGCAACCTACGGAGACTGGATTTCCAACAGGAGCAGGGACTGATGAGCAGCCTGCCGCTGGCTAACAATTTTATAAGGATCCAGCGGCAGATGACCACGAGTGCCACGGCCATCATGATCCCCTTCACCACACAGGAGCTTTTTCAGACAGGAAACGAGGCCCTTTATTACGGCCTGAACGCATTGTCCAACAACCTGATCATGGTGGACCGCAAGAAGCTGAAGAACCCCAACGGTCTGATCCTGGGTACCCCCGGCTCCGGTAAATCCTTCAGTGCGAAACGTGAGATCGCCAATGCTTTTCTGGTCACCGATGACGACGTGATCATCTGTGATCCGGAAGCGGAGTACAGGGCACTGGTGGAATGCTTCGAGGGACAGGTCATCAAGATCAGCCCCACCAGCACGCAGTATATCAATCCCATGGATATCAATTCCAACTACTCGGAGGAAGACAATCCCCTCGCGCTGAAGAGCGACTTCATCCTTTCCCTCTGTGAGCTGGTGGTCGGCGGAAAAGAAGGCCTGCAGCCTGTGGAGAAAACGGTCATCGACCGCTGTGTGCATCAGATCTATCAGGGCTATTTTGCGGATCCCTGTCCGGAGAACATGCCGATCCTGGAGGATCTGTATAACGCACTCCTTCTGCAGGAGGAGAAAGAGGCAAGACACGTGGCGACTGCTCTTGAAATTTATGTAAAGGGCTCGCTGAACCTGTTCAATCACCGCACGAATGTGGACGTGCACAACCGTCTGGTCTGCTATGACATCAAGGAGCTGGGCAAGCAGCTGAAGAAGCTAGGCATGCTGATCGTGCAGGATCAGGTCTGGGGCAGAGTCACCGCGAACCGCTCCATCGGCAAATCCACCTGGTACTACATGGATGAGTTCCATCTGCTCTTAAAGGAGGAGCAGACAGCGGCTTATTCGGTGGAGATCTGGAAGCGATTCCGTAAATGGGGCGGCATTCCCACCGGTATCACACAGAACGTGAAGGACCTGCTGATCAGCCGGGAGGTTTCCAATATCTTTGAAAACTCGGACTTTCTGTATCTCTTAAATCAGGCAGCCGGAGACCGGGAGATCCTGGCAAGACAGCTGAATATTTCCAAACGGCAGTTATCCTTTGTGACCCAGTCGGGGGAAGGTCAGGGACTTCTTTTTTACGGCAATGTCATCCTGCCCTTTGTGGATCATTTCCCGACCAACATGAAGCTGTACAAGATCATGACGACCAGACTTTCGGAGGTGACGCCGAAAAAAAAGGAGGAATAAGGCATGTCGCATAAGGCAGACAAACTCCGCTTTACTGAGGACGAGAGAGACGAAGAGGAGGAGCGCGCAGCTCCCGATGCGAAAAGAGCAGCAGTGGACGCGGAGGAATTAAAGAAAAAGATCCGGCAGAAAAACCAACAGAAACAGCAGATCAAAAAACAGTACCGGACCATGAAACGGACCGGGGATGCGGCTGCTGAAGCTGCAGGCACAGGATACGGTTTTCAGGGAATCGCAGAAAAGCTTTCAAAGGCAAAGGATAAGGGCATCGAATATGCGGGCACGCATTCCGGGCAGATCCTGCTCGTGGTTATGATCGCAGGGTTATTGCTGATCGTGATCAACATGTTGTCTTCCTGCTCCATGATGGGCTCCGGTGTATCGGATGTGGTCTGGGCCAGTTCATATACGGCCACGGATGCCGATATTCTGGCGGTGGAGGAGGATTATAAGGAGCTGGAGGCTGCCCTGCGGGAGGAGATTGACAGCATGGAAAGCAGTCATCCGGGCTATGACGAATACAACTATTACCTGGATGAGATCGGGCACAATCCCTATGAGCTTGCCTCGTACCTGACGGTGGTATTCGAAGACTATACAAGGGATGAGGTGCAGGCTACGCTGCAGCAGCTCTTTGACGAGCAATATGAGCTGACGCTGGATTCCGTGGTAGAGCGGAGAACCCGAACGGTGGAATACGACGATGGGACGACCGGAGAGGAAGAATACGATTACTACATCCTGAATGTCTATCTCAAAAACAACAATCTGGGAGAGGTGATCCTCCGGCAGGGCATGAGCGACAGCGATAGGCAGCGGTATGAGCTTCTTAATACCACCTACGGCAATCGGCCGGATCTGTTTGCAGATGATATTTATGCAAGCAGTACCGGAGAATACGAGGACTATGACATTCCGGGAGAGGCGCTGACCGACACGGCATTTGCCAACATGATCCATGAGGCGGAGAACTACCTCGGGATGGCCTATGTATGGGGCGGCTCCAGTCCCAGCACGGGCTTTGACTGCTCCGGCTTTGTTTCCTATGTTATCAACAACTGCGGGAACGGCTGGAATGTGGGGAGATGCACGGCCAACGGACTTCTGAGCAACTGCACAAGGGTATCAAAATCGGAGGCCAAGCCGGGTGATCTGATCTTTTTCCAGGGAACCTATGACACACCGGGGGCTTCCCATTGCGGTATCTATGTGGGCGACGGGATGATGCTCCACTGCGGCAATCCGATTTCCTACACCTCCATCGATACCAGCTACTGGCAGTCGCATTTTTACACTTTTGGAAGACTCAATCAGTAAGGAGGCATGAAAATATGAGCGAAAAGCTTGAAAGGATCGGCATCGAGCGCGAAAAGGCCAGAAAAAAGCGCGATGAATGGGATGCCAAGTACAAAGAATTGGACCGCAGATATCGCGAGCAGGAAAACTGCGATATCCATGAAATGGTCCATGCAGCCAATCTGACGCCGGAGCAGCTGGCACGGATCATTGCCCTTGCGGGGAAGGGGATTCTGAATGCCCCGGTCTATGAAGAAAAGGAGGAACAGCTCGGGAATGAAGATTAAGAACATGATGGCGGCAGGCTGTGCATCGCTTGCCCTTATGATGGCAGCATCACCGGCCACTGTATTTGCCCATTATGATCAGGAAGCCGCAGATGCCGCGGAAGCGGAAGAACCGGCGGTGGAAGTCGTGGAAGAAACGGAGGACGAAACGGATTCTTTCGTCACGGAAGAATCCGATCCGCTGACCCCGGACGGCAACATGACGCTGGTGGATGATATCGGTAGCGCCGATAAGTCCGGCAAACAGTTCATTACCATGGTCACGAAAAACGGCAATTACTTCTACATCGTCATTGATCGTGACGATGACGGCGAGGAAAACGTGCATTTCCTGAATCAGGTGGATGAAGCGGATCTGCTGGCCTTAATGGAGGAAGAGGACGTGGAGGCCTACGAGAGCCGGCTTCTTGCGGAAGCGCAGAAGAAGGAGGCGGCGGAAAAAGCCGCAAAGGAAGCGGAGGAGGTCGCCAATCAGCCGGCGGTCGAAGAGCCTGTGGAGGAAAAATCAGGCGTTAATCCGCTTCCGGCTGTGATCCTAGGACTGGGACTCCTTGCAGGCGGCGGGTTCTATGCGTATACGACCTTTAGCAAGAAGAAAAAGGAGGAGGACGAACGGCCTGACCCGGATGCAGATTATGAGGACGACGATATGAACAGTCAGAGCGATGACGATTATTTCGATCTGGAGGAATTCGAAGAGGACGAATTCGAAGAGGACGTATTGGATACAGAAACGGAAGACAGTGACGAATAAAAAACGAGAAAGGACAATGCTTCATGATAAATGCGAAAAGCAAAATTAAGGCGGCCGGATTAAGGGTGTTTACCGCTATCCTGACAGCCGGCACCATGCTGGGTGCCTGCGCCGGAGCGGCTACACCGGTCCATGCGGCAGAGCCGGCGGCGCTGGAATTTTCCACCCTGGACCTCTCCAAGTTCGCGCCGGGCAACGGATTAAAGATTGAAAACAAGAGCACGTCAACGACCTGCACGGTAAGCGGCGGAACTCTCAGCGACGGCATTGCCGGCGGCGAGAGCACCGGCAACTGCAACAAGAAAGTATCAGGCCTTGGTAGCGGCAGCACCGTCATGATCGACTATGGGGACATCGGCTCCTATGGCGGACAAAGGATCGGCGTTAAGGCTACCTTCTCGGATTTTACCCGGATCACCGATTTCTATTACTGTGATTCCAGCTTTTACAACGGTTGGTGGTTCTTTCGCGAGGGGGATTCTTCCCGCGTAAAAGCGACCTTTGATTACTATTACACCGGTGGCGGACAGGCGGTGGATTTTGACGGGCAGACCTCTTTTATGACGTTTAACAGTCTGAACAATGCGGAGTTTGTTTCCCCGCTGAATGGCAATACCATCGGATATGTGGCAGCGGATACGGTTCTGGCGATCAAGGACATGCTGGGCACACCTTCCTTTGTGGGCACCAATGACGGGGACTGGACCGATTACCTTGGCGGTTCCACCTTCTACAGGGCGAGCGTCAAGATTCCCCTGTCCGGGACATCCAATGCGTTTTATCTGGGTGCCGGCGACCGGGACTACTGGATCGCACCAAGCTCTGCGTCCATCGGCATTCCGCAGCCCAAAGATCCGGTCAAAACCGAAAACGGCGTAACAAAGCTGGAAGAGACCGAGGTGGGCGAAGAGCTGGTTTATCGCATCTCTCATACCGTTCCGGTTCTGGGTGTGGATACCATCAGCATATATTCGTCCCTTAAATATGTGGATGTGCTCCCCAAGGAAGTGGATTATGTGTCCTGTTGGATGGAAGACGGGAACGGCGACAAGATCGATGCCGGTTCCTCCTCCTATGATAAGGATACGCGAAAACTGGTATACACCTTCTCGGACGATTACCTCAAAAACAGCATGCCCTATGCGGGGGAGACCTATACGCTGGTCATCAACACCACCGTCAATGGGGAAACTGATGCGGATACCTTCACCAACCGCGCCCGGGTCTATGTGAACTCCATGTATGTGGACAGCAACCTGGTGGAGGCCGTCGCTCCCTACCGCAGCGTTACTGCCATTGTGGAGAACGGCAGCATTTCCATTACGGATAAAGACGGCAAAGAAACGGTAACCGGCGATGAGGATACCAAGGTGGATCAGAAGATCAAGCTCAATACAGATCGCACCGTTTCCTATGAACCGGACGAGGGCTATCTTCTTGCTTCGGTAACTATTGACGGCAAAGCGGTGGATATCACCAAGTATCCGTCTTCCTATACCTTTGAGTCGATCACCAAGGATCACGAGATCAAGGTCGTCTATGAGAAGCCGTCCATGGAGAAGAACGTTCGGATCAAGGATTCCGAGTGCATTGACCGCTACGAGGAAGCGCAGGAGATCGACAAAGCGGTGATCAAGGACGGCGACACGGTCACCTACACCATTGCGTTTTCCAATCCGACTTCCGTTACCAGAAAGGTTACCGTGAAGGATCCGGTACCGGAAGGTGCAGAGGTTGTCACGGACAGCATCAGCGACGGCGGCTCTTATGATGCTAAGAGCAGAACCATTACCTGGAGCGGCAGCGTCAAAGCACACGGCACCGGTAAGGTAAGCTTCTCCCGTGTCATGCAGGAAGGTGCGCAAGGCACTGTCGTAAAGAATACCGGCGCTGTTACCTTCCATGCCATCGATGGTAGCTCGGAAAAGAACGTGGTGTTGAAGGATACGACGGAATCTCCGATCCTGAAGGATCCGGTAAAATCCATCCGTGGCAGTGACGGCGAGGATATCACCAATAAAGTCATCAATGACGATACCGATCTCACCTACGTGATCCGCTTCGAGAATCCTTCCGAGGAAACGAAGGTATTTACGGTGACCGATGAAATCCCGGAAGGCCTCACGCTGAAGGAAGGAACGATTTCCGATCAGGGCACGGCAGAAAACGGAACGGTTACCTGGAAGCTTACCCTTGCCGGCGGTGAGAGTAAGGAAGTGACCTATGGATGCCATGTAAATGCCATCACTTCCGACTACACCAAGATCTACAATCAGGCCGATGTCAGCGTGGATCACACCCACAAGACAACGGTTGCTTCCGAAGCTGTTGCCGAATCTGTCCCGGACGGCTACACGCCGATCTATGTTCTGGATAAGCCGGTAAAGATGGTCCTCTGTGAGGACGGCCACAATATCGGCTCTGACGAAAACGGAGATAGAATCCAGACCGTGAAGCAGGCCGGGGACATTTTGGAGTATCGGATCTGCTTCAAGAATCCTGCCGATGATGCAAGAGAGTTCATTATCACCGATGTCCTGCCTGAAAATGTAGAGTTTGTATCGGTAGAGCAGGGCGGCAGCTATGATACCGGAAGCCGCATGGTTACCTGGAAGGTAACCATTGATGCGAATACCGAAAGCTATGTCTCGGTAAAGGTCCGGATCCGGAAGGAAGCGGAGAACACGATCCTTAAGAACAAGGCAACGGTCTGTGTGGATCTTGCCTCCAGAGAGACCAATGAGGTGGAGACGCCTGTACTGCCGACGCCGGTAAAGGATGTTCTCTCGAAGCTGGGGGAAAGCTCTATCAATACCTGCCCGGTGCAGATCGGTGAGGATATGTTCTACATCGTTTCTTATAAGAATCCTTCGGACTTTACAAAGACAGCGGTTGTTACAGACAAGCTGCCGGAGGATGTGAAGTTCCTTTCCGCAAGCGAGGGCGGCACCTATGATGCAAACACCCATACCGTAACCTGGTCAATGGAGACCGAGGCCCATACCGAAGGATCCGTCTGGGTTAAGGTGAAGGTCCTTTCCGGTGCCGGTAATAAGACACTCGAAAACAGGGCAACCGTTTCCATGGATGAGGCGAGCGTAAAGACCATCACCCACAATGGCGATGAGGAGGAAAAGACTACGAGGAATTTTGTGCCCGATAAGAATTCTTCCGAAACCATCAAGGAGACCATTACCAACAACACAACGACAAATAACAACACGACAACCAATAACACCACTGTTGAGAAAGAGAAAACAACGGATAAGAGCGGTACTTCCGGCACAGGCACTGGTTCCGGCAATTCTTCTTTCGGTAATACTGCTTCCGGCGGCACAGGCAACAGCTCCGGAAAATCCACTGCGGGTAGTACGGAAAGCAGTACAACTTCTCAGGACAGCAATGCGCTGCGGTCAACAGATGGCCCGAAGACCGGGGATGACTTCCATCTCGGCTTCTGGCTGGCAATCGGCGGAATCGCACTGGCTGCAGGGATTGGCTGTGGCATCTATGCGATCCGCAGAAGGAAGTAAAGCTACATGACCGGTAAAGAAAAAGTCGTCAGGTGGCTTGCGGCCATCCTGGCTTGCATCTGCCTTGGTACGGCAGCGTATTCTGCCGGGTATATCTGGGGGCAGTGCCGTGA
Organism: Succinivibrio sp.; assembly: GCA_963591995.1. GTDB lineage: Bacteria > Bacillota > Clostridia > Lachnospirales > Lachnospiraceae > CAG-791. The sequence continues at coordinate 47,762 of CAVAUJ010000015.1, forward strand.
ATATGAGAAGGGCAGCGAAGTCTATGAAAAAATAGCAGAAGCTGTCGTCATTCCTAATCCAGAGGATCCGGCGGAAACGCCGGATCCTTCTCTTTCCGAAATGTCAGAAACGGAATCGGAAGAGACAGAAGAAAAATCGGAGCCAATCCTCGAAATAGATTTTTCGGCACTGCAGGAGACCAATCCGGAAATCATAGCATGGCTTTACTGTCCGGACACGGAGATCAATTATCCGGTGGCACAAGGCACAGACAACAGCTATTACCTGACGCACTTAGCCGACGGAACCTACAACAGGAACGGCTGCCTGTTCGTGGACTGTCAGAACGCATCTGATTTCTCCGATGACAATACCATCATCTATGGGCATCACATGAAAAGCGGGAAGATGTTTGCCGGTCTGATCAAGTACAAAAGCCAGGAATACTTTGAACAGCACCCTGTGGTTTATCTGATCACGCCGGAGCATCAATATGAAATCCAGCTGTTCGCCGGCTATACCGCGGAAGTGAATTCCGATAGCTATTACCTGCAGCTGG